>JBEBTS010000106.1:0-7755 GCA_040393665.1 Conexibacter woesei
CCGGGTTCGAGCTTGATCGGGTCGATCAGGTGAGGTCGACCGTGGCGACGGCCATGCAGGCGATGCCCTCGCCGCGGCCGATCCAGCCCATGCCCTCGTTGGTGGTGGCCTTGACCCCCACCCGGGCGGAGGTGACGTCGCCGAGCAGGTGGGCGATCTGCTCTCGGTAGGGGCCGAGCTTGGGCTGCTCGCAGATCACGGTGGCGTCGACGTTGAGGATCGGCCCGCGCAGCATCCCGACCACGGTCCGCAGGAGCCCGATCGAGTCGGCCCCCTCCCAGGTCGGGTCGGTGTCCGGGAAGAGCGCCCCGATGTCCCCCAGGCCGGCCGCGCCGAGCACGGCGTCGATCACGGCGTGGGTGAGCACGTCGGCGTCGGAGTGACCGGCGAGCCCGAGCTCGTGCGGGATCTCGACCCCGCCGATGATCAGCGGCCGCCCCGCCTCGAACCGGTGGCTGTCGTAGCCGATGCCCACGGAGACGCTCATCAGGCGGCTCCGTGAGTGGTTTTAACCGGGACGCTCATCGAGCGTCTCCGTAAGTTGTTTTCACCGGGACGCTCATCGGGCGGCTCCGGAGGCCAGCGACCCGATCGGCGCGAGCCGGCGCTCGCGCCCGGAGAAGACGGCCAGCTCGGTCACGCCGTGACCGGCCAGGAACTCGAGCGCCTGGTCGTACTCGAACCCGATCTGCCCAGGCTCGTGGGCGTCGGACGAGAGCGCGAAGACCGCCCCCGCGTCGACGCACATCTCCATGAAGGCCGGGGCCGGGTAGATCTCCCCCACGCCCTTGCGCAGCCCGGCGGTCGAGACCTCGACCGCGATCCCGGACTCGGCGATCGCCTCGATCGCGGGCTCGTAGAAGAACCGCGGATCGCCCGAGGGCAGGCGGCCGGCGCGGCCCCAGACCTTGACCAGGTCGGGGTGGGCCAGGATGTCGAAGATGCCGGCTCGCGCTGCGTGGGCGAGCGTCTCGAAGTAGCGCCGCCAGATCTCGTCGGGGTCCGAGGTGTCGTCCCAGACCGTGTACTCCTCGGTGTCGAGCGACTTGTCGCCGATGAAGTGCACCGAGCCCACGACGTACTCGAAGGGACGGGGCGAGAGCAGGTCGTCGAGCTTGTCCTCGGCGCCGAGGATGTAGTCGGCCTCGATCCCGAGCTTGATCGGGCTGGCGGTGACCACCTCGCAGTAACGGTCGATGTCGTCGATCGCCCACTCCTCCCAGAAGGGGTGGCGCCACACGTTGAGGGCCTCGGTGAAGCGGTACATGTGCTCGGCGCAGCCGAGGTCGGTGACCCCGGCGGCCCGGGCCGCGTCGGCGTAGCGGGCGATGTTCTCCGCGGTGAACTGGTCTTCCGCCCGGGCGTTGATGTCGTCCGGCCGGAGGTGGAGGTGGTAGTCGGTGATCACGGGGGTGGCGGTCATGTCCTGGTGGTCTGGGATGGACGGAGCGGTTCTAGGTCGTGACGGGGCGCGGCTCGGCCCGGCTCAGCAGCAGCTCGGCCAGGGCCAGGTCCGCCGGCACCGTCACCTTGATGTTGCCGGATGGGGAGTCGATCACGCCGACCGACCCCCCGGCCGCCTCGATCAGCGATGCGTCGTCGGTCGCGGCGGCGAGGTCCCCGGTCGCGATCGCCCGGTGCAGGGCCTCGGTCCGGAACACCTGCGGGGTCTGCACCGACCGCAGCCGGCCGCGGTCCAGCGTCTCCTCCACCCGGTCGTCGGGACCGACCCGCTTGATCGTGTCGGTCACCGGCGCGGCGGCGATCACGGCATCCAGCCCCCGGTCCGCGGTGAGCGCGGCGATCACGCGATCGAACAGCTCCGGCGGGGCCAGCGGGCGGGCGGCGTCGTGAACCAGGACCAGCTCGGACTCGACCCGTTCGAGCCCGGCCGCGACCGACTCCGACCGGGTGGCTCCACCGGCCACCACGACGACCCCGTCGCGACGGAACTCGTCCAGCCGTCCGGCCGGGGCGGCGATGAAGACCGGTCCGACCGAATCCGCGGCGCGGCAGGCCTCCACGGACCACTCGAACAGGGGCCGCCCGGCGACCTCCACCAGGGCCTTCGGCCCGCCGGCCCCGAGCCTCTGCCCGGAACCGGCGGCGACGATCAGGGCGGCGGTGCCGCGCCCCATGGTCGGATCAGGCAGCGGCGGCGGCCGCCACCGTGGCTTCGAAGCGCTCCTCGAGCAGGTTGTCGAGGTAGCTCTCCGCGCCCTCTTCGTCCTTGTCGAGCGCGTACATGAACTCGGAGGCCAGGATCTTCTTGGCGCGCGTGTACATCTGCTTCTCGCCGGTGGAGAGGCCCTTCTCCATCTCCCGCAGGGCGAGGTTGCGGACCACTTCCGCCAGCTCGAAGACGTTGCCCGTCTTGATCTTTTCCTTGTTGTACTTGAACCGGCGGTTCCAGTTCTTGGGCATGTCGGAAACCTCGTCGGAGAGCACCGAGATCACCTTCTTGATCTCGTCCTCGTCGATCACGCGGCGCAGGCCGGCCTCGCCCGCCTTCTCGGTCGGGACCTTGACCGTGAGGTCGTTGTGGAGGATCTTGATCGTCAGGTACTCGCGGACCTCGCCCATCAGCTCCGCGTCTTCCTTCGTCAGGACGACGCCGGCGCCGTGATGCGGGTACACGACCTTGTCGCCTTCCTCGAAATCGCACACGTACGGAACCAGTTCGATCTCTTCCTCGTCGGATCCGTTCTTCACTGCTTCTGAATCAGAAATCAGATGCTCCTTTTCTTGGTCACTGGCACCCGGCCTTCCTGGACCCGGTCGCCATGGTTCATCCGTCAGGTGTTCATGAAGTGGTCGGTGAGGGCGGTCTCCCGGACGCGCCTCACTCCTTCGCGAATCTCCTTCGCTCGGGAGGGCCCTACGCCGTCGACCGCGGCAAGCTCTTCGTCCGTCGCCGTCAGCGCCTCCTCCAGGCTGCCGAACTGCTGGACGATCTTCTGCACCACCAGCCGCGGCAGGCGGGGGATGCGTCCCAGCAGCCGGTAGCCGCGGGGCTCGATCTGGAAGTCGAGGGTGTTGACCTTGCGGTCGTAGCCGAGCAGCTCCGCCAGGTGCCCGAAGTCGAGCACGTCCTGGTGGGAGAGCGAGGAGATCGCCTCGTTGACGTAGGCCAGGGACTCCTCGCTGTCCTCGATCGCGTAGTCGCGGATCAGGGCGGAGCGTTCCGCCGCGACCCCGACCATGGTCTCCTCGAGCTGCATCTCGATCAGCCGGCCCTCGGTCCCGAGCTCGACGATGTAGCGCTCGACCTCGACCGCCATCCGCGAGACCAGCTCCGAGCGCTGGAGCACCGCGAGGGCGTCGTAGAGGACGGCCCGGCCGTTGAACTCGGACCGCGTGAGGCGCTGGGAGAGCTCGTCGAGGCGGAATCGGTACTTGTTCAGCGTGGCCAGGGCCTGGTTCGACTTGGCCAGCACCGAGGGGATGTCCTGAAGGATGTACTTGACCCCGTCCAGGTAGAGCGAGACCACGTCCCGGCGCTGGGAGATGGCGATCACCAGCGCGTCGACCTGCTTCGCGATCCGTTCGGCGGTGCGATGCCGGGTGCCGGTCTCGGCCGAGTGGATGGTCGGGTCGGGCATCATCTGGACGTTGGCCCAGGTGATCCTCTTCGCGTCGGAACTCACCAGGATCGCCCCGTCCATCTTCGCCACCTGGTAGAGCATCGGGGGCGAGTAGTCGATGTCCAGCTTGATCCCGCCGGACAGCATGAAGGCGAGCTCCTCGGTCTCGCCGAAGATGATCAGCCCGCCGGTGCGGGCATGGACGATGTTGTCGATGCCTTCACGGAGGGGAGTGCCCGGCGCGACGGCGTCCAGGGCGCGCAGCAGTCTGGGATCCTGACGTTCAGAAAGGTGTGCAAGATCACTCTCGACTGCTAGCGACATTCTGATAATTATGCCAGATTTCGCTTGTCCATGCGGTCTGGCGGCCGCGTGGACGGTCGATTGCGTCGCATTACCGCATCCGGAGGACGATACCCGGGCCGGGTACCGTCGGATTCGGGCGCCGCGACCCGGTCAGGCGGCTTCCGGGCGATGCCCGGCGCCGGACGCCCCGAGGGCGGCCTTGAGGGCCTGGCGTACGGTCGCGCAGGGGGCCAGGCCGCCGAGGCGATCGCCGCCGGCCGGGCCGATCACCGGCTCGAGCCCGAACTTGACCGCCTCGGCCACCCGGCGGTCGGCATGCCCGACGTGGCGCAGGTCCCCGGTCAGACCCAGCTCGCCGAAGCAGGCCAGCGGCCGTCCGCCCGGACCGGCCAGGGGCTCGCCCCGCTGGGCGGAGGCGACGGCGAGCGCGACGGCCAGGTCGGCACCGGGCTCGTCGATCCGAACCCCGCCGACCACGTTGACGAACACGTCGGCGGTGCCCAGCCCGAGCCGGGCGTGCCGGGCGAGCACGGCCAGGATCATGCTGAGCCGGTTGCGGTCGATCCCGTTGACCACCCGCCGGGGGATCTCCAGCTCGCTCGGCGAGACCAGCGCCTGAACCTCGACCAGGACGGGCCGCGTGCCCTCCATCGAGGCCAGCACGACCGATCCGAGCGCCCCGGTCGCCTCCTCGACGAACCGGGCCGAGGGATCCAGCACCTCGGTCAACCCGCCGGAGCGCATCTCGAAGACCCCGACCTCGCTGGTCGCCCCGAACCGGTTCTTGATCGCCCGCAGGGTGCGCCAGGTGCGCTCCCGCTCGCCTTCGAACTGGAGCACGCAGTCGACCAGGTGCTCCAGCACCCGCGGGCCGGCGAGGCTGCCCTCCTTGGTGACGTGCCCGACCAGGATCACGGCGACGCCGAGCCGCTTCGCCTGCTCGGCCAAGGAGTTGGCGCACTCGCGAACCTGCCCGACCGAGCCGGGCGCCCCGGACAGCTCCGGGCTGTGCATGGTCTGGATCGAGTCGATCACGCAGACGTCGGGCCGCTCGGACTCGATCGTCGCCAGCACCACCTCGAGCGAGCTCTCGGCCAGCACCGAGACCTCGAGCGCCGCCGGCCCGAGCCGCTCTGCCCGCAGCCGGACCTGGGCCGTGGACTCCTCGCCGGAGACGTAGAGGGTGCCGAGGCCGGCCGCCTGCAGGTTCGCCATCGCCATGCCGGTGAGCGTGCTCTTGCCGATCCCCGGCGAGCCGCCGAGCAGGATCAGCGAGCCGGGCACGATGCCGCCGCCCAGCACCCGGTCGAGCTCGCCGATCCCGGTGGCGTGACGGGCGGTGCGGACCGCCTCGACCTCGCGCAGCGGCACCGGCTTGCCGGCATCCGCGGGCGAGCCGGCGCGTCCGGATCCCCCGCGGGCCTTGGCCCCGCCCTTCGAGGGCCGGGGAGCGGCGCTCTCGACCAGCGTGTTCCACTCCCCGCAGTCCGGGCAGCGGCCGGTCCAGGCCATCGCCACGTGGCCGCAGCTCTGGCAGACGTGTTGTGAGCGGATCTTCGCCATGGTCACCCCTCAGGGTAAGGACGGGAGTGGACGAACTCTCCCCCGCCCCGCTTCGACCCTCCGCTCCGTGGTCCGCGGAAAACCCGCAGCCCGGATTCCGCCGGCCTCAATAAGCTCCCTGGCATGGACTTCTGGACTTTCGTGATCTTCCTGCACGTCGTCGCCATGGCCTTCTTCCTCGGAGGGCAGATCATGCTCGCAGCCACGGTCGTGCCGGTTCTGCGCTCCGCCCCGGACCCGGAGTGGGTCCGCGGCGTCGCCCGGCGCTTCGGGGCCGGATCGCTGATCGCCCTCGGGGTGCTGCTGCTCACCGGGATGATGGTCGCCTCCCACTTCAACATGTGGGACTACGGGCCCTTCCACGTGAAGATGGCGCTGGTCGTGCTGACGATCGTCTCGGTCCTCGCCCACATGACCCGCGGGAACTCGCACGCGCTCATGGGGATCACCTTCGTGCTGACCTTGGCGACCGTGTACGCCGGCGTCAACCTGACGCATTGACGCCGGCCTGAGGGAGAGCCGGCCCGATCCGGCTGATAGCTTGCCGGGCAACCTGGCACCGACCCGAAAGTCCCCTCACATGGCCGAATCCACCGCCGCGTCGAACCCTGTCCCGAACCGAGAGATCCGGTTCCTGAACTGGATCGCCGTCGTGGCGATCGTCGACGTGCTCCTGCTGATCCCGCTGGTCTGGTCCTCGCGCTGGATCGCCGACAAGCACGAGATCGTCTCCGTGCTCGGCCCGGTCCATGGCTTCCTGTTCGTCGTCCTGATCGGCCTCTGCGCCTGGGGCGCGATGCAGAAGTGGTGGGGCTGGTGGTTCCCGGTGATCACCGTCATCACGCTCGGTCCTCCCGGCTCGCTGATCGGCGACTTCATCATCCGCCGCCGCCTGAAGGAAGGGGCGGCCGCGTGAGCTCCCTGTCGGAGGTCACCTGGGAGCTGGGCGACCTGCTCGAAGGCGAGCCTGGGGACACGCCCGAGGCGCAGGTGACCGCCCTGCTGGACGAGGCCGACAAGACCTCGGCCAAGTTCGCCGACGCCTACGAGGGCAAGGTCGCCGAGCTCGACGGCCCCGGCCTGATCGTGGCGATGACCAAGCTGGCCGACATCTCGGACCGGGTCGGCCGGGCGCTCAACTACGCCCACCTCCGGTTCGCCGCCGACACCGCCGACCCGGCCAACGGGGCGCTGCTGCAGATGGGCTCGGAGCGGGCCACGGCGATCCAGACGAAGCTCCTGTTCTTCGACCTCGAGTGGGCCGCGCTGGACGACGAGCGGGCCGAGGAGCTGCTCACCACCCCCGGACTCGAGTTCTGCGCCCATCACCTGCGCAACGAGCGTCGGTACCGGGACCACCTGCTGACCGCTCCGGAGGAGCGGATCGCGACCGAGCTCTCGGTCACCGGAGCCGGCGCCTGGAGCCGGTTGTTCGACGAGCTCACCTCGTCGATCCGGGTGGACCTCCCCGGCGAGGACGAGCCGGCCAGCCTCGACATCGCGCTCGCCCGGCTCCACGACCCGGACCGCGAGGTCCGGCGCACGACCGCCGAGGCGATCACCGGGGCGCTGGAGCCCGGCCTGCGGACCCGGGCCTACGTGTTCAACACGCTGCTTCAGGACAAGGCGATCAAGGACCGCCTCCGTTCCTACCCGCACTGGCTGGCGACCCGCAACCTCTCCAACGAAGCTTCCGACGAGTCGGTCCAGGCCCTGGTCGAGGCGGTGAAGGGCCGGTACGACCTCGCCCGCTCCTGGTACCGGACCAAGGCGCAGCTGCTCGGCGTCGACCGGCTCGCCGACTACGACCGGATGGCGGCGATCGCCACCGACGACGTCGAGATCGGTTGGGACGAGGGCCGGCAGATCGTGCAGGAGGCCTTCGACTCGCTCTCCCCGGACGCCGGCCAGGTGGTCGAGCGATTCTTCGACCGGCGCTGGATCGACGCTCCGCCCGCGCCTGACAAGCGCGGCGGCGCCTTCTCGGCCTCGACCGTCCCGGCGGTCCACCCCTATGTGATGCTCAACTACACCGGCCGTCGCCGTGACGTGCTCACCCTGGCCCACGAGCTCGGCCACGGCCTGCACCAGGCGCTGGCCGGGAAGCAGGGCATCTTCCACCAGGACACCCCGCTCACGGTCGCGGAGACCGCGTCGGTGTTCGCGGAGGAGCTGGTCTTCGGCCGGCTGCTCGCCGCCGAGAAGGATCCCTCCTCGCGCCTCGGCCTGCTCTCGGAGGCGGTCGAGGGCCAGATCGCCACGGTCTTCCGGCAGATCGCGATGAACCAGTTCGAGGACCGGG
>JBEBTS010000107.1:0-7741 GCA_040393665.1 Conexibacter woesei
GAGAAAGGAGTCGGGTGGAGTATGTCCGTTCATCGACGCCAAGCCCGACGCTTCCCACCGGGCCCCGGCTCGGGGCCGGTATGAACGACCCGCAGACGCACCGCCTGGAGCGGTTCGCCGAGATCGAGGACGTCGTCTTCGTCGATGACTCCGCCGCGACCGACGTCGCCGCGACCGTCGCCTCGCTCGCCTCGTTCCCGGGCGGGGTCCACCTGATCGTCGGCGGCAGCGCCGGCGAGGAGTCGTTCGACGGGCTGATCGAGCCCGTGGCCCGAACCTGCCGCGGGATCTACCTGATCGGCGAGACGGCGGACGAGGTCGGCGAGGCCCTGGCGCCCGCCGCCGTCGAGATCGTCCGGTTCTGCGGCGACCTCGAGACCGCGGTCAGCGAGGCCGCCGGTGCCGCCACCCCGGGCGAGACGGTGCTGCTCTCGCCGGCCTGCGCCGGCTCCGACCAGTTCAGCGGCTTCGAGGAGCGGGGCGACAGCTTCCGCGAGATGGTGAGGGAGCTCGATGTCGTCTGACACCGCCGCACCCGGCACGCACGCCGGACGGGGCCGCGAGGGCTCCCGCACGAACGGGTCCGATCGGGCGCACTCGACCTCGAGCGCCGAGTACCGGCTGCTCTTCACCGCCACCCTCGCCCTGGTCGCGATCGGCGTGGTCATGGTCTTCTCCGCGAGCTCGACCACTCAGATCCTCAACGACGGCGGGCTCGCCGCCAGCACCGCCTTCCTCAAGAAGACCGTGATCGCGGTCCTGATCGGGTTCACCCTCTTCGCCTACGCGATGCGGATGAACCTGAGCCGGTTGCGGGAGGTCACGCCGCAGTACGCCGTCGCCTGCCTCGGGGCGCTGTTCGCGGTCCTCATCGTCGGGCAGGCGGTGAACGGGACCAAGGGCTGGTTCTTCCTGGGCCCGGTCCAGCTCCAGCCGGCCGAGTTCCTCAAGCTCGCGCTCGTCCTGTACGGGGCGCACCTGTTGGCCGACCGCCCGGACCGTCTCCACTCGATCCGGGAGATGGGCCCGTACCTGGGGCTGACCGCCGCCGGGTGCGTGCTCGTCCTGGCCCAGCCCGACATGGGCTCGGCGATGATCGCGATCTTCGCCGTCGGGGTGACCCTGATCGCCGCCGGGGCGAAGCGGCGCGACATCTTCACCCTGGGCGGCCTGGTCGCCGCCGGGGCGATGGTCTTCGCCCTGATCGCTCCCTACCGCCGCGATCGTCTGCTCACCTTCCTCAACCCCGACTCCGACATCGCCGGGACCGGCTTCCAGACGATCCAGGCGAAGATCGCGATCGGGTCGGGCGGGCTCGGCGGGGTCGGGATCGGCAACGGGGTGCAGAAGGCCTTCTACCTACCGGAGGCGCACACGGACATGATCTCGGCCGTGATCGGCGAGGAGTTCGGGTTCCTCGGACTGCTGATCGTGATCTCCCTGTTCGGCATGCTCGGCTACGCCGGCTTCCGGATCGCGATCCACGCCCGTGACTCCTACGGCCGCATCCTCGCGGGCGGCCTGACCGGTCTGATCCTGATCCAGGCCTTCCTGAACCTGTACGCGGTGATGGGGATGGCCCCGCTCACCGGAGTCCCCCTGCCGCTGGTCTCCTACGGGAACAACAGCCTGATCGTCAGCCTGGTCGCGATCGGGCTGATCCTCAACGTGGCCAGAGGGGGTCATGCCGCGACCGTTCGAGATCCGGCGCGGAGCCCGGTGCGGAAGCCGGGACGGAGCCAGCGCTGGAGCAGCCCTGCAAAACTCCGGGTGCTCCCAGGTGAGCCCCAACCGACCAACTCGAGAAGGACGGCAACAGTTGCCCAAAGCAGCGCCAACAGTCGTGATCGCCGCCGGCGGCACGGCGGGACACGTAGTTCCGGCCCTGGCCATCGCCGACGAGCTTCGTGACCGGGGTGCCGCGGTGAGCTTCCTCGGCGCCCGCGGACGGACCGAGGCCGAGCTGGTGCCCGCGGCCGGATACGAGATCGACCTGCTCGACCTCTCCGGGATCGACCGGCGGAACCCGCTCAAGGCGGCCCGCGCGGCGCTGCAGGCCGCGGCCGCCGTTCCGCGGGCCCGGCGGCTCCTGCGTGAGCGCGGGGCGGACGTGGTCATGGGCGGCGGCGGCTTCGTCGCCGGCCCGGCCGGCCTGGCGGCGCGGACCTCCCGCCTGCCGCTGGTGCTGACCGAGGCCGACCGGCATCTGGGCCTGGCCAACCGACTGCTGGCCCGCAGGGCGGACCGGGTCTGCCTCGCCTTCGAGATCGACGGCGTCACCGGCGCGAACGTCCGGGTCACCGGCCGGCCCGTCAACCGGGCGGTGCTCGGCGCCGACCGGGAGGCCGCGCGTGAGCGCTTCGGGATCGCCCCGGACGCCCGGTGCGTCCTGGTCATGGGCGGCAGCCTCGGGGCACGCACCATCAACCGGGCGGCGGTCGAGGCCTTCGCCGAGCGCCCCGGCCGCGACTTCGACGTGATCCAGGTGACCGGCCGGCGGGACTACGGCGAGATCCGGACACAGCTCGAGGCGGCGCCGCACGCGGACCGCTACGCCCTGCTCGAGTACGAGCCGGACATGGGCGACTGCCTCGCCGCCTGCGACCTGGTCCTGGGCCGCTCCGGGGGGTCCGTCTTCGAGCTGACCGCCCGCAGCCGGCCGGCCGTCCTGGTGCCGTATCCCCACGCGACCGGGGATCACCAGGCGGCGAACGCCCGGTGGATGGCCGACGCCGGCGCGGCGGTGGTCGTGCCCGACGGTGAGCTCGACGCCGACCGGATCCTGGCCGAGGTCGAGGCGATCCTGCCCGACCCCGACGTGCTCGGACGGATGTCCACGGCGGCGGCCGCTCTGGCTCGTCCCGAGGCCGCCCGCGAGGTCGCCGACGAGGTGCTGGCCGCGGCCGGGGGCGAGCGATGACCGCCGAGCCCATCTCCTGGCCGGAGCGGCGCCTCCACTTCATCGGGATCGGAGGGGCCGGCATGTCCGGGCTCGCGCTGGTCGCCCACCGGCTCGGCGCCGCCGTCACCGGCAGCGACCGCTCCGACTCCAGCTACCTCGCCCGCCTGCGTGCCGCCGGGGTCGAGCCGGCGATCGGCCACGACGGCGGCAACCTGCCGGAGGGGGCGGAGGTAGTGGTCTCGACCGCGATCGCCGACGACAACCCGGAGCTGGCGCTGGCCCGCGACCGGGGCAGCCGGATCCTCCACCGGTCCGACCTCCTGGCCGAGCTCTGCTCCGCCCGCCGGACGATCGCGATCGCCGGCACCCACGGCAAGACGACCACCACCGGGATGATCGTCCACGCGATGCGCCGGCTCGGGCTGGACCCATCCTTCTTCGTCGGTGGCGAGCTGCCCGCGGCCGACCCGTCCGGGGTGCCCACCAACTCGGGCTGGGGCGACGGCGAGTGGGTCGTGGTCGAGGCCGACGAGTCGGACGGCTCCTTCCTCACGCTCGACCCGGAGATCGCCGTGATCACCAACATCGAGATGGACCACCACGCCCGGTGGTCGAACCTGGCCGAGCTGCGGGACGCGTTCGAGACCTTCGCCGACCGCGCCCGGGTCGCGATCGTCCCCGCGACCGATCGGGAGCTCGCGGCCTCGCTGGCCACGCCGACGGTGCCGTTCTCCGCCGACGAGCCGGGCCCGGATCGGCTCGAGCTGGCGGTGCCCGGCGCCCACAACCGGCAGAACGCGAGGGCCGCGCTCGGCGCTCTCGTCGCCGCCGGGGTCGATCCGGACGAGGCCGCCGACGCGCTGGCCTCGTTCCCGGGGGTGCGGCGGCGCCTCGAGTTCAAGGGCGAGGCGGGCGGAAGCCGGGTGTACGACGACTACGCTCACCACCCGACCGAGGTGCGGGCGGCCCTGACCGCGCTGCGCGAGCTCGACCCGGACCGGCTGGTGGCGATCTTCCAGCCCCACCTCTACTCGCGGACCATGATCTTCAGCCAGGAGTTCGGCGAGGCCCTGGCGCTGGCCGACGAGCTGATCGTGCTCGACGTCTACCCGGCCCGCGAGGAGCCGGTCGGCCGGCTGGCCGGCGTCTCGGGCCTGGACGTCCTGCGGGAGGCCGTCTCACGGTCCGGTGGCAAGCCGGCCTGGTGGGCGCCCGACCTGGAGGCGGCCGAGCGGGCGGCACGGACCCGGCTCGGCCCGGGCCGGGTGGTCGTGACGCTGGGGGCGGGGGACGTGACCAGGCTCTCCGACCGACTGCCCGATGGCTGACCGTCGCCAGCCGAGCCCGGTCAAGCGCACCGCGCAGCTCGCTCGTCGCCGTGAGCGCCGCAGCCGGCTCTACCGGTTGCTCGCGTTCGGGTCCGTGGTCCTCGCGATCGGCCTGATCGCCGGCTACCAGTTCTGGCTGCGTGATTCCTCGGTGGTGACGATCAAGGACCTCACCGTCGTCGGCATGACCGAGAAGGGCCAGGAGGGCCAGCAGATCACCGACGCGATCGAGGCCGCGGTCGGCGAGATGACCACCCTCCACCCGAAGCCTGACCTTCTGGCCGACGAGCTCTCCCGGTTCCCACGGGTGGCCGACTCCCGGATCGACACCTCGTTCCCGGACAGCGCCACCGTGACCGTGACCCTCCGCGAGGATGGCTCCCGCTTCGGGACCGGGGCCGACGAGCTGCTGATCGCGACGGACGGCACCGTGCTCGGGCCGGCCGGCGACCGGGCGGAGGGCCTGCCCTCGATCCGGTCCGGGGACCCGCCCGAGTCGGGCCGGCTCACCGGCCGCTCCCTGAGTCAGGCGGAGGTCCTGGGCGGGGTGCCGAAGGAGCTGCGCCCCTACGTCCGGTCCAGCGACTTCGGCGAGGAAGGGGTCGAGGTGACCATGTCCAACGGGCTCGTCCTGGTCTTCGGGGATTCCAACCAGACCGAGGAAAAGTGGAAGGCGGCGGCTTCCGTGATCGCCGACCCGGAGATGACCGACGCCGATTATGTAGACCTGACCGTGCCGCGCCGTCCGGCCGTGCGGGGCGGGGCGGAGCCGGTCGAGGGCGAGGAGCCGGTCGGAGTCGAGGGTGAGGAAGCCGTCCCGGCGGAGTAGGCCGCGGAGGGCGCCAAACGGCATCGGAGCAGGCGGAGGGGCGGATGACGGGTCGTACGGCGGGATCCCAGCCCTAAGGCTCGACCACAGGCTGAGGCTCCGAATACCCTCAAGTCAGAGTTGAGGTTTCCGCCCTGCAGGATGTCCTGCGGCCCGTTGACAGGTGGGTGTAAATGCCCTACGTTGAGCGCAATTTCCGGAAACCCGGCAGCTCCGTGAACCCTGAAGCGAGGCTGTAGGCTCTGGAGGCAAGACTTCAACAAGACCCGTCGCGGCTTCCGAAATGGCCCGGCGGAGATGGCTCAACTCACGCAACAAGATTTGGATCGGAAGCATGGAATCCACATACCTAGCGGTAATCAAAGTCGTCGGATGCGGCGGCGGGGGTACCAACGCGGTCAGCCGGATGGTCGACGCAGGCGTCCGCGGCGTCGAATTCATCGCGGTCAACACCGACGCTCAGGCGCTCCAGGCTTGCGATGCCGACATCAAGATCTCGATCGGACAGGAACTGACCCGCGGCCTCGGCGCCGGCGGCAAGCCTGAGGTCGGCGCCGGCGCGGCGGCCGAGTCGCGAGATGAGATCAAGGAGGCGCTGAAGGGGGCCGACATGGTCTTCGTCACCGCCGGCGAGGGTGGCGGCACCGGCACCGGCTCGGCGCCGGTGATCGCGGAGATCGCCAAGGAGGAGATCGGCGCCCTCACGGTCGGCGCGGTGACCAAGCCCTTCGAGTTCGAGGGCAAGAAGCGCATGCAGAACGCGATGGAAGGCATCGAGAAGCTGCGCAACCACGTCGACACGCTGATCATCGTCCCCAACGAGAAGCTGCTCCAGGCGGTCGAGCGCCGGACCACGGTCCTCGACGCCTTCCGCATGGCGGACGACATCCTCCGCCAGGGCGTCCAGGGCATCACCGACCTGATCACGATCCCCGGCCTGATCAACCTGGACTTCGCCGACGTGCGCACGATCATGCGCGACGCCGGGTCCGCCCTGATGGGCGTCGGCTCGGGCCAGGGCGAGAACCGTGCCCTGGACGCGGCCAAGGCGGCGATCACCTCGCCGCTGATCGAGGAATCGATCAAGGGCGCCACCGGGATGCTCCTGAACATCACCGGCCCGGAAGAGCTCGGCCTGTTCGAGGTCAACGAAGCCGCCCAGCTGGTCCAGGCCGAGGCCGACCCGAACGCCAACATCATCTTCGGCTCGGTCGTCGACCAGTCCCTGGTGGACGAGGTCCGCGTCACGGTCATCGCCACCGGCTTCGAGGGCTTCGAGCTGCTCGCCCGGTCCCCGCAGCGGGTCCGGCGCCGGTACGAGTCCCGCAAGCGGGTCTCGCCCGAGGACACCGACCTGACCAACCTCAGGGTCGGCGACAGCGACATCGAAGTGCCGCCGTTCCTCAGGGACTGACCGGTCGCTGAAGCCACCGCCTTGGAAAGGCCCCGCCCCGGCGGGGCCTTTCTCGTTTCGGGCGGCCTCGGACCCCGCCTCTCGCATTCGCCGGGGCGATCACTCCAGCCCAGCGCGAGCGATCGCCCCGGCGGATGGGTTGGGCCTCGTTCCGGCGGGTCTTCTAAGATTCCCGGGTGACTGTGGATTCCGAACTTCGCCGTACGCCGCTCTTCGACACCCACGTGGAGGCGGGCGGCAAGATCGTCCCGTTCGCGGGCTGGGAGATGCCCGTCTCCTACGACGGGATCAAGGAAGAGCACATCGCCGTACGCACCCACGCCGGGATCTTCGACGTCTCCCACATGGGGCAGATCGAGGTCGAAGGGCCGGGCTCGCTCCGCTACCTGCAGCGCCTGGTCACCAACGACGTCGCGAAGATCGAGATCGGCGGTGCCCAGTACTCGCTGCTGCTGAACGAGGACGGCGGCGTGATCGACGACCTCTTCGTCTACCGGCTGGGCCACGACCGCTATCTGGTGATCACCAACGCCGGCAACCACGAGACCGACCTCGTCCAGTTCGGCCTGATCGCCCGCGAGTTCGACGTGTACGTGCGGGACGTCAGCGCCAGCTACGTCATGCTCGCGGTCCAGGGCCCCAACGCGCGCCGCACCCTGGCGGCCCAGCTCCACATCGACCTGCCGCCGCGGATGCGCGTGATCACGCAGCGGATCGGCAACCGCCCGGCCATCATCTGCGGGACCGGCTACACCGGCGAGGACGGGGTGGAGCTGCTGATCGACCCCGAGATCGCCCCCGCGATCTGGAGCGAGCTGGTCGATGCCGGCGTCGTCCCCTGCGGCCTCGGCGCCCGGGACACGCTCCGGCTCGAAGCCTGCTTCCACCTCCACGGCAACGACCTCACCGCCGAGACCGACCCGATCTCCGCCGGCCTGGGCTGGGCGTGCAAGGAGAGCACCGGCTTCATCGGCGCCGAGCGGGTGGCGGCCCTCAGGGCCACCGGCACCGACCGGAAGCTGGCGCCGTTCCTGATCGAAGGGGCCGGCATCCCGCGTCCCGGCAACCCCGTGATGCTGGGCGACGAGACCGTCGGCGAAGTGACCAGCGGGACCTTCTCGCCGTCGCTCGAGCAGGGGATCGGCATGGCCTACGTGCGCACCGACCTGGCGACGCCCGGAACCGAGCTGGAGATCGACGTCCGCGGGAAGCGTCGGGCGGCCCGCGTAAGCTCCAAGCCCCTCTACTCGAAGGAGAGATGAACGTGG
>JBEBTS010000108.1:0-7492 GCA_040393665.1 Conexibacter woesei
CGAACTGGCCGCCGGTCACGTTGAGGACCTGGCCGTGGACGTAGTTGGCGAGGTCCGAGGCGAGGAACATCACCGGGCCGGAAGCCTCCTCCGGGGTGGCGGGGCGTCCCAGCGGGATGATCATCGAGGCCATCGCGCGCATCTGCTCCGGGATCCCGAGCTGGATCTCCTCGCCGTCGGGGCCCTTGACCGTCTCGCCGCCGTCCTTCGAGGCGGTGAGGCGGGTCTCGACGAAGCCGAAGGCCACCGCGTTGACGTTGATCTTGAACTGGCCCCACTCCTTGGCCAGGGTCTTGGTCAGTCCGACCACGGCGGACTTGGCCGCCGAGTAGTTGGCCTGGCCGGCGTTGCCCATGGTGCCGGAGACGGACGAGACGTTGATCAGCTTGCGGAAGTACTCGTTGCCCTCGGCGGCCTCGGCCTTCGCGGCCTCGCGCCAGTGCGGGGCGAGCGCCCGGGCGACCCGGAACGGGACCACGGTGTGGATGTCGAGCATCGCCTGGAACTGGTCGTCGGTCATCTTGTGGGCGACGCCGTCCCAGGTGTATCCGGCGTTGTTGACCACGATGTCGATCGAGCCGAAGGCGTCCTGTGCGGTGGCGATCAGCTTGTCGGCCGCATCGGCCTTGGTCATGTCGCCGGCGAAGACCGCGGTCTCGCCGTCGATCTCGGAGGCGGCCTGCTCGGCTGCGTCCGCGTCGAGATCGTTGATCAGGACCCGGGCGCCGTTCGCGGCGAACAGCTCAGCGGTGGCCCTGCCGATGCCGCGGGCCGATCCGGTGATGATCGCGTTCTTGCCCTCTAGTAGTCCCATGAAGTCTCCTTGCGGTTGGTTGGCGTCCCGCACTTAATCGCATGTCCCCGAACCGTGACTCCCCGCGTTCCCCAGCTCGGCGGATCGCGGCCCGCAACCCTTCCGCAAGGCGACGGCAAGGAGCGGGGAGGAGGGTGCTGCCATCAGCAACCCGATCCGGAGGTCCTTCCGATGTCCCCTCGTCCCGCCAACGTCCCGATCCGCGCCGCCCTGCTGGGCTTCGGCGCGTTGACCATCGTCTTCTCGTGCGCCTTCCTCCTGTTCCAGGCGGGCAGCGCGGTGGCGGCCAACGTCTCCTGGGTCGGCAGCGACGGCAACGTCTACCGCAGCTCTCCCGACGGGGTGCGCAAGGAGCAGATCACCACCGACGGCACCGCCGAGGACCGGTACGTGACCCCGTCGCAGAAGGGCGACGGCACGATCGTCGCGATCCGCAAGGCCTCCTCCTCGGCCTTCGCCCACTTCATCCGGCCGTCGGACCGCAAGATGATCGACAGCTGGATCCTGCCGAAGACCGGGGCCGGCTCGTTTGTCCCGTTCAACGGCGGCACCATCTCCCCGGACGGTGGGATCTTCGTGTACGACTGGCACTACTTCGACTGCTGGACCAACCCCTGCACCCTGAACCAGCGGGTCTCGTTCATCGCCGGCGGCGGCGTGACCAACCCCTGCCTGATCAACTGCCACACGAACTACGTCCGTCCCCGCTGGATCCCGGGGACCCCGTACGCCGGGTTCGTCGACACCGCGTACAACCGGGTCTGGGTGCAGAAGGCCGGCAGCGCCGAACCGGTCGGCTGGCTCGGGTTCAACGATCCCAACGCGGGTGACATGGAGAGCTTCGACGTCTCGACGACCGGCCGGGTTGTGCTTGAGGTCACCCCGGAGAGCACCGACGCCTCGGAGTTCGCCTTCTGGAACACCAACGGCACCCCGCCGGCCGGCACCCCGACCCACCGCTGCTCGGTCGTCGGGATCGCCCAGGCTCCCGCCTACCCCCGATTCTCGCCGGACGGCACGAAGGTCGCCTGGCAGGACCGCGGCTCGGTCTACGTGGCGAACGTGCCGGCCGCCAACGACGGCTCGAACTGCTCGCTCAACCCGATCAAGCTCGGCAACGGCAAGGAGCCCGCGTGGGGGCAGGCCGACCTGCCCCAGACCGGGCCGACGGGTCCCACCGGACCCACGGGGCCGACCAGCCCCACCGGCCCGACCGGGCCGACCAGCCCCACGGGGCCGACGGGGCCGACCAGCCCGACCGGGCCCACCGGGCCGACCAGCCCCACGGGGCCGACCGGTCCGACGGGCCCCACCGGCCCGACCGGCCGGGTGGCGATCAAGTCGCTCAAGCTCGCCCCGCGCCAGGTCAAGGTGAAGGCGGGCAAGGCGGCGAAGGCCAAGGCGACCGTGACCGTCACCGGCGGGCGTGTGGCTGAGGCCAAGGTCTGCGCGTCGGTGGCGAAGAAGCACCGCAAGCTGGTCAAGGCACCGACCTGCCGCCACGTCCTCGGCGCCGACGTCGGCCGGCCCGGCTCGGCCGCGCTCAAGCTGAAGACGACCCGCAAGGCCCGCGGCGCGATCCGGGTGACCGTGACCGCTTCCGGCGCCGGGCTCGCTCGCCGCACCGCGACCCTGACCCTGAAGGTGAAGAAATGACCCTGAGAAAAGTCGTGAACCTCTCGCTGGCGACCGCGATCATCCTGATCCTCGTCGCCCTCGGATCGGCCTCGCCGGCGTCGGCCACCAAGTACGCGGGCAAGACCAAGGGCGGGAGCTCGATCAGCTTCAAGCTCAACGGATCGAAGCTCAAGGCGATCAAGACGGTGGTCCCGACCATCTGCATCGAGACCACGGGGACCTACGGCTCCCGGGCCGGCGGTGAGATCTTCCGGCCGCCGAAGGGGCAGCTCGGCAAGAAGGTCAAGAGCAAGGCGCTCCAGCCCGCGGCGATGAACCAGGGGATCAAGGCGACCAAGAGCTACACCGTCGAGGCCCGGCGGAGCGGCAAGCGGATCAAGGGCAAGCTCAGGCTGAGCTACTCCTTCCTGATCCCGGACCTCTACGGGTCGAAGGTCTTCATCTGCTCCGGCTCGACCTCCTTCTCGGCCACGCCGCGCTGACGGCGCCGAAGCCGTCGGGTCCGCGCCGTCCCTGCGCCCGGCCCGGCCAGACGATCCCGGCGATCCCGTTCAAGCGGGGTCGCCGGGGACGTTCCGTTCGATCCAGTCGAAAACCCGCTCGTGGTAGAGCCGCCGGTTGAGGCCCTCGCAGTGCCCGGACGCCCCCTCGGCCACGGTGAACTCGATCACCTCGCCGGGGGCGTCGATCGCCTCGATCAGCCGCGGCGCGGCCGTCGAGAGCGGATCGCGCTCCGCCATCGTCGCCAGGGTCGGGCAGGTGATCTCGCCGACCACGTCCGAGACCTTGAACTCCATGAGCCGGCTGAAGTAGTCGAAGAGGCTCTCCGCCCCGTTGACCCACAGGCCGCGCTGGATCAGGCGCCAGCGGAGCAGCGGGTCGGCCTCGTCCGATCGCAGCCAGGCCTCCATCTCGTCGAGCGCGGACGGGTCCACGTCGGGGAACCGGAGCTTCTGGTCATCGGAGAGGGGCAGCCGGTTCACGACGATGTCGCGCTGGTCGAAGAGCCCGGGGTCCGCGACCAGCCCGGCGAGTCGGGCGCTGTGGAAGGCGGCGGCCCGCGGCGCCAAGTAGCCGCCGAGGCTCCAGCCGACGAGGATGATCCGCTCCCGGTCGACCTCGTCCAGCACCTCGATCGCGTCGAGGATCGGGCCGACCACGTTCTCCCAGTCCGGGCGGAGGGTGAGCCCGTCCCGGATCAGGTTGCGACCCTGGCCGGGACCGTCGACGCCGATCCAGTTGTAGCCGCGGGCGTTGGCGGCCGGCGCGTGGGAGAAGTACATCTCGTGGACGTTCGAGTCGTAGCCGTTGACCTGGAGGATGGTCGCCCGGGCCCGGCCGGAGTCGTCGGCGGCGGATACGTATCCCGGCAGCGACCCTCCTTCGAAGGGAACCTCCAGGGAGCGGATCCGGGGCCCTCCGGGCGTCTCCGCGCTGAGTTCGGCCGCGGCGGAGAAGGCGGCCTGCTCCGCCTCGAAGGAGATGCGGAGACGCTCGTCCACGGGCCTGCCGTAGAGCGGGATGTAGGAGGTCCGGTAGTAGGTCGAGGCACGGAAGAGGGCGTCCCGGGCGCTGATCGGGCGGCCCTGGTTGGCGGCCATCCTGCCCTCGTCGTCGAGGCGCTGCGCCAGCGAGCTCCAGGCGTCGTGCCAGCGGTCGACCCCGCCGTCCCCGACCGCTTCCACGGCGGCGATGCACTCGCCCAGCTCGGCCCCGCCGTAGCCGGTCAGGCCGACGGCCCGCATGCCGACCTCCTCCCAAAAGGCGTTCTCACTCAGTACCGGCACCGTTCCTCCAATTCCTCGCGGCTCGAACTGTCGTCAGATTAGATTCAGTTCATCCCGGGCACAAGCCCGGACGGTGGGCTCGACGGTTTCTGCAGGCAAATCCAGGAGGAGCGAGATGAAGGTCCTGATCGGTTTCAAGGAGTTCGTGACCAGAGGCAACGTGGTCGATCTGGCCGTCGCGGTCGTGATCGGGGCCGCGTTCGGCGCGCTGGTCCAGTCGATGGTCGCCGACCTCCTGACCCCGGTGATCGCGGCGATCATCGGCGAGCCCGACTTCTCGGCGCTCTCCTTCACGATCAACGGCTCGAAGTTCACCTACGGCAACTTCATCAACGCCCTGATCGCCTTCCTCTCGGTCTCGGCCGCGATCTACTTCTTCGTGGTCGCCCCGATGAACCACTTTCGTCGGGACGAGGAGGCGACTACCCGGGAATGCCCCGAGTGCCTCTCCGAGATCCCGATGGCCGCGACCCGCTGCGCCCACTGCGCCGTCGAGGTCCGCCCGGCCTGATCCCCCGCACCAGCCAGGCCGAACCCGGACTTTTCGGTCATATGGACGCAAAAGTCCGGATCCAACCCGGTTTGGGGATCCTCGCCGGTAGGGTGTCGCATGAAATTTCTCGGGGATGAGAGCGTCAGCCGGCAGTCCGTCAACCAGGGGTCACGAAGGCGTGTGCGCTTCCGGACCGGCCTCGCCGTCCTCGGGATCCTGGCCGTGGGCGGGGCGGCGGGAGCCGTGGTCGCCGGCTCGACCATGCGAGCCGAGCCGCCGGCCCCGAAGTACAACTCGCTCGCCCGGAAGGTCGGCCCGATCGACGCGCCGGGCCGGGCGCTCGGGCTCTCCCGGGTCGTGATCCAGCCCGGGGCGAAGATCCCACTCCACTACCACGAGGGCACCCAGGTCTCGTACATCCAGGCGGGAACGCTCACCTACACGGTGAAGACCGGCGGGGTGAAGGTCATGAAGGGGCCGGGGGACGACGGCAAGGTCGTGCGGCGGATCAAGGCCGGTCAGGCCGGCAAGATCAAGGCCGGCCAGTGGCTGGTCGAGCAGCCCGGCACCCATCACCGGGCCGCCAACAAGGGCAAGGGCAAGATCGTGATCTACCTGGCCAACCTGCTCAAGAAGAACGCGCCACCCTCGACCCTGGTTCCCTGACCCGGGTCACCGCGGTTGCGGGCTCGTGACCTCTCGGTGACGGAGTCCTTGCGCTGCGTGAACCACGAGTGAGCCGTCGGTCGACAGCCTTGTGGCATGAAGGCGAGGTCGACCCATGTGCTGATGCTCGAAGTCGCGTCGCGGCAGCATGGGGTGGTGGGGCGAAGGCAGCTGATCGCGTCCGGGATCTCCGTCGGACGGGTGGACGGGGCCAGGCGGGCGGGGCGCCTCCTGCCGCTGTTCACCGGCGTCTACTCGGTCGGGAGGGAGGTCGAGACCAGCGAAGCGGTCTGGAAGGCGGCCACCCTGGCCGCGGGGCAAGGCGCCGTGCTCATGGGGAGGAGTGCGGGCGAGGCTTGGGGAATGGTCGACCGCCGGCAGGCGTTGCCCCGGCGCGTCGAGGTCGCTCGAAGCCGCGAGAGCGCGGTCATGCCGGCCCGCTCGTCCCGTATGGCGGGAAGCCGGCTCCACGTCCACGAACGGGCGCTTCGCGACGACGAGGTGGGTGAGTTGAACGGCATCCCGATCACCTCCGCCGCTCGGACCCAGATCGACCTCGCAGCCGTGTTGGGGCGAAGGGCGATGCGGCGGGCGTTCATCGAGGCCTGTCGACTGCACCAGATCGGCAGTCGGGACCTGCCGTGGCTGTTGCAGCGGATCCGGGGACGGCCTGGCGCCGCGTCGATGCGCGAGCTGATCGGGCTCTGGGTGCCGGGGATGGGCCGGGTCAGGTCGGCGCTGGAGGGCATGTTCCTGATGGGCTGGAGCGGGTTCGACCATCGCATTCCGCAGGTGAACGTGAGGTTGGGACGCTGGGAGGTCGACTTTCTCTGGGAGCGAGAGCGACTCGTGGTCGAGACGGACGGTCGGGCCTTCCACAGTCACGAGATCGCCCGGGGGCGGGATGCCCGCAAGGACGCCTGGCTGCGGGCGCAGGGATTGACGGTGCTCCGATTCCGCTACCACGAGGTCGAGGATGAGATGCCGTCCGGGACCCCGGGGCTGGGGTCGGCCCGGAACCTCGGGTTGGTGCTGGGTCTGGGCCCGGGCGGCCTATAGGCCGTAGGAGCGGCCGATCACCTCGAGCATGATCTCGTCGGTTCCGGCTCCGATGCGGTTGAGGCGGAGGTCGCGGTAGTGGCGCTCGACCTCGTACTCCTTCATGTAGCCGTAGCCGCCGTGGATCTGGATGCATTCGTCGGCGACCTCACAGGCGACCCGGGAGGAGAGCAGCTTGGCCATCGAGATCTCACGGACCGGATACTCGCCGTTGTTGACCCGCCACGCCACCGAGTAGGTGAACTGCTTGACCGACTCGATCTTGGTCGCCATGTCCGCGACCTTGTGGCGGATCGCCTGGAACTTGCCGATCGGCCGGCCGAAGGCCTGGCGCTCCTGGGCGTACTCGATCGCCGTCTCGAGCAGGCGCTCGGCGGCCGCGTGTGAGCCCGCCGCGGCGACCAGGCGCTCGCTCTGGAGCTCCCAGCTGATGTGGTAGAAGCCCTTGCCCTCGGTGCCGAGGATCGAGTCGGCCGGCACCCGCATGTCCTCGAAGGCCAGCTCCCCGGTATCGGAGGACTTCATGCCCATCTTCTCCAGGTCACGCGCGACCGAGAAGCCCGGCAGCTCGTTGCCTTCCTCGTCGCGGATGTCGATCAGGAGCAGCGAGATGCCGTCGTGGCCGGCATCCGGGTCGGTCTTCACGACCAGGACCATGAAGTCCGCCCGGGCGGCGTTGGTGATGAAGGTCTTGGCCCCGTTGATGACGAGCTCGTCGCCGTCCCGGACCGCGGTCGTGCGAATCGCGGCCACGTCCGATCCCGTGCCCGGCTCGGTGATCCCGAGCGCGCCGATCTTGGTGCCCTGGATGCCGGGGACGAGGTATTTCTGCTTCTGTTCCTCGGTGCCGAGCAGGTGGATCGGGGGCAGGACCATGTCGGTCTGGACGGCGAAGCCCATCCCGAGTCCGCCTGAGCCCGAGTAGCTCATCGCCTCGGCCCGGACCAGCGAGTAGAAGTAGTCGCCGCCCTGTCCGCCGTACTCCTCGGGGAAGCAGAGGCCGAGGTAGCCCAGCTCGCCGGCGCGCCGCATCGC
>JBEBTS010000109.1:0-7409 GCA_040393665.1 Conexibacter woesei
GACGTCGCGGCCGACACCGACAAGCTCCAGATCATGTACGGGGTCGCCGGCGAGAAGCAGCTCGACGAGGAGATCCTGCACCACCTCCACGGCTACGAGGGAGCCTCACCGGTCCGGATCGGCAACGGGGCCTACGACCAGCGTCAGAACGACGTCTGGGGCACGGTCCTCGACTCCTTCTACCTCCACACCAAGTCCCGCGACGGGTTGCCGGAGGAGATCTGGCCGATCCTCAAGCGCCAGGTCGACGCCGCCCTGGAGCACTGGCGGGAGACCGACCACGGGATGTGGGAGGTCCGCGGCGAGCCCAAGCACTTCACCTCGTCGAAGGTGATGTGCTGGGTGGCGGCCGACCGCGGTGCCCGCCTCGCGCGGCTCCGTGACGACTACGCCCTGGCCGAGGAGTGGCAGCTCGCCGCCGACGAGATCCACGCCGACATCTGCGAGAACGCGGTCGACGAGCGCGGCGTCTTCACCCAGCACTACGAGACCGACGCCCTCGACGCTTCCTGCCTCCTGCTGCCGCTGCTGCGGTTCCTGCCTCCCTCGGACCCCCGGATCAGGGACACGGTGATGGCGATCGCCGACGAGCTGACCGAGGACGGGCTGGTGCTGCGCTACCGGACCGACGAGACCGACGACGGGCTCGAGGGCGAGGAGGGCAGCTTCACGATCTGCTCCTTCTGGCTGGTCAGCGCGCTGGTCGAGATCGGCGAGCTCGACCGGGCCCGCCAGCTCTGCGAGCGGCTGCTCGGCTTCGCCAGCTCGCTGCAGCTCTACGCGGAGGAGATCGACCCTCGCTCCGGCCGCCACCTCGGGAACTTCCCCCAGGCGTTCACCCATCTGGCGCTGATCAACGCGGTCATGCACGTGATCCGCGCCGAGCAGGAGACGACCGAGGGCAGCCGCAACCCGAAGCCGCCGCGGTCCCGGTCCTGAGCCCGACGCCGGGCCGTCCGAAAGCCCGCATCCAGGCGGGGCCGGCCGCTGGCCGCCGGCCTCTCCCGGTGGTAGTTTCGGCAGATGAAACTCCGTGCGCTCGTCCCCCTCGTCCTCGCCACGGTCTCGCTCGCCGGGCTCAGCGGCACCGCCGCGGCCCAGAAGCCGATTCCGGGGATCAAATCCACCGCCCCCTTCAAGTCCTTGAAGAGCTACGTCAACGTGCTTCAGGGCAAGGTGACCGTCCCGGCCACCAACGCCCGTCGCCAGCAGTACCGCAGCAACCTGAACGCCCGCCGCAACAACGCGAACAACAAGGTGAAGCAGCTCTTCGCCCTCCGCACCAACCGCATCGCCAAGCAGGACAAGAACCAGGCCCGCCGTGACATCAAGCGGATCCGGCAGTCGCAGAAGGCCCAGGTCCAGAGCCTCCAGAACCGGCTCGCGGACCGGCTGAACGACCTGCAGGCGAAGGAGAGCATGGCGATCGCCCGGATCAACGCCGGCTACGCCCCGCGGCTCGATCCGCTGGTCGACAAGCGCGCCGCGCTCCAGGCCAAGCTCGCCAAGGCGAAGAGCCCGTCCAAGCGGTCGGCGATCCGGAAGAAGATCAACCGGACCCAGACCAAGATCAACACGCTCGTCGCCGCCCGGCAGGACGACATCAACGCGACCACGTCACGTTTCGACGCCCGGTCGGCCAACGCGAAGAGCCTGTTCAACGCGAAGATCGCCAACGTCCGGTCCCGGACCAAGCAGCAGATCGCGTACCAGAAGAACGAGTGGAAGAAGATCTACCGGGAGCAGCTCGGCGACGCCAAGGAACGCCGCTCGGACGAGTTCGAGCTGGTCTCGAACCTCCGCGACCGCGGCGCCGGCTACATCGACCGGATGCCGCCGGCCGGCGAGTGACGGACGGTCCCACCCGGGACGGTCCCGCCCGCTTCGAGAAGGCCCGCCTCGGCGGGCCTTCTTCTCGTCCGGGGCCCGGAGGCGCCCCGTCCCTCCCGCCCGCGATCGACGGCGCGTTTCTTGACCAAGTCAGTGTGAGTTATCGGTCTGGTCGCCAATCCGGCTATCCTGCCGCCGTGGCCACCAGCCCGGCCACCGACCGGAGGCTCGCCCCGAGGGCGTCGCCTCCCCACCCGAATTGAGCCCCGAAGCCTGGATAACAGCGGCGGTCATCGTCGCCATGCTGGTCTCGCTCGCGACCGACCTGATGCCCCCTGCCGCAACGGTGCTGACGGCGACGGTCACCCTGCTCATCCTGGGCGTGATCGACGAGCCCCAGGCGCTCTCCGGCTTCTCCAACGCCGCCCCGCTGACGGTGGCGGCGCTCTACGTGCTCGCCTACGCGGCCGACAAGACGGGGCTCCTGGGCCCGATGGTCAACCGGATGCTCGGCAAGGACGGCAAGGTCACGCCGCTCTCCCTGGCCCGCCTGACCGCGCCGACCGCGGGCGTCTCCGCCTTCATCAACAACACCCCGCTGGTCGCGATGCTGATCGGCCAGGTGACCTCGTGGTGCGACCAGCGCGGGGTCTCGCCCTCGAAGCTGCTGCTGCCGATCTCCTACGCGGCGCTGCTCGGCGGCACCCTGACCGTGATCGGGACCTCGACCAACCTGGTCGCCTCGGGCCTGCTCCAGAACGCGGGCGATGCGCCGATCGGCATGTTCGAGATCACCAAGGTCAGCGTCGTCGCCGTGGTCCTAGGCATGCTGGTGCTGACCTTCGTCAGCACCCGGCTCATCCCCGACCGGCGGGCGGCCAGCCAGGAGTTCAGCGAGGAGATGCGGGAGTTCACCGTCCAGATGGAGGTGGTCGCCGGCGGGCCGATGGACGGCACGACGATCGCCGAGGCCGGCCTGCGCAACCTCAAGGGCGTCTTCCTGGTCGAGATCCAGCGCGACGGGGTGGTCCTGCCCGCCGTCTCCCCCAGCCGCCGGCTGTCCGGGGGCGACCGGCTGACCTTCGCCGGCGACTCGGACTCGGTCGTCGCCTTCCAGCGCACCGCCGGGCTCGCCTCGGCCGAGACCGCCCACATGATGGAGATCGACAGCCCCCAGCACACCTTCTACGAGGCCGTGATCGGGGCCGACTCCCGCCTGGCCGGGCAGACCCTGGCCGACATCGAGTTCCGCGGCCGCTACCAGGCGGCGGTCGTGGCGATCCACCGCTCGGGCGAGCGGATCGACCGGGGCCTCGGCCATCTCGAGCTCCGCCCGGGCGACACGCTCCTGATGCTGGCCGGCCCGGACTTCAAGCTCCGCTCGCGCCGGGGCCGCGACTTCCTCCTGGTCTCGCGGCTCGGCGGACCGCCGCCGTCCGCCACCAAGCGCGCCCCGCTGGTCGGGCTGCTCGCGCTGGCGGTGATCGTCCTGGCGGCTCTGGAGATCGTTCCCATCCTCCAGGGCGCGCTGATCGCCGCGGGCGTGCTGATCGCGACCAAGACGATCAGTTTCTCCGAGGCGGGCGACGCCATCGACTTCAGCGTGATCCTGCTGATCGCCGCCGCCTTCGGGATCGGCGAGGCGATGCAGACGACCGGGCTGGCCGAGGAGATCGCCCGGCTGCTCAACGACGGCTTCTCCGGCTTCGGGGACGTCGGGGTGATCTTCGCCCTGCTGCTGGCGACAACCGTGATGACCGAGGTGGTGACCAACAACGCCGCGGTCGTGGTGCTCTTCCCGATCGCGATGGCCGTCTCGGCCGCGGCCGGGCTGGACCCGCGCGTCGTCGTGATGGGGATCGCCGTGATGGCGTCGTCGTCCTTCCTCACCCCGATGGGCTACCAGACCAACATGATGGTCTACGGCCCTGGCGGCTACCGCTTCACCGACTACGTCCGGGCCGGGCTGCCGCTCAACATAGTCGTGATGACCGCGGTGACCGCGTCCACCTGGTACCTGGCCTGATCCCGCCTCGACCGAGAGAACCGGCCCGCTTGGTCGGCGGGCCGGTCGCGATCCGATGGAGACGGCGGGAATTGAACCCGCGTCCGCAGTCGCGTGTCGAAAGGCGTCTACAGGCTTAGCCGATGCTTTGTTCTCGTCTCCCGGGGTCCGCACCGGCCGGCGCTGCGGGAGACCAAGCCTCTTGAATGTCCCCGCGGGGCCGAGGCGCTCCCTTTGGGTAAGCCCGTTTCTGAAGCCGGTGCCCCACCCCACGGGCCGAGGGTGGACCGACTCTCACTGCGCTAGAGCTATCTAGGCAGCGAGGGCGAACTCATGGTCCGCACGTATTGGTTTTTTGCCGATTTTTTACGAGGCCATCGACATCCTCGACCTGCAACCCCCCGCACGGCCGGCTACGTCGAAGCCTGTCGTCCCCGGGGTTGATGCCCCTCCATTCTACGGAGTCGGGTGAGGACGGTCAACGAGGCCGGGGTGTCGCGCCGCGATACCGGGTAGAACCACCCTATGAGCATCCACAGGTATGACGCGGTGGTTCTCGGAGCCGGGCCGGCCGGTGAGGCTGCGGCCGGCCTGCTCGCCGACGCCGGGGAGAAGGTGGCGATCGTCGAGCAGCACCTGATCGGCGGCGAGTGCTCCTTCTACGCATGCATGCCGTCGAAGGCGCTGCTCCGGCCGGGGACGCTGCTGGACGAGGCCCTGCGGATCCCCGGGATGCCGGTCGACCCGGGCGACCGGCTGCGCCCGGTCCCGGTGCTGGAGCGCCGGGACGAGGTCATCCACCACCAGGACGACTCGACCCAGCTCCCCTGGCTCGAGGAGAAGGGGATCCAACTGCATCGCGGCCACGGCCTGATCGTCGGCGAGCGGGAGGTCCGGGTCGGCGAGAGCGTGCTGGTCGCCGAGAAGGCGGTGATCGTCGCGACCGGGTCGGCGGCGTCGCTGCCGCCGATCGAGGGGCTTGCCGCGCTCGACGTCTGGAACAACCGCCAGGGGACGACCTCCGACCAGGTTCCGGACTCCCTGATCGTCCTCGGGGGCGGCCCGGTTGGCTGCGAGCTCTCCCAGGCTTGGGCTTCGCTGGGGAGCCGCGTCACCCTGATCGAGTCGGCCCCGCGCCTCCTCGTGCGGGAGGAGCCGTTCGCCGGCGATCAGGTGGCGACTTCCCTGCAGGACCGTTTCGACGTGGACGTCCTGACCGGGGTGAACGCGGTCTCGGCCACCGGCACGGGCCGCGACGGCACCGACGGGGACATGACGATCGAGCTGGAGGACGGCCGCTCCGTGTCCGCCTCGCGCCTCCTCGTGGCGACCGGCCGGATGCCGCGGACCGACCTGATCGGGCTGGAGTCGATCGGGATCAAGGGCGGCGGCTACCTCGACACCGATGACGGGATGCGGGCGGGCGGCACCGAGTGGCTGTTCGCGGTGGGCGACGTCAACGGCCGCACCCTGCTGACCCACGCCGGCAAGTACCAGGCCTGGATCGCCGCCCGGACGATCCTCGGACACGAGCCGCGGCCGTTGGCGGAGGAGGCCGGGATGCCGCGAGTGACCTTCACCGACCCGCAGGTCGCCGCGACCGGTCTGACCCTGGAGGCGGCCCGCGAGGACGGCCACGACGCCCGCGCGCTCGACACCCCGACCGACGGCACCCCGGGCGCCTCGTTCGAGGGCAAGGGGACCGGCGGCACCTGCAGGCTGGTGGTCGAGTCCGGATCGGGCAAGGTCCTCGGGGCGACCTTCACCGGGTACGACACGTCCGAGTGGATCCACGCCGCCACGATCGCGGTCACCGCCGGCCTCACCATGGATCAGCTCCGACACGCGGTGCCCGCCTTCCCCACCCGCAGCGAGATCTGGCTGCGACTGCAGGAACAGTGGGGCTAGAGTGGCCCCATGCGCATTCTCGCCTTCAGTGATCTGCACCGCGATCTCGAGCAGGCCGCTCGCCTGACCGAGATGTCCGCCGACGCCGACGTCGTGATCGGGGCCGGCGACTTCGCCTCGATCCACAACGGCCTCGAAGAGACGATCGGGGCCCTCGCCGGCATCGAGACGCCGACCATCCTGGTCGCGGGGAACAACGAGACGATCGACGATCTCCGGCGCGTGGCCGCGGACTGGCCGGCGGCGACCGTCCTCCACGGCGAGTCGACCGAGATCGGCGGAGAGACGTTCTACGGCCTCGGGGGAGGCATCCCGACGACTCCGTGGGGCTGGAGCTTCGATCTCGACGAGACCGAGGCAGAGGCCGCGCTGGCGGACCTGAGCCCCGGCTCGGTGCTGGTCGTGCACTCGCCGCCCAAGGGCCACTGCGACGAGGCCGGCGACGGGCTCCACCTCGGCAGCAAGTCGATCCTGACGGCGATCGAGCGCACGACCCCGAAGCTGGCCGTCTGCGGCCACATCCACGAGTCCTGGGGCCGGACCTCGACGATCGGCGAGACCGAGGTGGTCAACCTCGGTCCGGCCGGACGGTACTTCGACCTCGACTGAACCGCCCCGCGAACCGCCCAGGCGGTTCTTTTGAGTGCCCGAGAGCCCCGGCGCCCGGACGGGCCGGACGCCCGAATCAGACGGTGAACCGGGAGCGCAGGCTCTCGATCAGCTCCGGGGGGAATCCGGGCACCTTGCCCAGGTCCTCGATCTGGCGGTAGCCGCCGAACCGTTCCCGGTAGGCGAGGACCCGCGTCGCCTGCGTGACCGACAGGTCGAGCCCGCGAAGCTCCTCGAAGGTAGCCGAGTTGAGATCGAGGCGATCCCCGGCGGGCGCATCGGCTCCGCCCGTCGGCGTGGCCCCGCCCTGGGCCGAGAAAGGCGATCGGGTCGAGCCGGAGAACAGCTCCTTGCGTTCCGGCTCCTGGGTCTCCAGCTCCGAGCCGGGCGCGACCGCGGGCGCCGCCGGCTCGGGCAGAGCTTCCGACTGGGCTGGCGAGGCCGGTGAGTCCTGTGCCTGGGCCGCCCGGACGATCTCGTCCGGCACGTCGGCGATCGGTGCGGTCGGCTGCTCCAGGGCGGCGGCTGCCGCACGCTCGGCCGCGACCGCCCGGGCCTCGGCCTCGCTGGCCCGCTGCTCGGCCCGGTCGATCCCGGAGACGACGTCCTGGAGGCGACGCTCCCGGTCGGACTCCTCGACCTTGAGCTGGGCCAGACGCTCGGCGAAGGCGGCGCGGCGCTCCGCGTCCTCCGCCCGCTGCTCGATCCGGCGGAGCCGATCCTCCGCCTCGCGCAGGGTCCGGTCCCGTTCCTCCCGTTCGGCGCTGAGGTGCCGTTCGACCGCGGCCAGGCCGGGCGAGAGCTCCGCCGCGACCGCAGACTCGTCGTCCTGGCCGTCGGAGCCGTCCGCGGCGTCCTCGGTCTCGGCCGGGGCCAGCGACCGGGCGGCCTCGTCCGGGGAGAAGGCCGGGCGGGCCTGGCCCAGGCTGAGCTCGTCGAGCTTGGCCTGCAGACGCTCGTCGATCACCGGGGCCGGGGCTCCGGCGACCTCGGCCGCGGGCGGAGCGGACTCCTCGAGATCGGGTGCGGCCGCCGCGGGATCGGCCTCGGCTCCCGA
>JBEBTS010000110.1:0-7394 GCA_040393665.1 Conexibacter woesei
TCCGAGACCATGGCGATGACCCTGGGCGGCCGCGCCGCCGAGGAGATCGTCTTCGGCGAGATCACGACCGGCGCCTCCAACGACCTGGAGAAGGTGACCGCGACCGCGAAGCAGATGGTCATGCGGTTCGGCATGTCCGAGCGGCTCGGCCCGCGGGTCTTCGGCCACGATCGCGGCCAGCCCTTCCTCGGCCGTGAGATGGGCTCCGAGCCCGACTACTCGGACGAGATCGCCCGTGAGATCGACGACGAGATCCGTCGCATCGTCGAGAGCGCCCACCAGACCGCGAAGGACATCCTCGACGAGCGTCGTGACGACCTCGAGCGGATCTCCGAGATCCTGCTGGTCCGGGAGACGATCGACGCCGACGAGTTCGTCGCGCTGCTCGACGGCGCCTCGGAGGAAGAGGTCTTCCCGCCGGGATCGGACACCGAGCAGGAGGACCTGCCCACGGAGCCCGAGCCGATCCACCATCCGAGCACCGACCCGTCCCCGTCGCCGCCCCGTCCGGGCTACGCCGGCGGGATGACCGACATCCGCTCCGACCAGGAGTAGCCCCGGCGTGGCGGGCCGCGAGGCATCGCCACCCACCGAGGCTGGATCCGAGAACGTGGGCATCGAACCGGCAGCGGAAACTCTCGTATGCGAGCGTTTTCGCGCCCGGTTCGGCGCGTTGGGGTCGCGACCGTGAAGGTCATGGGCATCGTCAACGTGACGCCGGACTCGTTCTCGGACGGCGGGAGGTTCCTCGACCCCGAGGCGGCGATCGCCCACGGCCGGGAGCTGATCGCGTCGGGCGCGGACGTGCTGGACATCGGCGGCGAGTCGACCCGACCGGGAGCGACCGCGGTCGGGGCGGAGGAGGAGCTGGCCCGGGTCATCCCGGTGATCGAAGGGCTGGCCGGGCTCGCCCCGCTCTCGATCGACACGACCAAGCCCGAGGTGGCCGCTACGGCGATCGAGGCGGGCGCCACGATGGTCAACGACGTCACCGCGCTCGGCGACCCGGAGATGGCACCCCTCTGCGCCGAGCGTGGGGTGGAGGTCGTCCTGATGCACATGCTCGGCACGCCGCGCACCATGCAGCGCGACCCGCGGTACGGGGACGTCGTCGCCGAGATCCTCGAGTTCCTGGCCCGGCGGGTCGCCCTCGCCGAGAGCGCCGGGATCGGCCGGGAGCGCATCTGGATCGACCCGGGGATCGGCTTCGGCAAGACCGTGTCACACAACCTCGAGCTGCTGGCCGCCACCGACCGCTTCGCCGCCACCGGCCTGCCGGTCCTGATCGGTCCCTCGCGCAAGACGTTCATCGGCACGCTCGACGGCGGCGCCCCGGAGAGCGACAGGGTCGGCGGGACCGTCGCGGCCTGCCTCGCCGCCCTGGACGGCGGCGCCGGCATGGTCCGGGTCCACGACGTGGCCCCGGTCTCCCAGGCGATCAAGGTGGCCGAGGCGATCGCCGAGGCGCGGTAGGTTGGCACGATGAACCCGGTTCCGACGATCCGCCTGCGCGGAATCACGCTCTACACCCATCACGGGGTCGGCGCGGCCGAGCGTGAGATTGGGCAGCGGATGACCTTCGACCTCGACCTGGTCCCGACCTCCTGCGACGCGACCGCGACCGATGACGTCGCCGATACGATCGACTACGGCGAGGTGACCGGCCTCGTGGTCGACCTGGCGACCGCCGAGAGCCGTCGGACGCTCGAACGCCTGGTCACGGTGATCGGGGAGGCGGTGCTCGAGCGGTTCCCCGCCGATGCCGTGACCGTCCGCGCGACGAAGCCGGTGCCGCCGGTCCCGGTGGCGATGGACGGCGCCTCGGTCGAGGTGACCCTGCGCCGGGACGAGTCGGGGGATGGCGCTTGAGCCAGCAGAGCGGGAGCGGGACGACGGTCTACCTGGGCCTGGGTTCCAATATCGGCGACCGCCACGGCTATCTGAACCAGGCGATCGACCGCCTGGTCGACGCCGGCCTGGAGCTCGAAGCGGTCTCCTCCGCCTGGGAGACCGCGCCGGTCGGGCTGATCCTCGACCAGCCGGACTTCCTCAACGCGGCGATCCGGGTCCGGACCGCGCTCGGCCCCGAGGATCTGCTCGACCTGCTCAAGGAGACCGAGCGGGCGATCGGCCGGGAGACCGGGCTGCCGCCTCACTCGCCGCGGGTGATCGACATCGACCTGCTCCTCATGGAAGGCGTCGAGTACGAGTCGGACCGCCTGAGGCTCCCCCACCGGGAGGTGACCTCCCGCCGCTTCGTCCTGGCCCCGCTGCTCGAGCTGGACCCCGACCTCACCCGGCCCGACGGAACCCGGCTCGACCAGGCGATGGCGAAGCTGGTGCGGGAGGTCGAGCGGACCGGCGAGGACCAGGAGGTCCGCCGGACCGGCCCGCTGCGGACCGGTTCTTAGAAGAGGCTGGTCTGGCCGGTGGGCGGGTCGGGCGGCTCCCGCCGCCCGTCGCGAGAGCCCGTCCCGGGTCGTGTCGACTTCGAGGCGGTGCGCTGGGTCGGTCGGGAGGCGGGCAGCCCGCGCGTGGTCGAGACCGACGGCGCGGCAGCCCTGTCGCCCCGGTGACGGGCCCGCACCGGAGCGGTGATCCGATCCTGGGCGCTTCGCGGCAGCCGGCCCCGGCCGTCCGGGTAGAGGCGGCGGTACTCGGGCAGCAGCTCGGGCCGCTCCGACTCCAGCCACTCGAAGAAGACGGCCCGGGTCTCGCCGCGCAGATGGAGCGCGACCGGGGTGACGAAGTCGGCTCCGGCATCCGCCGCGGCGGCCAGGATCGGCTCGATCTGGTCGGGACGGTCGTTGACCCCGGGCATGATCGGCGCGATCAGGATCCCAGACGGGATGCCTCGCCGGCGCAGCTCCGCCACCGCCTCCAGCCGGGCCCGGGGTGACGGCGTGTGGGGCTCGGTCGCTCTCCAGGCGGCCTCGTCGACGGTTGGGACGGACAGGTTCACCTGGCACCGCCCGGCCCGGGCCATGCGTTCGAACAGCGGCAGGTCGGACAGGGCCAGCGGCGACTTGGTCAGCACGGAGGCCGGGGTCTCGGCCGCGTCGAGCTCCTCCAGCACCGCCCGGGTCAGCCGGTACCGGCTCTCCACCCACTGGTACGGATCCGTGTTGGTGCCGAGCGCGACCAGCTCCCGCCGCCACGAGGGGCGGGCCAGCTCGGCCCGCAGCGCCTCGGGCACGTTCACCTTGACCACGATCTCCCGCTCGAAGTCCTGCCCCGCGTCGAACCCCAGATAGGTGTGGGTCGTCCGGGCGAAGCAGTAGACGCAGGCGTGGCTGCAGCCCCGGTACGGGTTGACCGTCCAGCCGAACCCGTAGGGGCCCTCAGGCACCCGGTTCAGGGCCGACTTGGCCCGCACCTCGTGGAATCGGATGCCCATCGCCTCGGGCGCCCGGAAGGTACGCACCGGCCCGAGCCCGGCGGTCTCCAGGCCGGGAAGGGTCGCCGGCCCGGCATCGGTCCTCTGGCCGTCCCATCGCACGAACGTATGTTCGCATATCGGCGCTCCTGGCTCGACCGATCCCGGGGTTTTCGGTCATATGGACGCAAAACCCCGGGTTCGGCTCCGGCCGATGCTCAGCCCAGGCCGGCGGTCAGGTCGGCGACCGAGTCGACGATCCGGGACGGGAGGTACGGGTAGCGCTCGGCCTCCTCCCGGGTGGTGACCCCGCTGAGGACGAGGACCGTCTTCAGCCCGGCCTCGATCCCCGAGACGACGTCGGTGTCCATCCGATCCCCGACCATCGCGGTCTCCTCGGAGTGGGCGCTGAGGCTGTTCAGGGCGGATCGCATCATCAGCGGGTTCGGCTTGCCGACGAAGTACGGCTCGACCCCCGCGGCGCGGCTGATCAGCGCGGCGACCGAGCCGGTCGCGGGCAGCACGCCGCCCGGGGCGGGGCCGACGTTGTCCGGGTTGGTCGCGATGAACCGGGCGCCGTTCATGATCAACCGGATCGCCTGGGTGATCCGCTCGAAGCTGTAGGTGCGGGTCTCGCCCAGCACCACGTAGTCGGGATCGACCTCGTTGATCGTGTAGCCGAACTCATGCAGCGCGGTGGCGAGGCCCGGCTCGCCGACGACGAAGGCGGAGCCGTTCGGACGCTGGTCGTGGAGGAAGGTCGCGGTGGCCAGGGCCGAGGTCCAGATCGAGTCCTCGGGGACGTCCAGGCCGGTGCGGGCGAGGCGGGCGGCGAGGTCGCGCCGGGAGTAGATCGAGCTGTTGGTGAGCACCATGAACGGGATGCCCAGCTCCTTCAGCCGGCCGATGAACTCCGGCGCTCCGGGGATCGGCACCTCTTCGTGGACCAGCACCCCGTCCATGTCCAGCAGCCAGTACTTGATTTCTCGTTCGACCATTGACCCGGAGACTAGACAACCGGTTGGCGGGGTTTGTGATGTTCGCAATCCCGGGTAGCTAAGGGTCATGGGATTGACCGAGACGATTCTGAACGAAGGAGCTATGGGAGCCGACACGACGATCGTGGTGGTGGGCGCGAGCCTGACCGCGGCGAAGGCGGCCGAGGCGGCGCGCGACGCCGGGTACGAGGGCCGCGTGGTGCTTATCGGCAGCGAGCCGTACCGACCCTACGAACGGCCCCCGCTCTCGAAGGAGTACCTGCGCGGGGAACGTGACGACGCACCCTGGGTGCATGAGGAAGGGTGGTACGACGAGCACCGGGTCGAGCTGTTGACCGGCCACACCGTGACCGCGATCGGGACCGAAGAGTCGCGCGTGGAGATGGACGGGGGCGACCCGATCGCCTACGACCGCCTGCTGATCGCGACCGGGGCCGAGCCCCGCCGGATCGACGTCCCCGGGAACGGGCTGGAGGGCCTGGTCTACCTGCGGGACCTGCCGAGCTCGGAAGCGCTCGGCACCCGCCTGGCCGGGGGCGGGCGGGTGGTCGTCGTCGGTGCCGGCTGGATCGGCTCCGAGGTCGCCGCCTCGGCTCGTCAGAAGGGTTGCGAGGTGACCGTGATCGAGCCGGCCGAGGTTCCCCTGGAAAGGGTCCTCGGGAAGCAGATGGGACGCTTCTACCGCGACGTCCACGTCGACCACGGGGTCCGGTTCCTGGGCGGGACCGGGGTCGAGGCCTTCGAGGGGGCATCCCGGGTCGAACGGGTCCGGACCAGCGACGGCGAAACGGTCGAGGCCGACCTGGTCGTGGTCGGGATCGGGGTCGCCCCACGGACCGCCCTCGCCGAGCAGAGCGGGATCGCGGTCGACGACGGGATCCTGGTCGACGCCTCGCTGCAGACCAGCCGGCCCGGGATCTTCGCGGCCGGCGACGTCGCCAACGCCTGGCATCCGTTCTACGAGCGCCGGATCCGGGTCGAGCACTGGGCCAACGCCATGCGCCAGGGCGCCGCGGCCGGCCGGGCGCTGGCCGGCGAGCGCGTCGCCTACGACGAGATCCCCTACTTCTTCTCCGACCAGTACGACATCGGCATGGAGTACGTCGGCCATGCCAACGGCGATGACGCGCTCCTGATCCGCGGCGACCTCGAAGCGCGTGAGTTCATCGCCTTCTGGCTGCGGGACGGCCGCGTCGCCGCGGGGATGAACGTGAACGTGTGGGAAGTGAGCGACACGATCCGGGACCTGATCCAGGCGCGGGTCGAGGTCGACCGCGACGCGCTGGCCGACCCCGGGACCGACCTCAGCTCGTTGCTGCCCTGAGCGGCTCCAGCCACTCGGCCGGCAGGCCCGGCTTCAGGCGCCCGGGGAAGCCCGGGTCGATCCGCCGCGCGGCGAGCCCGATCGGCCGGTCCTCGATCGCCGGCCGCAGGTCCTCCATCGTCATCGCCAGCAGGATCGACGGTGCGATCTGGAAGTCCGCCGCGTTCGGCTCCTCGCCGCCGATGACGCCGTCCGCCACCCAACCGTCGAGCCGGTCCAACTGCTCCGGCAGCCGGGCCAGGCGGGCCCGCACGTTCTCGTCGGTGGCGTCGTTCAGCCTCGCTGAGGCGATCACCAGCGGCCCGGCCGTCTTCGCCGCCAGCTCCTTCGGCATCGGCAGCTTGGCCCGCTCCATGTAGGTCGAGAGGGTGCTGCGGTCCCGTCGCAACAACCACCAGATGATCTGGCGGACCGGATGCTGGAGCTCGGCCTCGCCGAACTTCTCCGCCTCGAGCACCGCCTCGCGCCGCGGGTCGCCCTCGGGCGGCAGCAGCGGCGGCTCCGGGACCAGCCGGTCGAGGGTGCGGGCGATGCCGATCGAGTCCTGGACCTTCTCCCCGTTGAACCGGAGCGCGGGCACCGTGTTGCCGGAGAACCCGGCCAGCTTCAGCAGCCCTCGGTGGGCGGCCGGCAACAGGTCGACCCGCCGGTACTCGATCCCCTTGCGGCGGAGCATCAGCTCGGCGCTCGTTCCGGGGTGTGATGCGGGCAGGGTGAAAAGCGTCGCCTTGCTCATGTCCCGGAGTGTACGGCCAGGGTCGCGTGCCGGACTCGCTTCAAACCGTCTTCATGGCACACTTTGAGGGATGCTTCTAGCGATTGACGTGGGCAACACCCAGACTCACGTCGGTGCCTTCGTGGGCGAAAGCCTGACTCAGCACTGGCGTTTCCAGACCCGGGCCGGCGCCACCGGCGACGAGCTGGCCGAACGGCTGTCCGGCCTGATGGCCCTGCGCGGGGTCAGCTTCGGCGACCTCGACGGGCTGGTCGTCTCCTCGGTCGTGCCGCCGCTCGGGTCCGAGTACCTGCGGCTCGCCGACGAGTACCTGGACGTCGAGTGCCTCGTGGTCGGGCCGGGCATCCGCACCGGCATGGCGATCGAGATCGACAACCCGGCCGAGGTCGGGGCGGACCGCCTGGTCAACGCGATCGCCGCGTACGAGCAGGTCCAGGACGTCTGCGTCTGCGTGGACTTCGGCACCGGCATCAACTTCGACGCGATCTCCGCCGACGGCTCCTACCTCGGTGGCGCGATCGCTCCCGGCCTGGAGATCTCCCTCACCGCCCTGACCGAGCGGGCGGCGCGGATCTCACGGATCGAGCTCGGCGAGCCCAGCCACGCGATCGGCACCAGCTCGCGGGCCGCGATCCAGTCGGGCGTCGTCTACGGCTTCGCCGGGCTGATCGACGGGATCGCCCGCCGGATCAACGCCGAGCTCGGCGGCCGGGCCCGGTTCATCGCCACCGGCGGCCTGGCCGGCGTGGTCGTCCCGTACACCGAGACCATCACCGAGATCGACGATCTGCTCACGCTCAAGGGCCTGCGGATCATCCACGAGCGGAACCGTGGCTGAGTCCCCCGCACAGGAAGGCGCCCCGACTACGGGCCGTCCCGCCCTCACCGATCCCTTCGAGATCGGTGGCGTTCCGATCTCGAACCGGGTCCTGCTCGCCCCGCTCGCCTCGATCGGCAACT
>JBEBTS010000111.1:0-7359 GCA_040393665.1 Conexibacter woesei
CGAGCCAACCGGCTCACGTCTTCGTCGGAGAGATCCACCAGATCCGAGTGACGCTGTCTCTTCCCCACCCTCCTTTGAGGGTGGGGACGGAGAAACTCTCCCCTGGACTCGGTCTAGGTCGGCTCGCCCGGCTCGGTGCCGGCGGAGTCGGGGACGAGGACCAGTGCCAGGCCGGTGCCGATCATGATCGTGAGCAGCTCGCGGAAGACGGACTCGCCGCCGTAGGCGACGAAGAACTCGGTCATGAAGACGAAGGAGAGCCAGACGAAGGTCCCCCAGCAGAGCGCCTGGAAGGCCCGGCCGCGACCGACCGGCTGACGGCCGAAGGCGAACAGCGCCCGCCAGAAGAGGCCGGCCGCGATCAGCTCGATCAGGAAGGCGCCGGCCAGCAGGAGCTTGGTCAGGCCGGGGCTCACGTCGTAGACCTTGACGATCTCCCGCATGTACTCGAAGTTGCCCGAGTTGAGGAAGGTCCAGTGGAAGACGCTGAGCTCACCCATCAGGTCGATGAAGTTCGTCAACGCGACCATGCTGAAGAACATCGTCCAGAAGGCCAGCAGCAGCCGCTTGAAAAGCAGCCCCGAAGCACCAGTCACACCCGTCACGGAAACTCTCCTCTCGATCGGTGATCCTCGCGCTCAAGCTAGATCAACCCTCGGACGACCACCGGATCGGGCGGGTGTCCGGCCGCCGTATCCGGGAAGATGTCGCGGTGAGCTCGGGCGATTCCTCCTTCCGCGTCGTGGTGCTGGCCTCCGGGTCCGGGACCAACCTCCAGGCCATCCTCGACCGCGTCCACGGCCGTGACGGCGTGACGGTGGTCGGGGTCGGCTCCGACAAGCCGGAGGCCTTCGCGCTCGAACGTGCGCGCGAGGCCGGGGTCGAGACCGCGGTCTTCCCGCGGGACGAGCACCCCGACCGGGAGGCCCGCGACACCGCGATCGGCGACTGGATCGAGCGCCTCGAGGCCGACCTGGTGGTCCTGGCCGGCTACATGCAGCTGGTCTCCGCGTCGTTCGTCGCTCGGTTCCGGGGACGGATCGTCAACGTCCATCCCGCCCTGCTGCCCGCCTTCCCCGGCCTCGACGCGGTCGGTCAGGCGATGGCCTACCGGGTGAAGGTGACCGGGGTGACCGTCCACTTCGTGGACGAGGGCACGGACACCGGTCCGGTGATCGCGCAGCGGGCCGTGCCGGTGCCGGAGAGCGGCGACCGGGGCGAGCTCGAAGCGGCGATCCAAGCGGTCGAGCACGAGATATTTCCCGAGGCGATCGGCATGATCGCCCGGGGCAGGGTTAGGATCGCCGACGAGGATTCCCGCCGGGTCGTCATCGACCCGGACGGCTGACCCGACCCCGGGCCGGAAACGCGTGCGGCCGGCCTCCAGAGCCGGCCGCCACGACGAATTTCACATTTGACCAGTCAACTCGAGCGATAAGGGCGAAGATGGACAACATGGACCCGACCAACGGACCGATCAAGGTCAGGCGCGCCCTGATCTCGGTCTCCGACAAGACCGGCATCGCCGACTTCGCCAAGGAGCTGGCCGCGGCGGGGGTCGAGATCCTCTCCACCGGCGGCACCGCCACCGCCCTGCGCGACGCCGGGCTGACGGTGATCGACGTCTCCGAGTTCACCGGGCAGCGGGAGATCATGGACGGCAGGGTCAAGACCCTCCACCCGAAGATCTACGCGGCCGTGCTCGCCCGCCGCTCCGACCCGGCCCACGTCGAGGTGCTGGAGGCCGAGGAGATCCCGCCGATCGACCTCGTCTGCGTCAACCTCTACCCGTTCGAGCAGACCATCGCCCGCGAGGACGTGACCGCCCTGGAGGCGATCGAGAACATCGACATCGGCGGACCGACCATGATCCGCGCCGCGGCCAAGAACCACGAGGACGTGGTCGTGGTGGTCAAGCCGGAGAGCTACGACGCGGTGATCGAGGAGATCAACGAGACCGGCGGCGAGATCTCCGCCTCGACCCGCCACTGGCTCGCCAACGAGGCGTTCGCTCAGACCGCCCGCTACGACGCGGCGATCTCCGCCTGGTTCTCCGAGTCTTACGAAGCCTTCCCCGAGCACCGCGTGCTCGCCTTCGAGAAGCAGCTCGACCTCTCCTACGGCGAGAACCCGCACCAGCGGGCGGCGCTCTACTCCCAGGTCGGCCTCGACAGCCACGTCCTCACCGGCATGTCGAAGCTGCACGGCCGGGCGCTCTCCTTCAACAACGTGCTCGACCTCGACTCCTGCCGCAAGCTGCTGGCCGACCTCGAGGGCCCGGCCTGCGTGATCGTCAAGCACAACAACCCCTGCGGCGTCGCCCTCGGCGACTCCGGCCTGGACGCCTACGAACGGGCCCGCGACTGCGACCCGGTCTCCGCGTACGGCGGCGTGATCGCGGTCAACCAGAAGGTCGACGTGGCACTGGCCGAGGCGCTCAGCAAGAACTTCGTCGAGGTCCTGGTCGCGCCCGGGTACGAGGACGAGGCGCTCGAGATCCTGACCCGCAAGGAGGCCATCCGGATCTTCACCGACGAGGCCTCGCCCCACCCGGACCCCAACGAGAAGGACTACAAGCGGGTCCGTGGCGGCCTGCTGGTGCAGGACCGGGACGGCGAGGTCGAGCAGCGCGAGCTGATGGAGACCGTCACCGAGCGGGCTCCGACCGAGCGCGAGTGGGAGGACATGCTCTTCGCCTGGACCGTCTGCCGACACGTCCGCTCGAACGCGATCGTGCTGGCCAAGGACGGCGTCACGCTCGGCATCGGCGCCGGCCAGATGAGCCGGGTCGACTCGAGCCGGCTGGCGATCGAGAAGTGCCGCGACGCCCACGGCGACGACGCCGAGGACCTGCTCGCCGGCTGCGCGATGGCCTCCGACGCCTTCTTCCCGTTCGCGGACGGCCCGGCCGCGGCGATCGAGGCCGGGGCCACCGCGGTGATCCAGCCCGGCGGCTCGAAGCGCGACGGCGAGGTCATCGAGGCCTGTGACGAGTCCGAGACGGCGATGGTCTTCACCCGTCACCGTCACTTCCGCCACTGACGCGGTACCCGCCCTCGGCGGGATCCGCGAGGCATTCAAGTGCCCCGGTCGGTGTCGCCTCACGACACCCGCCCGGGGGGCGTAGCGTTGGGTGGGGTACATAAAGCGGCGGGGCGTGTGCACCATCGCCAGCGCCACCATTCCCCGGACCGCGATCACGATCCGGGCGACCCCGTTCTTGCGGGCCAGCGGCCCGTAGTACAGGTAGGCCTGCTGGCGACCGCGGATCGAGTAGCCCCGCGAGAACTGCTGCTGGCCCTGGCCCGAGAGCTTGGTGATCGCGACCCGGAAGGCCTGCTTGCCCCGCGAGCGGGGAGCGGCGATCCGCAGCAGCCCGTAGCGCGGCTTCTTCGCGAAGAAGACGGCCGAGCCCCGCGGCGCCCCGGGGGCGCTGACCCGGATGTTGTACCCGGCGCTCCTCGACTCGGCGCCGAAGGAGACCCTCGGGAACGAAGCCCGCTTGTCCGCGGTGAACGAGAGGTTCTGCTTGACCGGGTTCAGCGTCGCGTGGGCGACCTGACCCGGGCGGAGCCGGATCCCCTCGACCGTGCTGTCGAAGGTGGGCCCGACCACGGTCAGGCTCTGCTTGACGCCACGGGTGAGCTTGCGGCCGTCGACCTTGATCTTCAGCTTGAGGCCCTTGGGCACCTGGTAGACCGGGTCGATCGTGTCGCCGAGGTTGGTCAGCTCGCCCGAGGGCGTCGCGATCGGGCCGGAGGTGCGGACCTGGGCCTTGGCCCCCGGGATCTGGTTGACCAGCCGACCCCCGATGATGCCGAGCTTGCGGCCCTTCGAGTCGGTGATCACGACGTGGGCCGTCTCGACCGAGTCGCCGGCCAGGCTGATCTGGTTGAACTTCGACTTCGCGCCCTGGCGCCCGACGCAGATCGGGCACTCCTGGGTGCCGAAGGCGGGCAGGTTGGGCATCATCCGCAAGGTGTTGGACTTGGCGTTGCCGACGTACCAGGCACCGGTCTGCTCCGGGTTGGTCGCGGCGAAGTACTTCCAGGTGTCCTTGACCGTGTCGATCCTCAACCGGCGGTCGTCCTCGCCCGGCCAGTTGTTGTCGTAGACGTGGACGTCAAAGATGCCTTCGCCCATGTCCTCCACGGCGTACGGGGTGATCGCGTGACCGCCTTTCATGCCCCACTGGAAGATCGCGAACTGCCAGGTCTGCGGGTTGCCGACGGTCAGCTCCTGCCTCAGCTTCGCCAGCACCTGCTTCGGCGTGCCCATGAAGGTGCCGCGAGCCACCGAGCTGACCCCCTGCATCGCGAAGGCCCGAGCGATCGCGCGCTGCAGCGGGCGGTTCCCTTCGATCTGGAGGTCGTAGGCGTTCGGTCCCCCGCCCAGTGCCGCGATCGAGGCGATGCCGAAGCGGGGCAGCTGCGCCCGTTGGGTGATGCTGGCCAGCATCGCCATGCCGTAGCAGTGGCCGCCGTCCATGCTCTGGTTCCAGTCGCTCAGCCAGTACCGGGCTCCCGGGGTGAGCACGCACTTGGTGCCCTTCCCGCTGATGCAGACCGAGTCGCCGAAGATGCGCTGGACGTCGACCGCGTTCATCCCGGCATAGCCCTTCTCCCCGCCGTAGTTGTCGAAGGAGAAGCCGTTCGGCGTGACCCGGAAGCCGGAGTCGGCGACGATCGTCCCGGCTCGCGCACCGGGCGCGAACGCGACGAGGAAGGTCGTGATCGCCAGGAGCGTGGCGAGCAGGAAAAGCGCCGCTGGACGCATGGAGCGAGCTGCCCGCAGGCCTCCCGCGAAGGTTGGATGACTCAAGAACTACCCCCGAATTTCGTTGCTTTGGCCCAGGCCCCCAGAGGTGCCCCGGCCGAGATCCGGGCCAACATAGCGACCGAAGCGCCCGGCGGCGAATCAACCGTTCCGCGTGAATGAAAAGATGAGCGAGCCCCCTTAGCTCAGTTGGTTAGAGCTGCAGGCTTTTAACCTGTGAGTCCTGGGTTCGAATCCCAGAGGGGGCATTCCTCAGCCGAGGCCGGGCATGCCTTCTTCGGGGGTGCTCGCCTCGGCGTAGAGACGCTTGGGGATGCGGCCGGCCTCGTGAGCCGCCCGTCCGGCGTGCACGGCGTGGCGCATCGCGGCCGCCATCAGGTCCGGGTCCGCGGCGCGGGAGATCGCCGAGGCCAGCAGCACGGCGTCGCAGCCCAGCTCCATCGCCAGTGCCGCGTCCGAGGCGGTGCCGATCCCGGCGTCGAGGATCACCGGCACCTCGGCGTGCTCGACGATGATCGCGATGTTGTACGGGTTGCGGATCCCGGCCCCGGAGCCGATCGGCCCCCCGGCCGGCATCACCGCGGCGCAGCCGACCGCCTCCAGGCGCTTCGCCAGGATCGGGTCGTCGTTGGTGTAGGGCAGGACGGTGAAGCCGTCGCCGGTCAGCTCCTCGGCCGCCCGCAGCAGCTCCGGTCCGTCCGGCAGGAGGGTGCGGTCGTCGCCGATCACCTCGAGCTTGATCCACTCGGTCCCGAAGGCCTCCCGGGCGAGCTTCGCGGTGCGGACCGCATCCCGGGCCGTGTAACAGCCGGCGGTGTTCGGCAGCACGAACAGGCCGAGCCGTTCGACCACGTCCATGACCGACCCCTGGGCGGCCGGGTCCAGTCGCCGGAGGGCGACCGTGATGATCTCGGTCTCGGTGATCCTCAGCGCGCTCTCCATCGCCCCGAGCGAACGGAAGCCGCCGGAGCCCGCGATCAGCCGCGACCCCCAGCTGCGGCCGCCGAGCTCCCACTCGCCCGACCCGCCCTGGATCGCCGCCACGACCTCGACCGCCTGCCCGTCCCGCAGACCGGTCGCTCCCCACTCCGAGCGGGGGACCACCTCGCCCTCCACCGCCGCCGCCAGGCCGCGTCGCTCGCCGGCCCGCTCGCCGGCGACCAGGGCGACGACGGCGTCGACCGTGGCGCCTTCGTCCAGCTCCCGTGGGTCTCCGTTCAGCGTGATCGTGATCCGGGCGCTTGCGCCGGTGCCTGTTGCGTCACTCATGGGCGGCTGCTCCTTCCGGTCCTCCGAGGGACCCGGCGGGTGATTGAAAGCGGGTGGGATCGACGGCCTCGGCCGGGATCGTCGGGGAGGCGCCGGTGACGAGGTCGGAGACCACCCTCGCGGTGGCCGGGGCGAGCAGGATCCCGTTGCGGTAGTGGCCGGTGGCCAGGATCAGCCCGTCGATCGCGGTCCGTCCGATCACCGGGAGGTTGTCCGGGGTGCCCGGCCGGAACCCGGCGATCGCCGCGACGAACTCGAGCTCGGCGATCTCCGGCAAGAGCCGGTAGGCCTCGCGCAGCAGCTCGTGGACGCCGCCCGCGGTGACCCGGGAGTCGAAGCCCATCTCCTCGACCGTGGCGCCGACGATCAGGCGGCCGTCCGGGCGGGGAGAGACGTAGACCCGCTCCGCGCCGACGATCCTTCCGATCACCGGATCGTCGGCCGGTCCCCGGAGCTCGACCACCTGTCCCTTGACCGGCCGCACCGGGGGACGCACCTCGTCCGGCAGCCAGGCGGCCCGGCCGGCGTCGGCTCCGGGGGCGGCAACCACGACGGGGGCCGAGTGGACCGACCCGTCGGCGAGGCGGACCCCGCCGACGGCCGCTCCCGAACCGGAATGCCAAGGGCTGCCATCGGGTGTGAGCAGAGCCTCGACCTCCGCCCTCGGCCTGACCTCAACCCCGTCAGAGTCCAGCGCCGCCAGCAGGGCGACGACCAGGGCCCTGGGATCGACGACTGCGTCTCCGTCGACCGACACCGAGCCGGCGAGCCCGGGGCTGATCCCGGGTTCCAGCTCACGGGTGGCTCCCGGCCCCAGCCAGGTGGACTCCAGCCCGTGCCCACGCTGCAGCTCACTGATCCGACGGAGCTCGCCCGCCTCGTCGCGGTCCAGGGCGACATGGAGGGCGCCGCACTCCATGTGCCCGGCATCGAGGCCGCTCGCCGCCTCCACCGATCGCACGAAGTCGGGGTAGAGCCGAGCCGAGGCGAGGTTCAGCTTGAGCAGATCCGGCTCGCCGAAATCGAGCTCGCCGACCGGGGCGAGCATCCCGGCCGCGACCCGGGTGGTCCCGGCACCGGGGAGGTCACGTTCGAAGACGACCGGTCGCAGACCCCGGCGGCTCAGCTCCCAGGCGACCGCAAGGCCGATCAGCCCGCCGCCGACGACGATCGCGTCATGGCTGGTCGACCGCGGTGCGGACCGTTCCTCGGGGTGGGTCTGATCGTGGGGAGTGTCTGGGTTCATCCGTCGTGGGCCCGGTCGATGCAGGAGCCGCACCGCCATCCCTTGCGCCGGAATTGCCCGGATCAGGT
>JBEBTS010000112.1:0-7357 GCA_040393665.1 Conexibacter woesei
GGATCGGGTAGCGCTTGCCGAAGCGGAACGCCTTGCCGCTGATCTTCACCGTGCCACCGTCGGCCGAGGTGGTCGCCTTGGCGGCCACGGCGCCGTCGGGCAGGATCATGGCGAGAGCCATGGCGGCCAGGGCCAGCAACACCGCGGAGGTCCGCGCGAACGAGATTCTCAATGCCATACCTGAAAGGGCTCCCTTCCCGGTCATCCGGGATCGTGCATGAACGAGTCCGCTGAATGTACAGCAGCGTTCGGGAAACAGCCCGACTCGCGAGTAGTTGCGGTGCAGGGTCAGTGGTCGAGCACGAGCCCGAGGAACTGCTGGGTGCGTTCCTGCTGCGGGTTGCCGAGCACGTCGGCCGGCTTGCCCTGCTCGACGATCACCCCGCCGTCCATGAAGATCACCCGGTCGGCCACGTCGCGGGCGAAGTTCATCTCGTGGGTGACGCAGACCATGGTCATGCCCATGTCGGCAAGGCCGCGCAGCACGTCGAGCACGCCCTTGACCAGCTCCGGGTCGAGCGCCGAGGTGACCTCGTCGAACAGCATGATCTGCGGGTCCATCGCCAGCGCCCGGGCGATCGCCACGCGCTGCTGCTGCCCGCCGGACAGGCGATCCGGATACTCGTCGATCTTGTCGGCCAGGCCGACCTTGGTCAGCAGGTCCATCGCCCGCTCGTCGGCGGCCGCCTTGTCCCGGCCCCTGACCTTGCGCTGCGCGATCGTCACGTTCTCGCGGGCGGACATGTGCGGGAACAGGTTGAACTGCTGGAAGACCATCCCCAGCTCGCGCCGCAGCGCGTCGAGGTCCTTGGGCTTGCCCTCGCCGAAGACCTCGCGGCCCTCCAGCTCGATCCGCCCGCCGTCGGGCGACTCCAGCAGGTTGAGGCAGCGGAGCATGGTGCTCTTGCCGGACCCGCTGGGCCCGATCACGCAGACGACCTCGCCCTTCTTCAACTCGAAGTCGATGCCGGTCAGCACGTCCAGCTTGCCGTAGCTCTTGGTCAGCCCGGCCACCTTGAGGATCACTTCGCTCACGGAATCCCCCTCTGGAACTTCTGCTCTTGCCGTTTGATCATCCAATCGACGAGACGAGCCAGCGGGATCGTCACGACCAAGAAGAACGCGGCACCGAGCACGTAGACGGACGGGTTGTAGGTCTCGGAATAGACGTCGGATCCCAGCTGGACCATCTCCACCAACCCGAGCACGGAGACCAGAGCCGTGTCCTTCATCAGTGCGATGAAATCGTTGAGCAACGGCGGGATGACCTTGCGGATCGCCTGCGGCACGATGATGTTGCGCATGGCCTGGCCGTGGCTCATGCCCAGCGAGCGAGCTGCTTCCATCTGACCGCGCGGAACCGCTTCAATGCCGGCCCGGTAGACCTCGGCCATGTAGGCGCCGTAGGTGATGGTGATGGCGATGACGCCGTACCAGAACGGATCGGGCAGGCCGAACCACTGCGGAATGCCGAGATCGCGCGGGATCACGTCCTGAGAGGCAAGGGTGCCGAGACCACCGGAGGTGAGCAGGATCACCAGGAGCAACGGGATCCCGCGAAAAGCGTCGATGTACGCGATCGTGAGCCACCGGATCGGCGCGAGCGGCCGTCCTGGGAGTTGCCGCAGCACCGCCAGGATCAAGCCCCAGACCAGAGCCAACGCACCCGAGATCAAGGAGAGCTTGATCGTCCACCAGAACGCGGTGAACGCATCACCGAGGTTGTCTCCCATGATCTGGAAGTCAAAGAATGTGTTGAAGAACTCGCCCAACTACCCCTCTCGTTCCCTCATCCCGTTGACGCTCTCTCTACGAACCAGAGTAAGCGAAAGGGGCGCCCGGTGAGGCGCCCCTTTCGCTTACTTCACTCCGACTACTCCGAATCGGTGTTGCCGGTGTCTCCCGTGGCGCCGGACTCGCCGGCGCCCTCGAAGAGGCTCTGCGGCGCTTCCACCTTGAACCACTTCTGGAACAGCTCGTTCAGCGTGCCGTCGTCCTTGATCTCCTGGAGAGCGCCGTTGACGGCCTCCAGCAGGTTGGGCGAGTTCTTCGACATGGCGAAGCCGTAGTACTCACCGGTCGGGATCAGGGTGGCCAGCTCGAAGCCGGTCTGTCCCTTGCTGATCGCGTCCTCGGCGACGGGGCGGTCGATGATGGTCGCCTCGACCTGACCAGCCTTCAGCGCAGCGATGGCCGCGGGCCCGTTCGGGAAGCCGCGGACCTGCGAGGCGTCGGTCTCGTCGTTGGCGTAGGTCTCACCGGTGGTGCCGTCCTGGGCGCCGACGACCTTGCCGGCCAGGTCCTCGACCGTCGCGATGTCAGATCCGTCCGGAACCAGCAGCGCCTGCTCCGACTCGTAATAGGGGTTGCTGAAGTTGACCGTCTGCTCACGCTCCGGGGTGATCGTCGAAGCAGAGGCCACCAGGTCGAACTTGCCCTGGGCGACGTCGGTGAAGATCGTCTCGAACGAGGTGTCCTTGATCGCCACCTCGAGGTCGAGCCGGTTGGCGATCTCGTTGACGAGGTCGACGTCGAAGCCCTTGTAGCCCGGGGCCTTGCCGAACTCGAACGGCGGGTACGGGATGTCGGAGCCGACGGTCAACGTGCCGGGCTTGACCAGTTCCGAGCTGAGATCGGAGCTACTGGTAGTGCCAGAATCGCCGTTGTCGTCGTCGCTGCCACAACCGACGACGAAGGCCATCGCCGCGATGATCATCAGCGCTGAGAGCAGCGCGATCAAACGTGACTTCTTCATGCTGGTATTCCTCCTAGACCTGAATTGATTGCTGGACGCGCAACTCGTTCAGTATCGCACGAACTCCGGGCGTTTTTCGCACCCGGCGCCCGAGTGACTACACTTTCTGAAGCACCACGGTCCCAGCGCCCACCGAGCGAGAGCATGAGCCCTTACTACGACCTCCTGAACAAACCCTGCGGGGGAACCTTCACCGACATCGTCGACTCGATCGGCCACACGCCCCTGGTCGAGCTGAAGACGCTCTCCCCCAAGGAAGAGGTCAAGATCTTCGCCAAGCTCGAGTCGGCCAACCCGACCGGCTCGGTCAAGGACCGCGTCGCCCGCTCGATGATGCAGGCCGCGGAGGAGGCCGGTGAGATCGGCCCCGGGCAGACCATCCTCGAGCCGACCTCGGGCAACACCGGGATCGCGCTGGCCATGATCTGCCGCCGCAAGGGCTACCCGCTCAAGGTCGTGATGCCGGACAACGTCACCGCCGAGCGCACCCAGCTGCTGGAGATGTACGGCGCCGAGATCGTCTACTCCGAGGGGGCCAAGGGCTCCAACGGGGCGGTCGAGCTGGCGCTGGAGATGGCCGAGGACCCCAAGTACTACATGCCGTACCAGTACGGCAACGAGGCCAACCCGAACGCCCACTACAACGGGACCGCGGTCGAGATCCTCGAGGAGCTGGACGAGGTCTCGGCCTTCGTCGCCGGCCTCGGCACCGGCGGCACCCTGATGGGCAACGGCCGCCGCTTCAAGGAGCACAACCCGGAGACGAAGATCGTCGCCGCCGAGCCGCTTCAGGGCGAGCTGGTCCAGGGCCTGCGCTCGCTCGACGACGGCTTCATCCCGCCGATCATCGACCTCTCGATCCTCGACCGGAAGATCATGGTCTCCAACCGGGACGCGATCGTCTGGACCAAGCGCCTGCTCGATGACGAGGGCATCTTCGCCGGCGTCTCCTCCGGCGCCGTCGCCGCGATCGCGGTGCGGATCGCCAACGAGATGGAGTCCGGGAACATCGTCTTCCTGATCCCCGACGGCGGCTGGAAGTACCTCTCCTCCGGCGTCTACACCAAGTCGATCGAAGAGCTCGGCGACATCGACGCGACCAACTGGTGGTAGGCCGATGAAGATCGCGCAGAGCCTGCTGGACGAGATGATCGCCCACGCCCAGGACGACGTCCCCAACGAGTGCTGCGGCCTGGTCGGCGGCACCGGCGACACCGCCGCCACCGTGTACCGGGCCGAGAACGCCGAGAAGAGCCCGTTCCGCTACTCGATCGCCCCGCGCGAGCAGCTCGACCTGATGAACAGGATCGACGAGGCCGGCGAGGAGATCGTCGGGATCTACCACTCGCACACCAAGACCGCGGCCTACCCCTCCCAGACCGACATCAACCTCGCGATCGGCTGGCCGGACTCCGTCTACTTCATCGTCTCGCTGGAGAACCCGGAGGAACCGTACGTCCGCGCCTTCTCGATCAAGGACGACGAGGTGGCCGATGTCGATCTTCAGACGGCGTAGGGAACCGGACCCGAACGAGCCGGTCAAGGTCGCCTGGGCCCATCAGCAGGCCGAGGCGGAGCTGATCGAGCAGATCCTCAAGGCGGAGGGCATCCCCTGCCTGATCCGCCGCAACAAGGGCTTCGACGTGCCCGACATGCTGTCGGCCGGCCCACGGGACATCCTCGTGCCCGCGGCCGCCGCCGAGAAGGCGAAGGAGCTCCTGGCCGACCTCAAGGCCGACGACGAGGACCTGCCCGGCAGCTAGGTCCGGGGTGACGGCATCCTCCCCGGCGCCCGGCCAGGGAGGTGAGCGTCAAGCGGCGGCGATCAGCGGGACCCGCCGGCCATCGCCGGCAGGATCATCACCGTGTCGGTGTCCGACACGGCCGTCTCCAGCCCGTCCAGCACCCGCACGTCCTCGTCGTTCAGGTAGACGTTGACGAAGCGGTTCAGCTCGCCCTCCTCGGAGAAGAGCTGGGCCTTGGTCTCGGGGTACTCGGCGACGAGCGCGTTCAGCACCTCACCGACGTTCGAGCCGGCAGCCTGGACTTCGGTCGCGCCACCGGTGTGCTGACGCAGGACAGGGGGAACTTTTACGGACGGCATGCGTAGATCCTAGCGGTAACGGCCGCGGCTCAGGAGCCGGTGTATCCGCCGCAGAAGGCCTCGTAATCGGGGAACTGACCCATCTCCGACTCGGGGACCTCGGGGGCGTCCGGACCGCAGATCGGGCACTCCGGGTCGCGCCTCACCTTGAGCTCGGTGAAACGGGTGCCGAGGGCTTCGTAGAGGAGCAGGCGGCCGACCAGCGGCTCGCCGATCCCCAGCACGAGCTTCATGACCTCGTTCGCCTGGAGCATGCCCATCAGACCGGCCATCACGCCGAGCACGCCGTTGGCCGAGCAGCTCGGGGCCAGCTCCGGCGGCGGCGGGGTCGGGTAGAGGCAGCGGTAGCAGGGGCCCTCGTACGGGACGAAGGTCGAGATCTGGCCGTCGAAGGAGAGGATCGAGGCCGAGACCACCGGCTTCTTCAGCCGCACCGAGGCGTCGTTCAGCAGGTAGCGGGTCGGGAAGTTGTCGGCACCGTCGACGATGATGTCGTAGTCCGAGATCACGTCGAGGATGTTGCCCGCGTTGAGGCGGAAGTTGTACTCGACCACCTCGACGTCCGGGTTCAACTCCTCGATCGACTGGCGGGCCGAGCTCGACTTGGGCTGGCCGACGCGGCTGGTGTTGTGGATCACCTGACGCTGCAGGTTCGAGGCGTCGACCACGTCGTCGTCGACGATTCCGATCTTGCCGATCCCGGCGGCCGCCAGGTAGAGCGCGGTCGGGGCGCCGAGCCCGCCGGCGCCGAGCAGCAGCACCTTCGCGTTGAGCAGCTTGACCTGACCCTCCACCCCGACCTCGGGCAGCAGGGTGTGACGCGAGTAGCGGTCACGCTGCTCCGGGGTCAGGCCGGCGTCGGAGGCGACCGGGAGGCCCTGCGCCTCCCACTCGAGGATGCCGCCGGCCATGGAGACGACGTCTTCGTATCCGAGCTCCATCAGCACCTCGGCCGCCGCCGCGGAGCGGGCGCCGGAACGGCACTGGAGGATGACCCGGTCGGTCTTGGCCGCGGCTCCCGCGATCTGGTCGGCGATGAGCGCCGGCGGGATCAGGCGGCCGCCCTCGATGTGCGCCTCGGCATGCTCGTGGGGCTCGCGGGTGTCGATCAGCTTGGCGTCGCCCTCCTGCAGCTCGGCCCAGGCCTCGTTGGGAGTGATCTCCTTGACTACGGACGTCTCGGTTGTTTCCGGTGCCATCGACAAACCCCTAAATCTCTATCTGGATTACCTACTTCAAAAAGTATAGCGCGGTCCGTGCGCCTCCACAAGCGGAGCCGGACGGTCCGGTGAAGGGTACAGACCACGAAGCGGGCGTTCCCGCAGCCCTGGTGGCGGCGAGCCGATGGGGCTAGCTTTGAAGGGAGGCGACGGCGCTCCCGCCGCACGAGTCCAAGGAGGCAGAAGTGAAGATCGAGATCAAGCGCGTCTACGACGGCCACGACGGCAGCGACGGCTGCCGGGTCCTGGTCGACCGGCTCTGGCCGCGAGGCGTGAAGAAGCAGGAGGCCGAGGTCGACATCTGGGCCAAGGAGATCGCCCCCAGCGACGGGCTGCGCAGGGAGTTCCACGAGCTCGGCCCGGACAGCTTCGACGAGTTCCGCGACCACTACCGCGAGGAGCTGGCCTCCTGCGACGACGAGCTGAAAAAGCTCCTGGGCGACGCTGCCGAGATCGCCGGGGACCCCGAAGGCCCCGTCACCCTCCTGTTCGCGTCAAAGGACGTGAAGCACAACAACGCCGTCGTCCTGGCCGAGGTGCTGCGCTCGATCGACGGTTGAACGACGACGCCGCGGATCGAGGCTCGATCCGCGGCGTCGGCCCAGCTGCGTTCCGGCTAGAGCGACGGACGCATCTGGCGCAGGCGCTTGACCCGCTCCTCGATCGGAGGGTGGGTCGAGAACAGGCCGGCCAGGCCCTTCGCCTTGAACGGCTTGACGATGTAGAGCGGCTCGGAGGCCTCGCTCACGTGGCCCCTCATCGGGATCGCGTCGGCGCCCTGCTCCAGGCGTAGCAGCGCCGAGGCCAGCGACTCCGGGTTGCCGCAGATCGCGGCGCCGCCGGCGTCGGCCGCGTACTCGCGCTGACGGGACACGGCCATCTGGATGATCCCGGCGGCCAACGGGGCGAGCAGCACCATCGCCAGCGACCCGATCAGGCCGAGCGGCGAGTTGTTGTCGTTGCCGAACCACATCAGCATGTAGCCGATGTAGGTGATCGCCGCGCCGATCGTGGAGGCGACCGACTGGATCAGGATGTCGCGGTGCTTGATGTGGGCCAGCTCGTGGGCCACGACGCCGCGGAGCTCGTCGGTCGAGAGCAGCCGGGTGATGCCGGCGGTCACGGCGACCGCCGAGTGGTTGTAGTTGCGCCCGGTGGCGAAGGCGTTGGGCTGCTCCTGCGGGATCACGTAGAGCTTCGGCATCGGGATCTCGGCCCGCTGGCAGAGCTCACGCACCATCTGGAAGTACTGCGGGTGCTCGGACTCCTCCATCGGCT
>JBEBTS010000113.1:0-7330 GCA_040393665.1 Conexibacter woesei
CCATCGAGAGCAGCGCGGACTCGCCCGCGGACTGGACCTTGTCGTCCAGGGTGAGTCGGATCGAGTTGCCCGGCTCCGGCAGCTCGGACGGGAGCTGGCCCTTGATCCGGCCCATCGAGTCGACCTGGATCCGGGTGGTGCCGGCCTCGCCGCGGAGCTCCCCGTCGTAGGTCTGCTCCACCCCGGCCTTGCCGAGCGTGTCGCCGGCTTGGAGGCCCTCGCCGGCCTCGGTCTCGAGCTCGTCCGCGGTCACCTCGCCAACCGATCCGAGCAGGTGGGCGGCGCGGATCTCCTTCGGGTAGCGCCGCACGAAGACCCGGTTGATCTGGACCTCCGGGTACTCGGCCTGATGCTCCTGCAGGTAGTAGACGACGTCGTCGTCGACGTCCTGGACCAGGGTGATCGGGCTGCCGGGCGGGTTGTCCGCGAGCTCGGATCGGTAACGGGCCCGCACCCACTTCAGGTTCCGGCCCAGGACCTTGCCGATCCGGGCGAACAGCTCGCGGCGCTCGACCGGGTCCTCGGGGATCTCGACCGGATCGAGCTGGAGCGCCATGCTGGTCCGGTTGTCAACCAGGACGTTGCCGTCCCGGTCGAGGATCCGGCCGCGGGGCGCCCTGACCCGGATCTCGCGGGTCCGGTTGTCGTTGGCCTCGGCCAGGTACCGGTCGCCGGTGACGATCTGGAGCGACCACAGCCGGAAGAAGAGGATCGCGAAGAGGACGACGCCGACCCCACCGACGACCGCGATGCGCAGGGAGACGCCGTGGCGGCGCTTCGACTTCGGCGCTATCGGCTCGAACCGCATCGCTCACGCCTCCTCGTGGTCGAAGTCGAAGGTGGAGAGGCGGGATCGGCCCCTGACCGGCGTCTCGTGGATGAGAGCGGGTCGCAGCACCCGGTGGACCAGCGCGTGGATCGGGAGCGCGAGCAGCACCCCGTAGACGGCCTGCATCAGCAGGTCGGGGACGAACGAGGCGCTGACCGAGGCGTCGAAGCCGACCAGCACCGTGTACAGGCCCAGGGTGAGGTTCGCGGCGATGGTCGAGAGCCCGCCGATGCCGGCGACGGTCAGGCGGTCGGCGAGGTCGACCCGTTCCCGGTACAGCCCGGTCAGGTATCCGACCGCCATGAAGACGAGGCAGGCGCTGCCCAGCGGGCTGTCCCCCAGCCCGTCGGCGAGGAAGCCGATCGCGAAGCCGACCGTGGCCCCGACGAGGCTGCCGCCGAGCAGCCCGAAGACGGCGGCGCAGGCCGGCAGGATCCAGATCGACGACCCGAGCAGCTCGACCTGGGAGAAGAACGTGTTCTGGAGCACCACGAACAGCAAAACCAGCAGAGCCACGCGAAGAGCGGATTTCCAGGTGATGATCATCCGCGGTTGCCCCCGGTCAGGACCTGGACCAGGTCGAGGTTGCGCAGGTCCGGGTAGGCCCGGAGCTCGACCGACTGGATCGCCTCCCGCTCGTCGATCGGGGCCCGGTCGATCTCGCCGATCGGGATCCCGGGCGGGTAGAGCGACGAGAGCCCTTCGCCGCGCCATCCGGAGGTGACGACGCTCTGGCCGCGCCCGACGTTCTTGGTCTCGTCGAGGAACTCGATGACCAGGCGGTCGGGTGCCCCGACCTTGGGTCGGACGACGCCCTGCGAGCCGCCGGGGACGATCTTCGCCGAGACGGCGCTGGAGCTGTCGGAGATCAGGGTGACCACCGCCCCGCCCCGGTTGATCGAGCTGATCCGGCCGACCAGGCCGTCGCCGTCGATCACCGGGTCGTTCACCTTGACCCCGTCGCCGGAGCCCCGGTCGATGGTCACCGTCGAGTACCAGACGGTGGGTGAGCGGGCGATCACGGACGCCGTGACCGGGCTGTAGGCGTCGGGGATCTTGCCGGTCTTCGCCAGGCCGACCATCTTGCGCAGCTGGCGGTTCTCCTGAACGGCGACCTGGCCGGCCACGGCCTGGTCGCGAGCCTCGCGGAGCTCGCGGGTCAGGCGGTCACGGTCGCCGCGGGCCGACATGGTCTCGTCGAACCAGTTGACCAGGTCCCGCCCCGGCTTCAGGGCGCGTCCGGCCGTGTTCTGGATCGGGTCCATGACCGAGCCGAGCACCCCGCCGGCGCCGCTGGAGCCGCGGCTGAAGGTGGCCGTGAGCAGGATGAATCCGAGCAGCACGAGGCCGATCAACACAGCCCTGCGGCGGCGTACTTGCTTGCGATACACGGGTCGGTTCCTGGTCGGTCGGGTTGGTTGCGGCTCGCGGACCCGGACACTTGCTTGCTCGGCGGCTACCCGGGAGAGGCGACTTTTTCACTTATCGACGGGATGGGCCCCCGCCAGCACTCTCTGCGGGAGTACTTGCAGCGCTCCCGGGCTGGCGGAAAGCGGTCTGCCGGACCTGTCGGAGCGACTTTCCGCTGCTCCCGGCGGTACCGGCTGAAGACGGGATTCTACCGAGACCGTTCAGCCGTCGATCTCGGGGGCGAGATCGAGCAAGAGTCCGACCGGAAGGCCGATCACGTTGGCGATGTCACCGTCGACCCCGGCCACCAGAGCCGATCCCCGGCCCTGGATCGCGTATCCGCCCGCTCGGCCGCGCCATTCGCCGCTCGCCAGGTAGCGGTCGATCGTCGGCGTGTCGAGCTCCCGGAACCGGACCCTGGACTCGGCCACCCCGGTCCGGACCTGGCCCGGGTCGGGGCCGATGATCGCCAGCCCGCTGAGCACCCGGTGCTCTCGGCCGGAGAGCTGGGCCATGTACTCCCGGGCCCGGACCTCGTCCTCGGGCTTGCCGATGATGTGGTCTTCGAGCACGACGTCGGTGTCGCAGCCGATCACCAGCTCGGGCCCTTCCGGGTCCTCCCCGCCCTGGCCGGAACGCGCCCGCCCGGCGACCGACTCGGCCTTGAGCAGGGCGTTGGCGACCACGATCTCCGCCGGGTCCCCGTGGACCAGCTCTTCCGCTCCGGAGACCCGCACCTCGAACCCGATCCCCAAGCGCTCCAGGATCTCACGCCGTTGAGGGGAGCCGGAAGCGAGGATCACCGCGAAGTCAGTCACCCCGCAAGCATCCCAAACATCCCCGATGCACCGCCGGCAGTGCTTCCCCCATCCCGGACGCCGCGAGCTCCAGCAGAACCCAGATCGCGGGTTCAACAGAAACCAGATCGCTGGGGCGATCGCTTCAGCAGAGCACGAGCGATCGCCCCAGCGAATACCGACGCCCGCTCGCCAACCAATCGCGGGGGCGATCACTCCAGCCAGGCACGAGCAATCGCCCCAGCGACCCGAACACCACCCAGCAACCGAGACTCGGCCGTTACCGAGCGAAGCGCGGCGAGACTAAGAGAGCACCCGAGACTCAGCCGTTCCCCGAGCGAAGCGCGGCGAGACGGCACCGGCAAGGACCCGGAGCGAAGCGACCGGGTCCGGCCAGCCCTCAGCCGTCCCACACCACAAGGGTGGTGCACCGGGGCCGTCCGGGGCGGCGCTGCCGAGGAGCGAGCGAAGCTGTGGAAGGGAGCGCACTTTTGTGCGTGACCGACACTGCGAGCGACCGACGAAGGTCAGCGTCGCCTCCGGTGGCCCCGGGGCGCCGCCCGCCGCCCCGTCCCACCAACGAGAAAGGCCCCGCCAACGGCGAGGCCTTTCGAGTAACCCGGCAGCTGCTTCAGCCACCCACGCAGCAGCTAAATCCCCTCGGGGAACCAGATCGCGATCTCCCGCGCCGCCGACTCATCCGAGTCGGAGCCGTGGACCATGTTCAGGGTCATCTCCAGGGCGAAGTCACCGCGGATCGAGCCGGGGGCGGCCTCGACCGGGTTGGTCGCGCCGATCAGCTGACGGGCGGCCGGGACGGCGTCGGGGCCTTCCAGCACGGCGGCCACGAGCGGCCCGCCGGTGATGAACTCGACCAGCTCGCCGAAGAAGGGCTTCTCGCTGTGCTCGGCGTAGTGCTCGTTGGCGATGGCCTCGGTGGCGGTCAGCTTCTTGAGGGCCGCGATGCGCAGGCCTTTGCGCTCGAAGCGGGCGAGGACCTCACCGGTGAGGGCGCGGTCGAAGGCGTCGGGCTTGACCAGGATCAGGGTCTGGGACATGTGTTCGTACTCCGTATCGGTTGGTAGAGGGGTTGGAAGATGCGGTCTGTCGGTTCGGGCGAGCGGGCCGGCCGTGGCTCAGGCGTCGCTGCCGCGGTTGATCGGCTCGGCCTTGGTCGGCTCGTCCGGATCGACCGGCGCCTTGCGGCGGGCGGCTCGCGGGGTCCGGGCCGGCTTGGCGTCGTCGGCGGCGCGGGGGCTCCGGGACGCGCCGTCGCTCTTGGCGGCGGGCTGGGAGCCGGTCTTGGTGCCGGAAGCGGAGCGGGACCCGCCGGACTGGCGGGCGTCCTTCACCGAGCGCGAGTCGGCCTCGGCGGCCTTCGCGGAGCGTCCCGAGGAGGAGCGGCTTCCGCTCTTGGGCCGGGCGGAGGGCTTGGATCCACCCTGGCCGCTGCCGCGCGAGCCGGAGCGCGAGCTGCGCTTGGGGGCGATCAGCGTGGTCTCGCAGTAGGGGCAGACCTTCCAGTCGAGGCCGACGGGGCGTTCGCAGGTGCCGCACGGCTGCTTGAGCCGCGAGCGGCAGCTCGGGCAGCGCAGGAAGTCGGACTCGACCGGGGTGCCGCACTTGTGGCAGGAGTTGTGCTCGAGATGGCGCAGCCGGACCTCGGACGTGTGAACCTCGGTCTCCCTCTCACGCACGTCTTCGAGGAACTCCGGCGGTCGCAGGATCGAGTAGACGATCGTGCCGACGAAGGGGAAGAACGAGGCGGCGGTCGCGCAGCCGACGAGGAAGGGATCGGAGATCCGGCGCCGGGCGTCGGTGAAGGTGAAGGCGATGAGGGCGAGCCAGACCGCGACCAGGACGAGGACCAGGATCGTGACGACGAGGTTCAGGGCTGTGTTTTCGATTCCGAAGATGGCGAGAGGCATGAGCTTGCTAGAGGAACATCCTTCCGAATAGGTACCCGATGCCGAAGAAGACGAGGATCACTATCGCCACGACCGCAGCGACCAGCGCCATCATCGACAGCAGTTGGGAGCCAGTCTGACGATTCACCACATAATCGTCGCATAACCGGTGGATACCGCAGCCCCTCCCCCGGCCTGGGAAATGGATTGCCGGCTCAGGCGCCGGGTGCGAGCAGGAAGTGCGATCCGGCCACGATCACGGTGCCGCCCAGCTCGCGGGCGACCTCCCTCGCCCGGGAGACCGCGGCGGCCGGCTCGGCCACCGCCTCGCCGGGGATGCCGAGGCTCCGCCCGGCGGACAGCAGCTCGGCGGCGGGCCAGGCGTGGGCGCCCGGCCTGCCCCAAGCCTCCAGCGCGGCGGCGGGCAGCTCGGTGAAGACGGCGTGGTCGATCGTCCCGCGGAGCTCGGCCAGCATCCCCGGCGCGTCCTTGTCGGCCAGCACGGCGACGCAGGCGACCACCGGGCGGTTCCCGGCGACCTCGGGCAGGGCCGCGGCCAGGGCGGCCGCCCCGGAGCGGTTGTGGGCGACGTCGACGAAGGTCGGCGGGTCGTCCCCGACCTTTTCGAGCCGCCCCGGGATCACCAGACCGGCGGCGGCCCGGGCGATCGCGGTCTCGTCGATCTGCCCCAGCCAGACCTCGGCGGCCGCCCGCGCCACGGCGAAGTTGCGCCGTTGGAAGCCGCCGGCGCTGGCCAGCTCCGGGCCGGGGCCGGTCGCCGGGCGGATCACCCGGCACTCGATCGCGGCCGCGGTCTCGGTGGCGAGGGCGTCGACCTCGGGGCTGAGCGATCCGAGGATCAGCGCGGTGCCGGGCCGCAGCACGGCGAGCTTCTCGGCCGCGATCTCCCTTTCGGTCTCGCCCAGGTACTCGGTGTGGTCGAGCCCGATCGAGGTGAGCACGGTCGCCAGCGACCGGATCGAGTTGGTCGCGTCGAGTCGTCCGCCGAGGCCGGCCTCGATCACCGCCAGCTCGACGCCGGCGTCGGCCAGGGCGAGGAACGCGGCCGCGGTCGCCAGCTCGAACTGGGTCACGACCTCCCCCTCCTCCAGCCTCGCGTTCACCGACTCCGCCGCACGGGCGGCCGTGGCCACCGCCGCGGCGAACTGGGCCGGTTCGATCTCCTCGCCGTCGACCACGACCCGCTCGGACCAGCGGACGAGGTGCGGCGAGAGGGAGCAACCGGTCCGGTGGCCGTGGGCCCCGGCGATCGCCGCGATCATCCGGGTGACGGAGGACTTGCCGTTGGTCCCGACCACGTGGATCGAGTCGAACCGGTCCTGGGGCCGGCCGAGCTCGTCCGAGAGCAGGTTCATCCGGTCCAGGCCGAGCTTCCACCCGATCGGGACCAGCGAGTTCAGATAGGACTCGGCGTCGAAGCCGCTCGCGCCGCCGGAGCCCCCGGCGCCGCCTGTCGCCGCGGCACCCACGGGACGCTCAGCCGAGCTCGGCCAGCTCGGACAGGATCCGGTCGAGCTTCTCGCGTTCCTCGGCCACGACCTCGGCCGGCGCCTTCTCGACGAATCGCTCGTTGCCGAGCTTGCCTTCGATCTTCTTGCGCTCGCCTTCGAGCTTGTCGCGGCGGGCCTCCAGGCGGGCGGAGACGGCCTCCAGGTCCAGCCCGTCGCTGGGCCGGATGCCGAACCCGCCGACGGTGGCGACCGGGTCGCCATCGCCTTCGCCGATCCGGACGCGTCCGAGGCGGCTGACGAACTCCGGCACCGAGGCGGGGTCGCCGCTGGCGTCGAGCACGACCCGCGGCGGGACCCCGGCCATGTCCCGCCAGCCGCGGAGCTGCCGGGTCAGCGCGATCGCGGTGCCGACCTCGTCCTCGATCGCGTCGCTGCGGCGCGACTCGTCGGCGACCGGGAAGTCGTGGACCACGAGGTGGCCCTCGCGGTACGGGTGGTAGCGCCAGATCTCCTCGGTCACGAAGGGCATGATCGGGTGGGCCAGGGCGACGGTGCGCTCCAGCGCGTGGAGCAGCACCTGCGAGATCTCGGGGTCGCCGTCGTAGATCCGCGGCTTGGCGATCTCCAGGTACCAGTCGCAGAGGTCGGAGAAGACGAAGGAGTAGAGCTCCTGCGCCGCGTGGGCGAAGTCGTACTCGCCGAGCAGCTCGGTGACCGTGGCGATGGTGGACTCCAGCCGGGAGAGGATCCAGCGGTCCTCGAGCGCGATCGGGTCCGTCGGCACCGAGCGGTCCTCGGGGGCGTCGGTGTTCAGCAGGATCAGCCGGGAGGCGTTCCACAGCTTGTTCGAGAGGTCGCGGCCCTGCTGGACCTTGGCGTCCGAGTAGCGGACGTCCTGGGTCGAGGACATCGCGA
>JBEBTS010000114.1:0-7218 GCA_040393665.1 Conexibacter woesei
GCGACTTCGCCAACTCGGGCCAGGTGATCATCGACAGCTTCATCGCCTCCGGCGAGTCGAAGTGGGGCCTGACCTCACGGCTGACGCTGCTGCTGCCGCACGGCCACGAGGGCGCCGGCCCGGAGCACTCCTCGGCCCGGATCGAGCGGTTCCTCTCGCTCGCCGCCGAGGGCTCGATGCGGGTCGCCAACCCGTCGACCGCCGCCCAGTACTTCCACCTGCTGCGGCGCCAGGCGAAGATCCGCAAGGCGCGGCCGCTGATCGTGTTCACGCCCAAGGGCCTGCTGCGGCAGGCCTCGGCCGCGGCGACGCTGGAGCAGCTCTCGGACGAGCACTTCCACTTCATCCTGGACGATCCGCGGGCGGTCTCCCGCCGGGAGAAGGTCGAGCGGCTGGTCCTCTGCACCGGTCGGGTCTACTACGACATCGACTCGGCCCTGCCTCGCGAGACGGCGGAGAACGTGGCCGTCGCCCGGGTCGAGCTGCTCTACCCGTTCGCGCGTGAGCAGCTGAGCAAGCTGATCGCCAGCTACCCGAACCTGAAGGAAGTGGTCTGGGCCCAGGAGGAGCCGAGCAACATGGGTGCCTGGAGCGTGATGCGGCGGCGTCTGCCCGGGATCATGCCCGAGCACGTCAAGCTCGACTACATCGGTCGCCCGGAGCGGGCCAGCCCGGGGGAGGGCTACTCGGTCGCCCACATCCGGGAGCAGGAGCGGATCGTCCTCTCCGCCCTCACTCCGGGGGCCTGAACCCGCCCGACGGGTGCCGGACCGACATATTCGCATCACCTCCCGGGCCGCTTTTCAGCGGCCCGGGTCCGTTTCACTGACATTGCGTCGTTCCCGGATTGACGTGCGGTGCTCAGGCGTGTATAAGATGGGGTTTGCAAGTCCGTTTTGCAAGGGAGAAGCAGTAGGGAAGGAGCAGGACCGGACGCAGTGGCCCGGTGGGTCACTTTTCTATTTCAAATTTCCAAGCTCGCCCCGGCGGTCAATCCCCGGCGGCGTCCGCGTCGGCATCCCTCCCTGGCTACCGACGCGCCGGGTGCGGTGAGGGCCGTGCGAATTACCCTGCTCGCGCGGTCCTCGCCCCCCGAACCCTTGTTGACATGAAGGAGACAGGAGTGAAACGCACACCGACGGAAGCCGTCGCCGGCATCGCCATTGGTTGCCTCAAGCGAGCCGTGACCTCGAGGGCCCTGGTCTCGTTCCTCCTGGCCGTCGCGGCGGCGCTCGTCCTCCTGGCTCCGGGCCCGGCGCGGGCCGCGGTGCCTTTCGAGGCGTCGCTCTCGGCCTCGCCCAGCTCCGTCTCCTGGCCGGAGGAGACCAAGTTCCAGTACCGACTCGAAGTGACGGCCGGGGACCAGGGTCTCGATGCGACCCTCGAGCTTCCGCCATCGCCCTGGGGCATCGACGGTTTGGACGGTTCACCGTTCAGCGTCGGCCGGGCGCGCCTCGAAGGCCCGGGCAGCATCAAGGTCATCCCGATCGCCGTTCCCATGATCTTGGATCGCGCTGCCTGCTACCGCGGATCCAGATACTTTCCCTCCCTCTATCGCCTGATCCTCGGGCCGGGCGAGAAGACCACCGTGGTCGCCGACGCGCGGCTGGAGGCGGCATCGCTGCCGGGGCTCAGGGGAGAGATACTCGCCAGCATTCAGCCCAAGAGCGGCGGGTCGGGAGAACGCCTGACCGCCCCGCTCACGATCGGCGGCAGGCAGGATGCTCTGATCAAGACTCGTTTCACCGGCAACAGCGAGTCACGAGTCATCCAACTGACGCCCGCCGGCAAGTTCCGACTCACCGGCACCACCGACCCCGCCCTTCCTCGCCGCATGATCGCCATCGAGGCGGTTCGCGTCGTTCCGACACGTGCTCGACAGAAGGTTCGGCTGATCACGGTGCAGACCGATGCGGAAGGACGCTTCCAGACCGGGAAGCTGAGCTTGCGGGGCACGGGGACCTGGGAGTTGAGTACCGCCCTGGTGGATCCCGGCGAGCTCGACGGCCAGCCCCACTGCGCCGGGGTCGTGAACGTGTGGCACAGGGAACGACGCGCGACCGCGGCCGCGCTGCTGGGACACACCTTCGTCTCGACCAGCGTCTGGGGCCGGGATATGAAGAACCGGCGGATCCGGCTGAGGTTCTTCCGTCACGCGGAGATCCCGGGCCGGCCGAAGCGGCCGACGATGGTCGCCCACGCCGGCTGTGACTATCTCGGCGCCCGTTTCCGGGTGAGGAAGTCGCGCCTCCGCTGGACCGGGCGAGTCAACGGCACGCAGATCTCGTGCCGCACCAGCCATGACCGTTGGCTCACGCACCTCCTCCGGCGGGGCGTCCGGGCCAAGCTATACGGCGATCAGCTGATCCTGACCCGCCGCAACACGGAGATAGTGCTCCGCCGGGTCCGGTAGACGCCGGCTCCGGTCAGGGGACGCGGAACCGTTTGATCACGAAGGCGCCCTCGCCGTCGATGGTGGTGCCGCCCGAGACGATGAGGCGACCCTGCGGATCAACTTGGATCTCCTGCGCGGTCGAGATGTCGCCGATCTTCCTGACGTAGCGGCCCTTGTGGAAGAACGAGCGATCCGGCTTCCCGTTCGGCCTGAACGCGAACACCGCGAACTTCGGTGCGCCGTAGCCGAACCAGGCCGAGACGTAGATCCGTCCCGTCCGGGGATGGACCACGACCTCTTGCACATCGATCCGGTTGCCGAGGTTGATCCGGACCTTGCCGCCCCGACCGAAGGAGCGATCGAGCCTGCCGCCGGACCGGAAGCGCAACAGATCCAGCTCCACCTGAGACAGGCGCTTCTCGATCCTCGGGAAGCTGTAGCCGGCGAGCACGATCCGGCCCTTTCGGTCGGTGTTCATCCCGTTGCCCACCGAGCAGAAGCACGGCTTGCCGTTCGTGTCCTTGAACTGAACGATCGTCTTTCCGGACCGGCCCTGCCCGAACCGGCGATCCCATTTCCCATCCCGGGTCAGCCGGCCGACCATGAGCCGGTTGCGGATATCGCCGCCGACCAGGATCTTGCCCGACTGAAGCCGCTTCATCTCGTAGAACCCGCTCCAGGTCGGCCACTTCTTGGGGTTCACGGCGACCGTCCCGTTCGCGGCAAAGGAGCGATCGATCCGCCCGTCCGGCCCGAACTTCACCAAACGCGCACTCACCCCTCGATTTCGATTGCGAGTTCCGGACGCCAAGAAGCCACCGGAAGGCAATCCGATCACGTCACGCAGGTTGATCGAAACCGGAGTGACCCAACCCGGTACGCCACCCCAAGCGTCCTCATAGCCTGGGTCACCGTACGAGTGATCCACCGACCCGTCCTCGTTCAATCTGATCGACATCGGATAGATCGTGTTTGCGTGCGTGGCCGTCAAGGACCAATGCTCCGCGATCACGAGAATCTTGCCGTCGTTCGGGAGGACGATCCCTCGAACTATCGGCCGGTGATGCTTGGGGTCGGATAGGCCGATGACAGATCCGAACTTTGCTATTCCGCCGATCCCGAAAGACGGATCGAGCTCACCCGACGGCAGGTAGCGCGCCACCATCAGCTGAGCCCCGGCCCCGCCGCCGACGACGTACCGTCCCTGACTGTCACGCTCCATCGCCCACGCGTTCCCGGTGGGCTGACCGGTCACCCCACCGCCCACCAGCGGAGCTCCGCTCGCGGTGATGACCGTGCCGTCGCCACCCCAGCTCCGATCAAGGCTGGCCGCAGACACCGAGGCCGGAGCGATCAGGATGGCAACAGCCATCGCCACCCAAGCAATACAGACTGCTTCCCTGCGCACCATTCCGTTCACGAGCTTCTCCCTGACATCCAGATACGCTTGAGGCTGGCCGAGCGATCAAGCTCCCCAGACCGTATCAGCGGCTCTGCTTGTGACGGGAGCCGACCTCATCGGTAGTCATCGAAAGCACGCAGCACTCCAGGGAGGGAATCAACTTGTCAGTTCATAGAGTCGTGGCTCTGCTCGCGGTGAGCATCGGCTTCCTGACCTTCCCGACATCGCCTGCCTTGGCCGATGCGGACGAATGGACTCCGCCGGACTCGGTCGAGTTGACGGTCGACCGACCGAGCGTGACCTGGCCCTCCGGCCGTGAGTTCTCCTACCGGCTGACGGTGACCGCCGGCGGCCAGGACGCCCGTTTCCTGTTCACCCCGGAGATGTCCGGATGGGGCATCTCCGGCGTCTCCGGAACTCCGATCCGACTCAGAGGCGCGACCCTCGACGGCCCCGGCACGCTGAGCCCGTACTCGACCTTGATCGCCGACCCTTCCCCCACCGCCTGCTTCCGCGGCGGCTTCCAGTCGAATCGCACGACCTGGCAGCTGACCGTGCCGGCGACCGAAAGCACGACCGTCAACCTCCCCGCGAGCCTGCTGGGAGCCCGGCTGGAAGGCATGGACGCCAGCCTGAAGATCACCCTCGATCAGGGTGGGGCGCCAGGGTCACGGACGCTGACGGCGCCGGTGCGGATCGAAGGCCCCGAAGGCGTCCGGATCGTGACCGACCCCGGCTTGCGCCGGGCCAAGATCGGCCAGCGCTTCATCCTGTCCGGGCACACGGTCCCGGTGGTGGCCGGGAGGCGAATCGCGATCACCGCCGAGCCGAGGAGGTGGCGAGGCCGGAGCGGTCAGCCTCAGGCGCGGGTGATCGCCACGATGACGACCGACAAGCACGGCCACTTCCGAAGTGGCCCGACCCACCTGCAGGCGGCCGCGTCCTGGGTCCTCACCAGCCGCCTGACCGCGCCGGCCCCGTACGACGGCGAGGCGACCTGCAACGGCGCCGTCGAGGTCACCGACGGCTCCTGGATCCCGACCGGGGACGACCTGGACGGGCACCGCTTCACCGCGATCCGGGTGAAGGGACGAAAGGTCAAGCCCAAGCGGGTCCGCTTCAACTTCAGGCGGATCCGACGCTTCTCGCCGAACGTTCCTCACGTGAAGGACTGGCCCGTCGTGCCCGGACTGGTCCCTCACGCGGGCTGCAACCGGATGTCCGGCGAGTATCGGATCCGGGACGGCCGGATCCGGATGGTCGGCTTCCGCACGACCTTGATGCTCTGCCGCCCCAACCACGACCGATGGCTGCAACGAATCCTCACCAAGGGCGCCCGAGTCAGCATGCGGGGCGAGACCCTGACGCTCAAGCGCGGCAAGTGGACGATCGTGCTCCGCCGGGTGACTCGCGGCTGAGAGAGAAAGCTCCGGGCCGACTCCCGCGTTGCGCGAGGGTCGGCCCGGGGCTCGGTTGCCGGGAGGAGCCGGGCCGGGCGGCGCGGCCTCTCCGGCTACTTCTGGTTGAGGTCCCGCAGCACCGTCTGGAGGATGCCGCCGTTCTGGATGTAGCGGACCTCGTTCGGGGTGTCGAGGCGCACGATCGCCTGGAAGACGACCGGGTCGGCGCCTTCACGCGTCGCCGTCACCTCGACCGTCTTGGCCTTGCCGTTCTGCAGGTCGCCGATCGTGACCACTTCCTCGCCGGTCAGCCCGAGCGACTCGACCGACTCACCGTCGGGGAACTGGAGCGGGACGACGCCCATGCCGATCAGGTTCGAGCGGTGGATCCGCTCGTAGCTCTCGGCGATGACCGCCCGGACCCCGAGCAGCGCCGTGCCCTTCGCCGCCCAGTCACGGGAGGAGCCGGAGCCGTACTCCTTGCCGGCCAGCACGACCAGCGGGACGCCCTCGTCGGCGTACCGCATCGCGGCCTCGTAGATCGAGGTCTCCTCGCCGTCGGGGAAGTGCCGGGTGTAGCCACCGGACCGCTCGACCAGCTGGTTGCGCAGCCGGATGTTGGCGAAGGTCCCGCGGACCATGACCTCGTGGTTGCCGCGGCGCGAGCCGTAGGAGTTGAAGTCCGCCGGGCCGACCCCCTGCTCGATCAGCCAGGCACCGGCCGGGCTGTCCTTCTTGATCGCGCCGGCGGGCGAGATGTGGTCGGTGGTGATCGAGTCGCCGAGCACGGCCATCACCCGCGCGCCCTCGACCGGGGCGAGGCCGGGCGGATCGGCCGGCATGTCCTCGAAGAACGAGGGACGACGGACGTAGGTCGAGTCGGGCCAGGTGTAGCGGTCGCCCTCGGGGACCTTGACGTCCTGCCAGTTCTGCTCGCCCTTGAAGACGTCGCCGTAGCTCTTGGTGAACATGTCCCGGCGGATCGAGTCGCCGACGACCTCGGCGACCTCTTGCGGGTCGGGCCAGATGTCCTCGAGGTAGACGGGGTTGCCGTCCTGGTCCTCACCGAGCGGGTCGTTCTGGATGTCGATGTCCATCCGGCCGGCCAGCGCGTAGGCGACCACCAGCGGCGGCGAGGCGAGGTAGTTCGCCTTGACGTCCTGGCTGATCCGGCCCTCGAAGTTGCGGTTGCCGGAGAGCACCGAGCAGACGACCAGGTCCTTCTCGTCGATCGCCGCCGAGATCTCCGGGGCGAGCGGGCCGGAGTTGCCGATGCAGGTGGTGCAGCCGTAGCCGACCAGGTTGAACTGGAGGTCGTCCAGGTACTTGGTGAGACCGGCCTGGTCGAGGTAGTCGGTGACCACCGTCGAGCCCGGGGCCAGCGAGGTCTTGACCCACGGCTTGCGGGAGAGGCCCTTGGCCAGCGCGTTGCGGGCCAGCAGGCCGGCGCCGATCATCACGTACGGGTTCGAGGTGTTGGTGCAGGAGGTGATCGCGGCGATCACGACCCGACCGTGGTCGAGGTCGAAGGAGGTGCCGTCCTCCAGCGTCACCGGGACCGAGTCGCTGGAGCAGGGCTCGAGCTTGGCCGCCATCGAGGACGGGGCGCCGGCCGGCTTGCCGAGCGGGCTGCTGCCGTCGCCGTCGGCCGGCGGGTCGGAGGCCGGGAAGGACTCGTCCAGCGCCTCGTCCAGCGGGCTCAGCTCGTGGGCGGCCTCCTCGTCGAACTCCTTCAGCGCCTCGAGGAAGGACGGCTTGGCGTCGGAGAGGGAGATCCGGTCCTGCGGCCGCTTCGGCCCGGCGATCGAGGGCACGACCGAGTCCAGCTCGAGCTCGAGCGTGTCGGAGAAGGTCGGCTCCTCCGAGTCGGCCGTGTGGAACATCCCCTGCTCACGGGCGTAGGCGTCGACCAGCTCGATCGTGCTCGTGGGGCGTCCGGTCAGCTCGAGGTAACGCAGCGTCTCGGCGTCCGGCGGGAAGATCGCGGCGGTCGAGCCGAACTCCGGCGACATGTTGCCGAG
>JBEBTS010000115.1:0-7163 GCA_040393665.1 Conexibacter woesei
TTGAAGATCTGGGTCATGCCGAGTTTCTTTCCGAGAATCGCCGACATGACTACAGCCTGATCTCGATGTCGACGCCGGCCGGGAGCGAGTCCAGGCGCTGCAGGGAGTCGACGGTCTTGGGGGTGGGCTGCTTGATGTCGATCAACCGCTTGTGGGTCCGGATCTCGAAATGCTCTCGAGAGTCCTTGTCCTTGAACGGTGAGCGAATCACGCAGTAAATGTTGCGCTCAGTTGGGAGCGGCACGGGACCGGAAACGGTCGCACCTGTGCGCTCGGCCGTGTCGACGATTTCGCGGGCGGCTCGGTCGATCGCGTCATGGTCGTAGGCCTTGAGCCTGATCCTGATTTTTTGTGCGGCTATCGCTGCCACTTCGGCTTCTCTTCTTACTTTCTCGTTCTGTGGGCGTGATCACCGGATCTGGCCGGCGTCCCGCTGCTGTCAAGGTCCCCCGCCGCCTTCGTCCGACCCGGAGACGGGCCCGACGTGGTTCGACCATTCGGGGTAAAGCAAAGGTCTATCTGTACTGGTACTGCGGAAACTAGGTGCTGCGGTGCTGCTGGTGCTTCAAGTCTGGTGATGCGATGCTGCGGTGCCCGATGGGCGTAAAAACGGGGCGGGCCGGAAGATCGCTCCTCCGTGGCCCGCCCCGGGCAAAGCAGTCGTTACTCGATGATCTCCGAGACGACACCGGAACCGACGGTCCGGCCACCCTCGCGAATCGCGAAGCGGAGGCCCTGGTCCATCGCGATCGGCTGGATCAGCTCGATCGTCATCTCGATGTTGTCGCCCGGCATGACCATCTCCGTGCCCTCGGGCAGGTTGGCGACGCCGGTCACATCGGTGGTCCGGAAGTAGAACTGCGGCCGGTAGCCGGAGAAGAACGGGGTGTGACGTCCGCCCTCTTCCTTCTTGAGGCAGTAGACCTCGGCCTTGAACTTGGTGTGCGGGGTGATCGACCCGGGCTTGCAGAGAACCTGGCCGCGCTCGATCTCCTCGCGCTTGGTGCCACGGAGCAGGCAGCCCACGTTGTCGCCGGCGAGACCCTCGTCGAGGATCTTGCGGAACATCTCGACACCGGTGATGGTGGTCGTGGTGGTCGGGTTGATGCCGACGATCTCGACCTCGTCACCCGTGTTGACCTTGCCCTGCTCGATGCGGCCCGTGGCGACGGTGCCACGACCGGTGATCGAGAAGATGTCCTCGACCGGCATCAGGAACGGCTTGTCGAGGTCACGCTCCGGCTCCGGGATGTGGCTGTCCAGCGCATCGCCCAGGTCGAAGATGGCCTGCTTGTAAGCCTCGTCACCCTCGAGCGCCTTGAGGGCCGAGCCCTTGATGATCGGGGTGTTGTCGCCGTCGAACTCGTACTCGTTGAGCAGGTCGCGGACCTCTTCCTCGACCAGCTCGATCAGCTCCTCGTCGTCGACCTGGTCGACCTTGTTGAGGAAGACCACGACGTGCGGGACGTTGACCTGACGGGCGAGCAGGATGTGCTCACGAGTCTGCGGCATGACGCCGTCCGCGGCGGAGACCACCAGGATCGCGCCGTCCATCTGGGCGGCACCGGTGATCATGTTCTTGACGTAGTCGGCGTGGCCGGGGCAGTCGACGTGGGCGTAGTGCCGGGCGTCGGTCTCGTACTCCACGTGGGAAGTAGCGATGGTGATCCCGCGCTCCTTCTCCTCCGGAGCGTTGTCGATCTCGTCGTAACCCTTCGCCTCGCCACCGGTCTTGGCGGAGAGCAGGGTGGTGATGGCCGCCGTAAGCGTGGTCTTGCCATGGTCGACGTGACCGATGGTGCCGACGTTTACGTGCGGCTTATCGCGCTCGAACTTCTCCTTGGACATCGCTCTCCTTGGACCTTTCTATCTCTTGGTTCTTGGTTCTCTTGGTGTTTACGTCTGAATGAACTGCTAAAGCTTCACGGCTGGGGCAAAGTGCCCGGTTCCGGGCGAACTTGAGAAATATAGCCCTTTGCCGCGGGCGGGGTTGTCACCCCCTTGAAACTACTCGGCCGAGCCACCGCCCGAGCGGGAATCCGAGATCTCCTCGGCGATGTTCGACGGCACTTCCTCGTACCGCTCGAACTGCATCGTGTACTGGGCACGACCCTGGGTGGCGGAGCGGATGTCCGTCGCGTAGCCGAACATCTCGCTGAGCGGGACGTAGGCCTGGACCGCCAGCGCGTTGCCGCGCTGCTCCTGGCCCTGGACCTTGCCGCGGCGCCGCGAGAGGTCGCCGATCACGTCCCCGAGGAACTCCTCGGGAGTGGTGACCTCGACCGCCATGACGGGCTCGAGCAGGGCCGGGCTGGCCTTGCGGGTGGCTTCCTGGACCGCCATGGAACCGGCGATCTTGAAGGCCATCTCCGAGGAGTCCACGTCGTGGTAGGAGCCGTCGATCAGCTCGACCTTGACGTCGACCATCGGGTAACCGGCCTTGACGCCGCTCTCCAGGGCCTCGACGATGCCCTTCTCCACGGCCGGGATGTACTCGGTCGGGATGACGCCGCCCTTGATCTTGTTGTCGAAGACGAAGCCCTCGCCCGGAGCGGGCTCGACGTTGATGACCGCGTGGCCGTACTGGCCGCGACCGCCGGTCTGGCGGGCGAACTTGCCGCTGACCTTCTGGACGTCCTTGCGGATCGTCTCGCGGTAGGCGACCTGCGGCTTGCCGACGTTGGCCTCGACGTTGAACTCGCGGATCATGCGGTCGACCAGCACGTCGAGGTGCAGCTCGCCCATGCCGTGGATCAGGGTCTGGCCCGTCTCCTCGTCGGTCTCCACCTTGAAGGTCGGGTCCTCTTCGGCCAGGCGCTGGAGGGCGGTGCCCATCTTCTCCTGGTCCGACTTGGTCTTCGGCTCGATCGCGACCGCGATCACGGTCTCGGGGAAGTCCATCGCCTCGAGCTCGATCGGGGCGTCCGGGGCCGAGAGGGTGTCGCCGGTGGCGGTCTGCTTGAGGCCGACGCCGGCGCAGATGTCACCCGAGTAGACCCGTTCGATCTCCTCGCGGTGGTTGGCGTGCATCATCAGCAGGCGGCCGATGCGCTCGGTCTTGCCGGTCGAGACGTTCAGCACCCGGGAGCCAGCCTCGAGCGTGCCCGAGTAGACCCGCATGTAGGTCAGCTTGCCGACGTACGGGTCGACGGCGACCTTGAAGGCGAGGGCGGCGAAGGGGGCGGAGTCGTCGGCGGGACGGGTTCCCTCCTCGCGCTCCTCCTCGCCCTTCTTCAGCGGCAGGAGGCCTTCGACCGCCGGGATCTCCAGCGGCGACGGAAGCAGCGCGACGATCGAGTCGAGCAGCGGCTGCACGCCCTTGTTCTTGAAGGAGGAGCCGCAGAGCACGGGGGTCACCGTGATCGCGAGGGTGGCCGCCTTGAGCGCGGCGATGATCTGCTCCTCGGAGATCTCCTCCTCGGCGAGGTAGAGCTCCATCAGCTCGTCGTCGTGATCGGCGATCGCCTCGAGCATCGCGGCGCGGAACTCTTCGGCCTTGTCGGCGAGGTCGGCCGGGATGTCGCCGACCTCAAGCTCCTGCCCGAGATCGTCCTTGTAAGTGGTGGCCTTCATCGTGATCAGGTCGACGATGCCGGCGAACTCGGCCTCGGCCCCGATCGGCAGCTGGATCGGCACGGCGTTGGCGCCGAGACGGTCCTTGATGGTCTCGACCGAGCGGTAGAAGTCGGCGCCGGTGCGGTCCATCTTGTTGATGTAGGCGATCCGGGGGACGGAGTACTTGTCGGCCTGGCGCCAGACGGTCTCGGACTGCGGCTCGACGCCGGCGACCGAGTCGAAGACGGCGACGGCGCCGTCGAGGACGCGCAGCGAGCGCTCGACCTCGACGGTGAAGTCGACGTGGCCGGGGGTGTCGATGATGTTGATCCGGTGACCGAGCCACTCGCAGGCGGTGGCGGCGGAGGTGATGGTGATCCCTCGCTCCTGCTCCTGCTCCATCCAGTCCATCTGGGCGGCGCCCTCGTGGGTCTCACCGATCTTGTGGGTACGGCCGGTGTAATAGAGGATGCGCTCCGTCGTCGTCGTCTTGCCGGCGTCGATGTGAGCCATGATCCCGATGTTGCGAGTCTTTTCGAGGGTGAAGGAGCGCGCCACTTTTTCTCTCTGGTCTTGGAAGTTTCCGGATGCGGTTGCCAAACAGCTTTTTCGAGCCGATCGGGGCTGGATCGAACCTCATGCGATGATCGGGCCAGTCCGGCTCCGGGCCAAAAAAAGCCCCGCAGCGTGCGAGGCAGACCCGAGCGACGGGCGACTATAGCAGAGGATCCCGTGACGACCCGGATGCGGCGCCACTGCCGGGCCCGCATGCGCCGGGGGCGCGGGATAGTCTCCGACCCGGAGCGCACGGTCAGACCGGCGCATGAGGGAGAGACCTGAGCAACGACGAGAAAAAGCGCAAGGAATCCAGCGGCTCCCGGCCGGTGCTGACCGAGAAGCAGCGGATCGAGGCGCGCAAGCGGCGCCAGGCCAAGCGGCGCCGCGCCCATGAGGGCAACGTGCTCTCCCGTGGGCTGCGGGCGACCGGCCACGAGATCAAGCGGACCGCAGCGTTCCTGCTGCGCGGGCTGGCCGCGGCTCTCGCCGCGCTCGGCCCGGTCGGCCCCTGGATCCGGGGTGCGATCGGGCGGCTCGCCGCCGCCGTCGCCCGCCTGCTCGGGCTGGGCCTCGCCCTGGTCGCCGGCGCGGTCGGCGCGATCGGCCGGGCGCTGGTCGCGCTCGACCGGATCGCGACCCCGCGCCGCGCCCTGATCGCCGTGGCCCTGATCGCGTCGATCCTGCTCGCCGTCTCCCAGTTCACCGACTTTCGCGCGACCGAGATCGGCCAGCCCGGCTATGCCGGCATCGAGGACGTCGCCTCCGCGCCCCGCGTGGACGTGACCGCGCCGACCGGCTCCCACTCGGTCCTGCTGCTGATCGGCTCCCTGGCCGCGCTCGCCGCGACCGCCGGCACGGCGCTGACCGGGCGGCGGACCTGGGGCCTCGCGCTGGCCGCGGTCGGCGGGGTGACCGTCGTCGTCTCGCTGGCGATCGACCTGCCGAACGGGCTCGACCTCGACCAGGCCCGGCTCAGCTACTCCGGCGTCTCGGCCGTCCTGCTGTCCGGGTTCTGGCTCCAACTAGCGACCGGGGTCGCGCTGACCGCCGCCGGGCTGCTGCTGCCCTTGAACCCGACCGACGAGTCCCCGGGCGTGACCCGCCGGGCCCGGCCGCAGCGCCGGCCCTCCGCCGGGCCCCGCCGTTCCCCCACCGTCAACGGGAGTCAGACATGAACGCACGCCTCACCGTGATCACCGCTCTGCTGGGATCGCTGATCGTCGTCCTCTCCCAGGTGGTCACCGCCTACTCGCTGGAGGACCAGTTCGGGGTCGACATGGCCAACGTGACCCTGTTCGACAAGCACGGGCCGATGACCGCGATCCTCGCCGTGATCGCCGGCCTGGCCGTGGTCTTCCTGATCGTCGCCGCCGCCAACGCCGCCTCCGAGAGCCGGCCGGTCGCCCTGGTCACCGGGATCGTGGTCGGCGGCATGGGCCTCGCGGTGGTGCTCGTCTTCCTGTTCGTCGACCTGCCCGACATCGGCGACACCGGCCTGTACAACGCGCCGGGCGCCGGCAACCTCGACGCGACCGGGACCGCCGCGGCCGGGCTGTGGCTCGAGCTGGTCGGAGGGATGGTCCTGCTCCTGGCGGGCGCCGCGCTGGCGACGTTGAAGCCGGACCAGCTCGCCACGATCGGGCCGGCGCGCAACCGTTCGCCCGAGTCCGACTGACCTCGTCCCGACGCCGGACGCGACGGCAGAATGCCCGTGTCGCCCCTTTCGGGCGGCGTGTCCCGTCCCCGTCCCCGAGAGGTGCCCAGATGAAGCCCACCCCCTTCCTCCGATCCGGCCGGCTGCGCGCCGCGATCTCCCTGTCCGCCCTGCTCGGCCTGGTCCTGTTCGCGGCCGGCTGCGGCGACGACGACAAGGACTGGGAGGGGAAGACGATCCGGATCGGCTCCGTCTTCTCGGTCACCGGCGACGGGGTCGCCTTCGGCCCGCAGCAGCTCAAGGCGGCGCAGCTCGCGGTGCAGGACGTCAACGCCGAGGGCGAGGGCGTCAACGGCGCCCGGCTGGAGCTGGTCCAGCGCAACGACCGGTCGGACCCGGCCCGCTCGGCCAAGCTGATGCGCCGCCTGATCGAGGGCGACGAGGCGATCGCCGTGCTCGGCCCGACCTTCTCCAACTCGGCCGCCCAGGCCGATCCCGTGGCGAACCGGCTGAGGACTCCGGTGCTGGCGGTCTCCAACACCGGGCCCGGGATCGTCGGCGAGTGCCCCTACGACTGCGACTTCATCTTCCGCGACTCGCTCGGCGAGGCCGATGCGATCCCGGCCAACGTGAGCAACCTGGTGGAGCGGGTCGCCCCGAGGACGGCCGCGATCGTCCACCCCCGAAACGACCCGTTCGGGAAGAGCACGGCGCAGATCGCGCGCCGCGCCTTCGAGGAGGCCGGGGTCGAGGTCCGGGCGGTGATCACCACCTCGGCCGGGTTGAGGCTCTCGCTGAACGCCAAGCCCGACGTCTACATGATCACCGCGTCGTCGGGAGAGGCCGCGGCCGACCTGATCAAGGAGCTGCGGGAGAGCGGGTTCGACGGCCCCATCGCGGGCGGCAACGCCTTCAACTCGAGGCTGGCCGCCGAACGGTCCGGCCCTGACGGCGAGGGCGCGCAGAGCGCGACCGCCTGGTTCGCCGGCAACCCTTCGGACGAGAACCAGGAGTTCATCGCCGAGTACCGCGAGGCGTACGGCACCGATCCCGACCAGTTCGCCGCCCAGGCCTACACCGGGGTCCAGCTGTTGGCCGAGGCCGCGGAGGACGCCGACCTCGGCTTCGAAGACCTCGCCGCCGACCGTGAAGCCCTCCGTGCCGCCCTGGAGAAGGTGAAGGAGGAGACGCCTCTGGGCGAGTTCAGCTTCACCCCCGACCACGACGTCCGCCAGCCGATCTGGATCGTCGCGATGGACGGCAAGGGCGGCTACACCTTGATCGACGAAGTAGCCTCCGAGTAAGCCAAGCAGCCGATCAGTCGAGCAGCCGAGCAGCCGGGCAGCCGAGCAGCCGAGCAGCCGAGCAGCCGAGCAGCCGAGCAGCCGATCGAGGG
>JBEBTS010000116.1:0-7114 GCA_040393665.1 Conexibacter woesei
GCCCTCGGCGGCCTGGACGAGCTGGTGCTCGATCCGACCACCACGGACAGCGACGACAACCTGCTCGGCCCGCTCACGGTCAAGGGCACCTACACCGACAACGCCGGCAACTTCACCGTGCCGAAGGCGACCGGGCTCGACTTCCCGGACCTCAACCTCGACATCGAGGGCGTGAAGATCGAGGGCCAGCTCAAGCTGGCCGAGGACGGTTCCGGCAAGTACGACGAGAGCACCGGCGACCTCGACCTCAACATGAAGCTCGCGCTGATCCTCGGCGCCAGCGAGATCGGGAACATCGGCCTGCCGATCCCGGCCTCCGGCGCGCTGAAGTGCGAGTTCTCGCCGCTGGACATCTCCTCCTCGACGAAGAACGGCTGGCCGCACCCCGGCGAGGCCTTCGGCGACAAGACGAACCTGGAGGAAGGCGCCGTTGCCGGTGCGTTCACCTACCGTCCCGACGCGAAGTCGCTGATCACCGAGAACGCCGCTCTCTGCGAGCTGCTCGGCGGCATGCTCGACCCGGTCGGCGGCATCTGGCTGGGCAACTACGCCGCCACCCTGGCCGACATGCCGGCGGCGACCGGCCCGAAGCCGCCCCCGGAACCGTGCCCCGAAGGCACCACGGGCACCTACCCTCACTGCAAGACGGTGGTGCCGGAGCCTGAGGTCTGCCCCGATGGTCAGACCGGCACTCCGCCTGACTGCAAGGCCGTCGTCAAGCCGGCCAAGGTCGGCAAGCTGACCGCGACCCCGAAGAAGGGCAAGGTCAAGCGTGGCAAGGTCGCCAAGGTGAAGGTCAAGATCACCAACTCGGGTGGCAAGGTCCTGAAGACCAAGATCAAGGTCAAGTCGAGCAACAAGAAGGTCAAGGCCCCGAAGACGATCTCCGTGAGCGTCAAGCCGGGCAAGACCGTGACCAAGACCGTGAAGGTCAAGGCTGCCAAGAAGGCCAAGGGCAAGGCGAAGATCACCTTCTCCGCCGGTGGCAAGAAGGCCGTCGCGACCCTGACCGTCCGGAAGTAGCAAGCCAGGGACCCGCAACGAATCAGGGAGAAGGCGAAGGCGTCGGCAGGTCCGGCGCCCGGGCCCCGGGGGAAACCCCGGGGCCCTTCGCTTTGAAGGCGCGGCGGACCGGTTTCCCGATAGCCTGTCTGCTCCTTGGCGAGGTAGCTCAGTTGGTAGAGCACACGACTGAAAATCGTGGTGTCGCCGGTTCGATCCCGGCCCTCGCCACTCACCGCTCTGCGGGTTTGTCCGAAGCCCCCTCGCGGGGTTCCCGCAGACCTCCGGCAGAGCGGGCTTTCCGGGGTTAGCTTGGGGGCATGAGCCCCACGCGGAGAGTCGAGTCGGACCCTGTCCCCGGATCAGCGAGGGACCGCCACACGCGGCTCGCGCTGATCCTGCTCGCCGGCGCGGCGGGCCTGCTGACCCTCCTGCCCGGCACGTCCCGGGGGGCGGTGGTCCCGGTCCACCTGGTCGCGCGGCAGGCCACGGTCCAGGTCGCACCCGGGGTGAAGATGCGGGCCTGGACCTTCAACGGAACCGTCCCCGGGCCGGTGATCCGGGCCACGGAGGGGGACACGATCCAGGTCACCCTGACCAACGCGGACCGGGGCACGCCGGCGAAGCGGAAGCGGGTCAAGCGCAAGGGCAAGTGGAGGGTCAAGCGGATCAAGGCGGTCCGAGGCGCCCCTCACTCGATCGACTTCCACGCCGCCGAGATCGCCCCGGATCAGGCGTTCCGGAGCATCGCACCGGGGCAGACCCACACCTTCTCCTTCATCGCCCGTCGGGCCGGGGTGTACGTCTACCACTGCGGCACCCCGCCGATGCTCCAGCACATGGGCATGGGCATGTACGGGGCGATCGTGGTCGATCCGGTCACGCCCCGGCCGCCGGCCGCCAAGGAGGTCACGCTCGTCCAGAGCGAGTTCTACGGCGGGCTCAAGGTCGGCCGGCTGAACCCGAGCCACCGCGCGATGGCTCACCAGGCCCCGAAGTACGTGGGATTCAACGGCCGGGCCGGCCGGTACGCGCGCGAGCCGATCAAGGTCCCGGTGGGCGAGCTGGTGCGCATCCACGTCGCGGACGCCGGCCCCAACCTGTTCAGCGCCTTTCACGTCGTCGGCGCGGTCTTCGACCGCTACGAGCCGGACGGCCATCCGGACCAGTTCCTCACCGGGGTGTCGACCCAGACGATCGCCCCGGGCGGGGCGGGGACCTTCGAGCTCCGTTTCGCTGAGCCCGGCAGCTACCCCTTCGTCAGCCACGTGATCCGCGACATGGAACGCGGCGCGATGGGCGTCTTTCAGGCCGAGTGAGAGCCCGGGCCGGCCGCATCCGACATCGCCCCGAGCAGGCCGGCCGCCCCGGCCTTGAACAAGGGATCGTTCAGGTTGCCGCACTTCGGGCTCTGCACGCATGAGGGGCAGCCGGACTCGCAGGGGCACTCGGCGACCAGGCGATGGGCGTCGCCGGTGAGCCGCTCGAACAGCTCGTAGCCGCGTCTGGTCAGCCCGATCCCGCCGGGATGCCCGTCGTAGATGAAGATCGTCGGCAGCCCGGTCTGGGGATGCAGGTTGGTCGAGAGGCCGCCGATGTCCCAGCGATCGCACATCGCGATCAGGGGCAGCACCGCGATCTGGGAGTGCTCGGTCGCGTGCAGCGCCCCCAGCATCGCGTTCAACGGCATCTCCTCCAGCAGCTCCTCCGGCACCGTGTACCACAGCCCCCTGGTCCGGAACTCCTGCTCAGGCAGCTCCAGATCGATCAGATCGATCGCTTCCTGGTCCGCGGTCAGGATCCGCTGGTAGGCCATCACGCGGTCGCTGACGGCGATCTCACCGAAGCTCAGCTCGATCCCGCAGGCCTCCCGGCTCTCGATGGTCCGGTCGATGAAGATGTCCGTCTCCACCCGGGGCCGGGTGTACCACTCGCCGTCGAACGGACGGACGATCGCCTGGCCCGATCCGAGGTCGAGCTGCTCGACCTCCCAGGAGCGCCCGAGGTGCATGTACACCGCCCCGGGATGCACCGTGGTGAAGGCGCGTCCCAGCTCGACCGTGCCGATCACCTCCCCCGACTCCCGGTCGACCACGCCGATGCTCTCGGCGGAGGACGAGCGCAGGGAGAGGTCCCCGGCCACGAACCCGGTCCGGCGCGGGACCAGCCCGTGCCCCGTCCGGCGCAGGTCGCCGTCCGCCACCAGCCGCTCGCAGCGCTCCTCAAACCCCGGCCCGAAGCACTCGGCGTCCTCCGCGGTCAACGGCAGCTCGAAGCCGGCCGCGACGATGTGCCGGGCCGCGATCTCGGGTGAGGCGTGATCGAGGATCGCCGCCTCCACCGGCCGCTCCAGGAACTCGTCCGGATGCCGGCAGAAGTACTGGTCCAGGCCGTCCGGCCCGGCGATGTAGACGGCGAGGCCCCGGCCGCGCCGCCCGGCCCGGCCCCACATCTGGCGCAGCCCGGCCACCGTCCCGGGGAAGGTGGCGCAGATCGCCGCGTCCAGGCCGCCGATGTCGATCCCCAGCTCGAGCGCGTCGGTGGAGGCCACCGCCAACAGCTCGCCCGAAACCAGGTCCGCCTCGATCTTCCGGCGTTGCGCCGGGGTGTAGCCGGCCCGGTACGGCGCGATCCGGGCAGCCAGCTCGGGGCGTCCCTTCGCGGTCAGCCGGTCGGCCGCGAACTTGCGGATCAGCTCGATCCCACGACGGCTCTTGAGGAAGCAGATGGTCCGCACCCCGGCCAGGACCAGGTCGGCGAGCAGGTCGGCCGCCTCCGCCAGCGCCGATCGCCGGGCGCCGATCGCCGGGTTCACCAGTGGCGGGTTCCAGATCTTCACCTCCCGTTCCGCCCGCGGCGCCCCGTCCCCGTCGACCAGCTCGACGTCGAGCCCGGTCAGGCGGCCGGCCAGCTCGACCGGGTTGGCGATGGTGGCCGAGGCCAGCAGGAAGCGCGGCTCGCGGCCGTAGGCGAGGGCCAGGCGCCGGAGCCGGCGGATCACGTTGGCGACGTGCGATCCGAACACCCCGCGGTAGGTGTGGGCCTCGTCGATCACGACCCAGGCGAGGTTGCTGAGGAAGTCGCCCCACTGGCGATGGTGCGGCAGGATGCCGACGTGCAGCATGTCCGGGTTGGTGAGCACCAGGTTGCTCTTCCGCCGGACCGCGGGCCGCTCGTCGCGGGGGGTGTCCCCGTCGTAGATCGCGGGCATCAGGTTCGGCGCCCGGAGGGCGGTCAGCGCGCGGGCCTGATCCTGGGCGAGGGCCTTGGTCGGATACAAGTAGAGCGCCCGGTCCTTGGGATCGCGCCCGATCCCGTCCAGCACCGGCAGGTTGAAGGCCAGCGACTTGCCGGACGCGGTCGCCGTGGTGATCACCAGATGCGAGTCTGGCGCCCGCGAGAAGACCTCGGCCTGGTGCGAGTAGAGCGATCCGATCCCGGCACCCTCGAGCGCTCGGCGGAACGCCGGATCGAGCTCCTCCGGCAACGGCACCAGCTCGGGCTCCCGGGCCGGCTCCACGGCGCTCTCGACGATCCGCCCGTCCCGCCGGGCCGGATCCAGGGTCACCGCCCAGGCGGAGGAGAGCAGCGAGTCAGACAACTGTGGTCGGGTCTCCCGTCGGCGGCTCCCGCCGGATCTCCTCGGCGATCCGGAGTCGCGGATCGACCGGCTCCTCGCCGGCCAGCGCCGCCCGGACGCGGAGGAAGTCGACCGTGCCCGCGACGTCGTGCACCCGCAGGAGCCGGGCTCCGTGGTCGAGCCCGAAGCCGAGCGCCGCGAAGGTGCCCGCGCCCCGTTGCGACGGCCTCCGGTGGGTGATCGCGCCGATGAAGTCCTTGCGGGAGACGGCGAGCATGATCGGCCGGCCGAGCGCGGCCAGGCCGTCGAGGCCGCGCAGCGCGTCGACCGTCTGGCTCGGGGTCTTGGCGAAGTCCGGCCCGGGGTCGATCACGACCTGGTCCGCCGCGATCCCCGCCTCGGCCAGGGCGTCGAGTCGCTGTCGGAAGAACCGTCGCTGGTGCTCCGCGATCCCGTCCGGGTAGAGCTGCTCGTCCCAGATCTGGGACTTGGGCGGGGTCTCGGTGTGCATCAGGACGACCGCTGCCCCCGCCTTCGCGCAGACCTCGAGCAGCTCCGGGTTGCCGCCGCCGCTGATGTCGTTCACGATCGCGGCCCCGGCTTCCAGCGCCGCCGCCGCGACCGCCGGCTTGTAGGTGTCGATCGAGACCGTCGCGCCGGCCGCCACCGCCGCGGCCACCACCGGCAGGATCCGCTCCGTCTCGACCTCGGCGGTCACCGCGGGCCGGTTGGTCACGTTGGACTCGCCGCCGATCTCGATGATCGCGGCGCCGTCCTCGAGGTGCTGCTCCACCTGTCGGATCGAGCCGGCCGTCGACCGGTCGCCCCGGTCGGAGAAGGAGTCCGGGGTGGCGTTGACCACCCCGACCACGACCGGCCGCGCCACGTTGAACTCACCTGCGGCGGTCCGTAGGGTTGTGGGCAGATCCCTCACTCCGACGATGCTAGACACCTTCGCCCACACGGACTTCCCCGCCACCGAACTGGCCTCCCGGCTTCCCGGCCCGGTCACGGTGGTCATCCCCACCCGGAACTGCGCCGGCACGATCGCCGCGACGGTCGGCGAGCTGGGGCTGCTGGTCGAGTCGGGCGTCGTCAGCCAGGTGCTGGTGGTGGACGCCGACTCGCCCGACGGCACCGCGGTCACCGCCCGGGATGCGGGCGCCGAGGTCGTGTCCGAACGCGACCTGGCGACCGAGTTCGGCCCGGTCCTCGGCAAGGGCGACGCGATGTGGCGCTCGCTCTCGGTCGCGCGGGGCGAGCTCGTGGTCTTCGTCGACGGCGACATCGCCGACTTCGGCCGTCACTACGTCACCGGCCTGCTGGGACCGTTCTGCGAAGGGCTCGCCGGGCCGGAGGGCGGATCCGGGCCGGCGGCCGCCGCGCCCAAGGGGTTCGTCAAGGGGACCTACCGCCGGCCGTTTCGACAGGACGGCACCGAGCTGCCCCAGGGCGGAGGCCGGGTCACCGAGCTGGCCGCCCGCCCGCTGCTCGCCCGGCTGGTCCCGGAGCTGGTCCGGTTCGACCAGCCGCTGGCGGGCGAGGTCGCAGCCCGTCGCGACCTGCTGGAGAGCATCGAGTTCGTCACCGGGTACGGCGTCGAGATCGCGATGCTCGTCCGGGTCTGGGACCGGCTCGGGATCGAGGGGATGGCCCAGGTCGATCTCGGCACCAAGCGGAACGCCCACCAGCCGCTGGCGGCGCTCGGCGGGATGGCGGCCGAGGTGATCGCCGCCCTCGCGGGGACCCTCGACTCGCTCGGACGGCCCGACCTCGGCTCCTTCCGGCCCGCCCCGGGCACCGGCCCCGACCTGACCGTCCGGCCCGCCTGGAGCACCGTGCGGACCGGCGCCGCACCCGAGCGCCCCGCGCAGTAGCGTCTCGCCCCATGGCTCTGCGTTGCGTCTACACCGATCTCGACGGCACCCTGCTCGGACTCGGCGCCTCCCTCTTCACCGACGAGGAGGGCAACTTCTCGATGTCCCAGGCGCGGGCCCTGGAAGCGTGCTCTCGGGCCGGGGTCGAGGTGGTGATCATGTCCGGCCGCCGCGAGGTCCAGGTCCACGAGGACGCCCGGATCATCGGCCAGACCTCGTACATCTTCGAGGCCGGATCGGCCTTCTCGGTCGATCGGGAGCGGTTCATGATGACCGGTGGGTTCGAGCTCGATCCGGAGCGCACCGTGGTCGAGCAGATCACCGATCGCGGGGTCCCGGACCTGCTGCTGGAGAGCTTCTCCGGGCGGCTCGAGTTCCACGAGCCCTGGCACCTGAACCGGGAGATGTCCCACCTGTTCCGGGGCGAGGTCGACCCGGCCGAGGCCAACCGGCTGCTCGACGAGAACGGCCACGGCGACCTCAGGCTGCTCGACAACGGCGCGATCCACCGGAAGATGCCGGGGATCGAGACCACCCACTGCTACCACCTGGTGCCCCGGGAGGTCTCCAAGGCCGGCGCGGTCGCCGCCCACTCCCGGGTCCGCGGCTACGCGCCCGAGGAGACCATCGCCGTCGGCGACTCGCTGGAGGACCT
>JBEBTS010000117.1:0-7095 GCA_040393665.1 Conexibacter woesei
ACTTGTCGCCGACCTCCTTCATCGCCGGCAGCAGCACGTCGTTCAGGGTCGGGACCGCGCCGATCTTGTCGACCGACTTGTCGATCCAGTCCTCGACGCCCTCCTTCTTGCGGCGCAGGATGTGGAAGTGGAGTGCCTCCTCCGGCTCCATGTCGGCGGTCGGATCGGCCTCCTCGACCTCTTCCTCGTCGCCCTTGGACTCGAAGTGGCCGATGAACCGCTCCAGCGCGTCCTCGCGCCGGTTCAGCACCAGGTCGTCGGTCAGCTCTCGTTCCTCTTCGCCGATCTCGCCGTAGGGCTTGATGTGGTTCGGGTTGACCATCGCCAGGTCGAGGCCGGCCTGGACGCAGTGATGCAGGAAGACCGAGTTGAGTACCGCCCGGGCCTGGGGGGACACGCCGAAGGAGACGTTGGACACGCCGAGTGAGGTCTTGACCCCGGGGATCTCCGTCTTGATCCGGCGGATGCCCTCGATCGTCTCGACCGCGGACGGCCGCCACTCCTCGTCACCGGTGGTCAGGGTGAAGGTGAGGCAGTCGAAGATCAGCGCCTCGGCTTCCAGGCCGTGCTCGTCCCCGACCATCTCGGTGATCGTCTTCGCGATCTCGACCTTGCGCTCAGCGGTCTTCGCCATGCCGACCTCGTCGATCGTCAGCGCGATCAGGCAGGCGCCGTGGGCCTTCGCGATCGGGACGACGACGTCCAGCTTCTTGCGGCCGGCCTCGAGGTTGACCGAGTTGACGATCGCGCGGCCGGGGATCTGCTCCAGCGCGGTCTGGATCACCTCCGGCTCGGTCGAGTCGACCTGGATCGGGGCCGGCTGCGAGAGCGAGATGCCCTTCACGACCCGGCGCATCTGCTCGTCCTCGTCCTGGCGCTCGGTCAGGGCGACGCAGGTGTCGAGCACGTGGGCGCCGCCGGTGACCTGATCCTCGGCGATCTGGTTGATCGTCTCGTAATCGTCGGCCAGCAGCAGCTCCTTGGCGCGGCGGGAGCCCTGCGAGTTGACCCGCTCGCCGACCAGGGTCGGGCGGGGCTCCTGGACCAGCGGGGTGGAGGTCATCATCGAGGAGACCCGGATCTCGCCCGGCTCCGGCCGCGGACCCGGCTTGATGCCCTTGACCCGCTCGCTGATCGCCGCGATGTGGGCCGGGGTGGTGCCGCAGCAGCCGCCGACCACGCCGACGCCGTAGCGCTCGACGAACTCGCCGAGGCTGGCCGCCAGCGGCTCCGGCTCCTCCGGGAAGATCGTCTCGCCGTCCGGGCCCTGGAGCGGCAGGCCCGCGTTCGGGATGCAGTGGACCGGCACCGTCGAGTTCTCGCCGAGGTACCGGATCGCGTCGCGCATGTCCTCGGGGCCGGTCGAGCAGTTGAGCCCGATCACGTCGACCTTCAGGGCCTCGAGCGTCGTCAGCACGGCGGAGATGTCGGTGCCGAGCAGCATCTTGCCGCCGTTCGGCAGCAGCGAGACGGAGACCTGGATCGGGACGGACCGCCCGACCTGCTCGAACGCCGCGCGGGCGCCGAAGATCGCGGCCTTCGCCTCGAGGATGTCCTGGACGGTCTCGATGATGATCAGGTCGGCGCCGCCCCGGATCAGGCCGCCGGCCTGCTCGGTGAAGACGGTGACCAGCTCGGGGAACCGGATCGAGCCCAGCGTTGGGTCGTCGGAGGCGGGCAGATGGCCGGTCGGGCCGATCGAGCCGGCGACGAACCGGTCCGGGCCGGCCGCCTTGCGGGCGATCTCGGCCGCCTTGACGTTGATCTCGACCGTGTGCTCGGCCAGGCCCCACTCCTCGAGCTTGATCCGGGATGCCTGGAAGGTGTCGGTCTCGACGACCTCGGCTCCGGCCTCGAGCATCGAGGTGTGGACCCCTTCGATCACGTCGGGCCGGTTCAGGACGAGGGCTTCGTGGCACTTGCCGGCAAGCCCGCCGTAGTCCTCCTGGGTCAGGTCGAACATCTCCAGCGTCGCGCCCATGCCGCCGTCGAAAACGACGATGTGATCAGCAACTGCATCCAGATAATTGCGTTCGGCCATGAAATCAAGGCTATCGAGAGTGGGCCGAATGCCCCGCCGCGAGGTCGGGTTTGGGGCTCACGCGGACAGGGTCCATAGGCTTGGGCCATGAGGACCTATGTCGCGTTGCTGAGGGCCGTGAACGTCGGGGGGACCGGCAAGTTGCCGATGACCGAGCTGCGTCGGATGTGCGAGGAGGCCGGGTTCGAGTCGGTCCAGACCTACATCGCGAGCGGCAACGTGGTCTTCGGGAGCTCCGACAGCCCGGAGAAGGCCCGGGAGATCCTGGAGACGCGGTTGGAGGCCTATGCCGGCAGCCCGGTCGACGTCCTGGTCCGGACCGCCCGCGAGCTGGCCGACCTGGTCGAGATCAACCCGTTCCCGGACGAGCCGGGCAACCAGGTCGCGGTCCACTTCCTCGACCGGGAGCCGCCGTCGGACCTGGATCGGGTCGCCCAGGGGGTCGCGGGCGAACGGCTCGTCCCCGCCGCGCGGGAGGTGTTCGTCCACTACCCGGACGGGATGGGGCGCTCGAAGCTGAAGCTGGACCTCGGCCTGGCCACCGCGCGCAACATGAACACGGTGAAGAAGCTCGCCGCCATGGCCGCCTGACCGGGCGGCCGCTCAGGCCCGGTTCTTCGGTGCCCGCTGGAGCGGGCAGGACTGGCAGGTGTAGCCGTCCGGGGTGCGGTAGGCGAGGCAGCAGGTGGTGCGCAGGTGGAACTCGTCGCCGTACTCGTCCTCGGCCCGCCGGACCTCGATCCGGAGCCGCTCGTCCGGGCAGTCCGGCCCGACTACGAGCTCGGTCAGCCTCAGGGCGAGGTCGGGTCGGTCGAAGGCCTTGCCGGACCAGACCAGCGACTGGGCCAGCCGGTCGGCGGCCGCGTGCCACAGGGTCTTGGCCGGTCTCAGGCCCTGGCCGTCGGTCCACTCGATCGTCGGGCCCATCAGCTCGGCGAAGCCGGACCTGAACCGGTCCGCCAGCGCCTCCGGGTCACCCTCGAAGAGCGCGTCGGAGGTGACCCCGGAGGCGCGGAACAGCCCGCCCTCCGCCGCCAGCAGGAGGTTGCCCGGAGACAGGTCCGGCAAGGTCCCGGTGGCGACCGCGAAGGAGCCGGCCAGGTCCGCCAGCGCCCGGGCCAGGCTCTCGACCATCCACTCGGCGCGGATGTGCTCGGGTGGGGGTCCGCTCATCCCGCTGATCCGCGAGATCAGGGTCGCCTCGACCCGGCCGCTGCCGTCGAGCTCGTCCACCGAGAACCAGCCGTCGCCGGGGCGGTCCCGTCGCCGGACGATGATCCCGTAGCCGTCGGCCCGGGCGGCCGTGATCCGGCCTATCGCACGATCTATGTCTGACATCGGTCTCCGTTCCGGGCGGCCATCCCCCACCGTTCCGGGTGAATTAGGTCCACCTACTAGAATCTCAGGCCGGTTTGCAGATCGAAGAATTCCTCTTTTCCGTTTCCGATGCGCTGCGCTGGCCCGTCCTCATCATGGCGCTGGTGGCGTTGGCCTGGTCGATCGTCGAGATCGGCATCCTGGTCGCCGAGCTGTGGCGTCGCCGCTGGCGCTCCGGGCCGGCGCTCGAAGCCGCTGTCGACCAGGCTGAGGTCGAGCTCGCCCACGGCAACGAGATCGGGGCGATCACCTCGCTTACGGCCGTCTCCTGGAGCTCCTCGATGCGGGCCGCGATGGAGTCCGTGGTCACGATGCGGCTCCTGCCGGACGCCGCCAACCGGATCTCGAAGCGCCTCGCCGACTACGACTACCACTCGCTGAAGCGCCTCGAACGGACCCGGATCCTGGTCCGCATGGGCCCGGCGCTCGGCCTGATGGGCACCCTGATCCCGCTCTCGCCCGCGCTCGGCGGCCTGGCGGAGGGCAACGTCACCGAGCTGACCGACAACCTGCGGGTCGCCTTCGGCGTGACCGTGGCCGGCCTCTTGACCGGCGCCCTCGCCTTCGGCGTCTCCCTGGTCCGTGACCGGCTCTACGCCCAGGACTTCTCCGACGTCGAGTACGCGGCCGCCAACCTCTCCCCGGAGAAGCACATCCAGCCGCTCGTCCCGGCGACGGTCGAGCACGGCCACACCACCCAGGTCTCGATGGGGAACCCGTGAAGGTAACCGCCCGCGCCCGCAGCCGCGACGACCGTGCCGGCGATCCGCTGGACGGCCTGGTCAACCTGTTCGACATCGGGATCGTGCTCTCGGTCGCCTTCCTCCTGGCGGCGCTGTCCTCGCTCGACCTGACCTCGGTGATCACCGACCCCGACAAGTCCTTGGAGAAGCCGGCGCAGGTGCCGGCCGACTCGGTCCTGGCCAACCCGGACGACAAGGTCGAGCAGATCGAGATCCAGCCCGGCCAGGAGGTCGTCGGTCGGGGCGAGCCGATCGGCGAGCTCTACCGGCTCGAGGACGGCCGCACCGTGGTCGTCAAGCCGGGCCCGACCGGCGCCACGGGAGCGACCGGCCCCACCGGCGTGACCGGCACGACCACGCCCTGAGTCTGGCCTTGTGGGGGGGGGGGGGCTGGGCGTCTCGCGTCCTCAACCCCCGTTTAAGTCTCCGCCGGGGATACGCCCCGCCCCGGCCTGACGACAGCGTTGCGGTTGCCCGCGACTTTCGACCCCTGGTAAGTCTCCGGCCAGGAGACGCCCCGTCCCCGCTTGACGACAGCGAGGTTCCCGGCCGACCCTCGAACCGTGCGCGGGAGCTCTCGTCGGGCAGAGCGCTGACGCGTGGTTCGGGCTCAGGGACGGAAGCGGCGTAGCCCTCGGCCGGCAATGAAGCGGGTGACGCGGTCGACCAGGTCGCGGCGGGACGGGGTGTAGGGGTACCAGAGCGGCTCCGAGTCGAAGGCCCACCGGGCGGAGACGATCGCCTCCGAGCGGCAGTATTTGCGGATCCCGTACTCACCGTGCCGATAACCGATCCCAGACTCCTTCCAGCCGCCCATCGGCAGCCCCGGGGCCAGCATGTTGAAGATCACGTCGTTGACGTTGACCGCGCCGCACTCCAGCCGCCGGGCGACCCGCTCGGCCCGGGAGCGCGGCCCGAAGACGGAGGCCGACAGCCCGTAGCGGGAGTCGTTGGCCAGCCGGATCGCCTCCTCCTCGTCGGCGACGGGGGTCACGGTGACCACCGGCCCGAAGGTCTCGTCGCTCATGACCGACATCGCGGGGTTGACGTCGACCAGGACCGTCGGCTCGTAGTAGAGGCCAGGGCCTTCGCCGCGGCGCCCCCCGGTCAGCGCCCGGGCTCCTGCGGCCAGGGCCTCGTCGACCTGGGCGGCGACCTTCTCCAACTGGGCCGGCATCGTCATCGCGCCGACCTCGCAGCTCGGCTCGGGGCCGTCCGCTCCCTGGCGCAGCCCCTCGACGTTGGTCGTGAGCCTCTCGACGAACTCGTCGTAGGCCGGCGCCTCCACGTAGACCCGTTCGACCGAGATGCACATCTGCCCCGAGTTCAGCATGCCGCCCCAGGCGGCCGCGTTGGCGGCCCGGTCCAGGTTGGCGCCGTCCAGCACCACCATCGGATCCTTGCCGCCGAGCTCCAGGCTGACCGGGGTCAGCGTGTCGGCCGCCCGGGACATCACCAGCTTGCCGGTGCGGTCCGAGCCGGTGAAGCCGACGAAGTCCGAGTGGTCGATCAGGGCGCCGGCGGTCTCGGCCGCCCCGTTGACGCAGGCGATCACGTCCGGGCCGCCGATCTCCTCCCGCCACGCGGCGACGATCTCGTTCAGTCCGAGCGGGGTCACCTCGGAGGGCTTCATCACCACGGCGCAGCCGGCCATCAGGGCCGGGATCGCGTCGCCAAGGGAAAGCACCAGGGGGAAGTTCCAGGGGCTGATCAGGCCGACGACCGGGTGGGGGCGGTACTGCAGCCGCAGCTTGCGGGTGGCGTTGAGCATGGTGCTCGGCCGCAGCTTCTGCTCGCCGATCATCTTCTCCGCCCGAGGACCGTAGAAGTTGATCAGGTCGGCGAGGTACGGCCCCTCGATCGAGGCCTCGGCCCGGACCTTGCCGGTCTCGGCCTGCATCGTCTCGATGATCCCCTCGGAGTTGTCGAGGATCCAGTCGCGGAGCCGGTTCAGCCAGACCCGGCGTCCGGAGAAGCCCAGCTCCTCCCAGGCCGGCTGGTTGGCCCGGAGCCGGGCCACGGCGGCGGCCACGTCTCCGGCCGAGTCGATCGGCACCCGGGCGATCTCCTCGCCGGTCGCCGGGTTCTGCACCGCGATCGACTCCGTGCCCGCCAGTCCTTCACTCATGCTTGCCGCCCTTTCGTCCTCGACTGGAGGAAAAGGTACACCCGGACGCCCCCGTCGGCGGGCGCCGAGCGGATGGCGCGCGTGGAGGCCGAGGCGTCACCGGAGCAGAGCCCATCCGAGGCCTCACTGCCGGATGCGGTAGACGGGCCCGGAGAGCGAGGTCGCGTACACGGCGCCCGAGAGCCCGCGGCCGAAGGAGGAGACCGAGGAGATCCGCAGGCCGGTGTCGCGGGCGTTCCGGATCCGGCCGGTGCGGGCCTTGAAGGAGAGGACCTTCCCGCCGCAGAAGTCGGCGAAGAGGTAACGGCCCCGGAGCGCCGGGAGCTTCCGGCGGTCCCGGGCGACCACGCCGCCGATCACCGAGCAGTTGCCGTCGCCGTGGCCGAGGGTGAGCGAAGGCATGATCGTGCCGGCCAGGGGAGAGGTGAACACCGAGAACCCCTCGTAGCGGTTCCAGCCGAAGTTACCGCCACGCGCCCGGGAGAGGTTGACGAAGTTGACCTCCTCGGCCCGGTCCTGGCCGACGTCGCCGATCGCGATCCGGTTCTTGCCGCCCGCCCGGTCGAAGGACCAGCGGTACGGGTTGCGGAGCCCGAGGGAGAAGATCTCGTCCCGGCCGGACCGCCCGACGAACGGGTTCGACCGGGGCACCGAGTACGGCCCGGACCCCGTCTGGCGCGGGTCGATCCGGAGCATCTTGCCGAGCAGCGAGCCGGGGTCCTGGGCGTGGCCGTCCGGGTCGCCGCCCCCGCCGCCGTCACCGGTGCCGAAGTAGAGGTGGTTGCCGAGGAACTGGAGCTGGCCGC
>JBEBTS010000118.1:0-7078 GCA_040393665.1 Conexibacter woesei
GCGCCGACGTAGCTCAGTTGGTAGAGCACTTCACTCGTAATGAAGGGGTCAGCGGTTCGATTCCGCTCGTCGGCTTCAATCCCAGAGCCATCGGGAACAATGCTGAAGGAGTCCGATTCGGATCCGAGGGAACATTCGGGAACAGAACCGGACACCCAAAGGCAGTCAGAGACGCAATTTGATCTCTGGATGTTGTCGGAGGCGAACGATGGTGTGGTGGCAAGACCCGCACTACCTCGACCTGAGGCCCACCGGGCGCTACTGTGTCCCCATGGCGGCTTCACTTGATTTCACGATCTCCTTCGATCCGCCCGACGAAGATGGCTGGATCGTCGCCCGCGTGCTCGAAGTACCCGGTGCGATGAGTCAAGGCAAAACGAAGGCCGAAGCCAAGGAAAATGCACTAGATGCCCTGCAGACCGTGCTGACCCCCGACGAAGAACTAGAAGGACGGGTTGCCAGCGACAGCCGCGAGCACCTGCGCTTCGTCGCGGCGTGAAGCTCCGAGATCTCGAAAGGCACCTCAACGCAAACGGCTGCCGGAAAATCGGCGGTTCCAAACACACCAAATGGCGAGGACCAGACGATCGGGTCTCAGCAGTCCCCCGCCACGGCGAGATCGGTCCAAGCCTCGTACGGGCAATCTGCTCCCAACTGGGGATCGACCCGCCGGCCAATCCGCGTTGACCGCCCACAACCAGTTCCGAGCGACCCACCCCCGTATTGAAGGGGTCACCGGTTCGACTCCGGTCGTCGGCTTGGCTGGTCTGCCCCAGGCGCAGGCGTATGAGCCCTCGCCTGGGGCGTGACCTGGTTCAGGAGCGCGGCACGTAGCGGCCGTGGAGCATCAGGGGGTTTCCTTCCGGATCGGCGAAGAGCGCCATGTGGCAGACGCCGGTGTCGATGGTGGGGCCGAAGAAGGTGACCTCGCGGCTCTCGAGCTCGGCCCGCATCGCTTCGACATCGTCACAGTGGAGTGCGATCGCGTTGGTGTTGGCGAGGAACTCCCGGCCCACCTCGGTCGGATTCCAGATGGACAGCGTGGTACCACCGAGGTCGAACTCCGAATGCGGGGAGTCGACGGTGTGCGGGGACTCCTCGAGTCCCAGGACATCTCGATAGAACGCTGCCGTGCGATCCACGTCCAGGGTCGGAATGGGGATGAAGTCGATGCGAGTTATTGATGGCATGCGCCGAACCTATCCGTGAATGAGGTCACCTTCGGTCCGCAATAGATTCATTGCGGACACATATGGACCTCAGTCCATGCCCGCCGAGGCCCGCTCATCTCGCCCCGGCCAGCCGCCGCTCGATGACCTCGGCCTTCGCCACCATCTCAGGTGGAGAGATCACGGTCATCTCGACATCCAGCAGGGCCATCCACACGAGGAACTCCGAAGACCAGCCCGCCACCGATTCGACGACGCAGGAGTCAGCCCCGTCAGGCACGACGGTCGCATAGCGCGACGGAATCCGCTTCTCCACCTCCGCGGCAGGGGCGGATAGCCGGACCGAACCACGCACCGCCTCCGGACCTCCCTCCCGACCGTGGATCCCCGCCTCGACGAAGGCGGCCGCATCGCCGCCCGGCACCTCTCGGCGATCAGAGGCGGCACCGATCTCGATCCCACCTCCGATTCGGTCGATGCGAAAGGTTCGCCACCCGTCGCGGCCGAGGTCATACGCCACCAGATACCAGTTGCGACCGCTGTGGACCATGGCGCTCGGCTCCACCTCTCGCTCGCTGACTTCGTTGGTCTGTGACACGTAGGTGAATCGGAGTCGGGCGGGGTCACGACAGGCAGCCGCGATCGACGCGAGGAGGTCCGGATCTATCTGAGGCCCGTCCGGCCCGAACGCGGAGGTCGCGCTGCTGAGGTCCCGAACCCGATCGCGCAGACGGTCCGGAAGTATCTGCTCGAGCTTGGTCAGTGCCTTGAACGAGGTCTCCTCGATTCCCGCGATCGAGCCCGTCGCGGCGCTGCGCAGACCGACCGCAACGGCGACCGCCTCCGCATCGTCGAGCAGCAGCGGCGGCAGCTTCGTCCCGGCCGCCAGCCGGTATCCGCCCGCGACTCCCGGTGCGGCGTCGATCGGGTATCCGAGTCCCCGAAGCTTCTCGATGTCACGCCGGATCGTGCGGGTCCCGACCTCCAGCCTCTCGGCGAGGTCGGGACCGGTCCATTCGCGCCGCTGCTGGAGCAGCGTGAGCAGTTCGAGCAGACGGGCGGACGTCTGGATCATGCCGAGATGATCGCAGGGCCGACCTCGTACGAGCTCAGCGTGGGCCGGGGCACCTCCGGCGATCGCCGGATCCGCCAAGAGATACCCGCTAGCCCTGTTTCAGCCGTCCGCTGGCCGTTGCTCGATCGCGGCCCTGAGGCGGGACATGGACGCGATCGTCGAGCGGATCTCCTGCAGGTAGTCGTGCGGCCTGAAGTCCTTGAGGAGTCGGGGGTCGCTGGCTCCCGGAAGGCCGCCGAAGACTTCGACCTCGATCCCGTACGGCAGGGTGAGCATCCTGATCGCGTCAGCCTGTTGGTACGGCCGGTAGATGTTGGTGGTCACGATCAACATCGAGCTTCCCGGCTCGATCCAGCCCGATCGTGAAGCGAGCCACTCATATGTGTCAGCCGTGTTGGCCCGACGCACTCCGGGATCCGACGAGGGGGCTGCGACGACGTGGACCGGAAGGGCCGATTCCGGCTCGTAGGCCCGAATCTCCCAGGAGGCGCCGAGTTGCTCCGACCGCTCGCCTTCCGCGGATGCCGATGCTCCGAGGCCGAAGGCCGAACGGACGCCGGCATCCATCGCCTCGTACTCATCGGTCGCGTTCACGCCGAGGAAGTCACGAACCAGCTCTTCCTCACCGCCTTTGAGGGGGCGAAATCCACCCAATGCCACCAGGTGCCCGGCTTCGACGCCATCCGCCTCGATCAGGCGGGCCGCTTCCCGAGGGCGGGACACACACGCCCGGGCCAGGCCACCGAGGATGACCACGTGATCGAACTCGGCGCCCTGAGGTCGGTCCGACCCACGGAGACCCAGCTCCTCGGCCGACTCGAAGATGACCGAGGCGGCCGGCTCCGAGAAGTCCAGCGACTCGACCAGGTTCCGTTCCTTGCCCTGCCGGAAGTTCCACCGGTCGGAGAACTCGCTGAGCCAGGCAAGCCGGCCCGCAAGGTCCAGGCCCTCCGGAATCCGTCCGTCGTACAACCGGACCACGGACTGCAATGCCTCCGATCCGACCCAATCCCGCACCCAGTCGAGCGCCCGTCGTGCGTCCTCACCCAGCATCAATGACGAACCTCCCGGAAAAGTCATCCGTAGCTTGCTTTGCCACCAAACCGAAGAAGTCCGCCATTCCCGGCGATGTCCCTTCGGGTGATTCTTCTCGCCGCAGCTTGCGGTGAGCCGCGCGGGCGAGCGCGGTCTTGGCGATGAGCCGGTTGGCCTTTGCCGTCTCCGCACCGTCCTGCCGGGATTCGATCGTCTCCCACTGAGCCAGCGCCTGGCTGAAGAACCGGCTGGAGTCCCTCAGGTAGCCGCTTCTCTCGAGGTCGCTCTCCGCAACCAGGATGGCCCGAAAGTACGCCACGCTGCCTCGCCCTTGAACGCATATCGCCGTGTGGGAATGGACCTCGACCCTGAATATCCGTCGGCGTCGCCCCAAGACTTCAGCGTAGATCTCGTCCGCTTCCGTCAGGTGCGTCGCCGCCTTCTCCGGCTCGAGCTTGGCAAGCGCGATCCGGACGCCGGCGAGGTTGAACATGGACCTGACTCGTTCCGGGTGCATCTCCCCCAAGTTCGCCCGCAACTCGTCGGCTCGCTCGAGGGTCGCCAGTGATTCCTTGAGGCCGGCAAGTGCGGTGACACGGTCGGCGGCCTTCGGGGCCAAACGCTTCTGCAGCAGCCCGAGCATGGCCAGGAACCTGCCGGATTCGACCGCGTTCTCCCCATCGGGCGATCCACCCGTGACCATCTCATAGGCGAGCAGCGCATCTTCATTGGCCTGCTCCAACATCTCGGTCGTGGCATGATCGTCGCGGTTCACCGCTCGGGCGCGGTTGAACAGGCACTCCGCTTTCAGGTCCGTGTATCGATCATCACCTTCGATCCGTTCTTCGACCGTGGCGAACACCCCCTTCGAGCGGTCGAGCTGGCCCCTCAGCTCGAACACCGCCGCCAGCTTGGCCAAGCCGCGAATGTGCGTGTCGAACGAGACGGGATCCTTGTCCAGCAAGCGTTCGAGCTCACCGCAAAGCTCGGTGATCACCTCGGGGTCACCGTAGAGAGCGAGGAGGTCGCAAGCCTCTTGGCTCGCCGCGATCACCGTCGCCGGCGAGAAGGATCCGAGCGAGCCCGGATCGCTGAGCTCGAGCCCCCGAACCGCCTTGGCGATCAACCGGTGGACGCTGACGTGATTTCCGCTCCGGTCGAGGTTGAAGAAGCCGAGCTTGATCAGCTCGTCGACATCCTCGCCCGTGGCATCACCGAGCTCAGTCAACAACGTGACCGGGAGGCGATCCACCGGCAGGCATGAAGCGATCCGAGCCAACCGGAGCCGACTCTCGCCCCGCAGGCCGGCAAGAGAGCTCCAGTAAGCGCCCGCCGCCGGGTCCACGCTCTCGACAGCGGGCGTGCTCTTGGCCGCTTCGAGGATGGATTCGACCGTGATCCGGTTGTCGGAGAGCAGCCGCTCGAACGTCTCGACCATCAGGGGCCGCCCACCGATCAGATCGAACCAGTCCTCGCCTAGCGTCTCGTCCCCGAACCGCGCGGCCACCTCCTCTTCAGTCGCCGGGCTCAGCTCATGCCGCAATACCTCGGGACGCCACCTGCCGTCGGCCCAGTTGGGGTCGGCGCCGGTCGTCGTGAACAGCACCACTTGCCGCGAACGTGGGTGCGGGATGTACTTGTGAAGGAGGGCCGGATCTCCGTTGGCGTTGTCCAGCACGACCAGCCAGGGCGTCTCTGCCCGCCGTAGCCGATCGAGAGCGGCCAGCGCAAACGCCTCCCGATCGGGGTTCTCCAGAGATCCTGCCTCGATCCCGTGGTTGCCCTGATCGGAGATGCCCCGTTCCGCCATCTCGGCCTCGGCCAGGCTGTCGATCAGTGATCGAGCATCCGAAGCGTTGAGGAACCACGCCGCGTTGTTCTTCTGCGCCGCGACCAGGCATCGTGCGACCGTGCTCTTCCCGGAGCCCGGTTCGGCCCGAATCGCCGCTGTGATCCCTCCTTTCGAAGCGAGGCCGGACAGCTGAGCCAACAGCTCGCTCTGCGCCGCGTTGAGCTCGGGCAGGGCGATCGCCTCGGGCGGGAAGCGGCGGACCGACGGCCAGCTCAGTGGAGGGTCGAGCGGAGGGTGACCACCGTGATCCTGTTCAAACACGACATCGACCAGGAACAGCCCTTCCTCGATCCACGCGGAGCACGGCTCGCCCGCTCGCTCGGCGCTCGCCTCTTCGACGACGGTCACGCAGTCGACCGCGATCAACGAACCGCCGTCGACCATCTGGGCAAGCGACGAGGAATCGGAGATCCGCAACACTCCGGGATCGTGGCCCCAGACATCTCCCCCGTCAACCGTGAACGGGTCACTGCTCCGATCGTGCCCCCGCAGCCATCCGGGCCGCAGGAGCACGAAGACGTGGTCCCCGGCGATCGCGAGCAGCGGGGCGATCCCGACCGCTAGGCACATCGCGCCGAACGTCGATGAGAGATCGAGGCAGTTGCCGCCCTCGCTCGCGATCCAGCCCGGGTGTCGCACCGGCTGGCTCCCCTGTCCGGCGGCTGTCCACTTCGCCTCGTCGTACTCGAAGCCCCGTTCGGCCAGCCGCCGCAGCAGGAGATCGATCATCTCCAGGTCGTCTTCCTGGTCGTCCAGCTCCGTCCGACTGGCGTTGAGCCCGTGACCGTTCAGCGAACGGGGTGAAACCGTCTTGGCCAGAGCGCCGAACCCGCCTTCCCGGACATCCCAGATCGGCCAGTACTGGTCGAGCCCGCCGCGGTCGTCGCCCGCAGGCTCAAACGGGTTCGACGGCAAGGTGGACCCCCAAGTCCTGATTGACGATCAAGCTGGAGTCCATCTCGATCAACTGCTCCTGGTTGTCGGAGGAGGGCCCGAAGAGGACGGTCTGGACTCCCTTCCTGGGTCTTCCGCCCAGAAAGATGAGTACGGCGATCTCACCCTGCGGATGATCCCCCAGGAAATTGTCTCGGCTGAGAGTCACCAGCACCTTGCCCGGCTCGCCCTCGACCGGCTTCAACACGACCGGGCCGAAGACACCCGGCCGGTCCGGTTCCCTTGCCGGCCCGGCCGACAGGCCGAGGCCCGAGCCGAACTGTGGCGTGGCCGTGTCCTGGCTCAAGGTCCGGCGCGCCCAGCCCGAGATGCCTTCGACCAGCCGGTCCAGCTCCCGCCTGGCCCATTCCTGGACCGGAATGTAGGGCTCCTCGGACTCGGCTCCGATCAATGCCTCGGCTGCTTCTTCGTTCCCGAGATCGGCTTCGAGAGCGACCTTCATCGCCCCGCCTGTCGGCCAATCCTCGGCCGCAGCGATCAGATCCGACCGGGGCGGCCTCCGTTTCCAGGTCCGAGACAGGATGGCTTCACACCGTCCGCACCTCGAATGGAGCAGGTGCTCGGCTTTCCCCGGGGGCAGGGCCTCCGGACCGTTGAGGGCGGCGAGCGTCACGTCGGCCTTCCCGGGGCAGGAGGACCTTTCGTCCCTGACCCTGACCCACGCGTCGAAGATCGGGTCGCGGGTCATGCCCGACCTCCGAATCCGACTCCGCCTTCCTCGAAATACCACCAGCGATCGTTGTGCCTCTTGTTCAGAGGTGCGGGCAGCGACTTGATCAGCCCGTACGCGGCAGCGCGGTCGGATGCCTTGTTCTCGATCGGCAGGACCCACTGGCCGGCGACGATGACGCGGCCGTTTCTGATGGCCGCGTCATGAGCTTGCTCTGGGTTGCTGGCATCCGCCCGCCATCTCAAGAATCCCGGTATGTCGTCGAGGAACCGATTGGTCGTCGGCTCGATCGGCGATTCGATGAAGAAGTACGTCCGGCCTCG
>JBEBTS010000119.1:0-7027 GCA_040393665.1 Conexibacter woesei
TGAGCGTGTACCGCCGGGCTGCGGCGACCCTGCGCCGGATGATCCGGCGGTGGGGGATCCGCCTGGAGGGCCACCCGGACGAGTTCCTGGCGACGGTGCCCTCGCCCGAGGTGCTCGCCGGGGTGGCCCCGGCCGAGCTCCAGGCCTGCGACCTCGGCGCTCGGCGGGCGGTGGCGATGGTGCGCGTCGCCCGCGAGGTGGCGTCGGGACGGGTCGACCCCGGGAGTCCGGAGGGGGACCGTCGCCTGCTGGCGATCCCGGAGATCGGACCGTGGACGCTGGCCTGCCTGGCGCTCCACGGACGCGGCGATCCCGACGCGCTGCTGGCCGGGGACCTGGCGCAGGTCAAGCTGGTCGGTCACCTGACCGGCCTCGGTCGGCTGGCCGAGGTGCCCGAGGTCGAGGCGTTCTACGCCCCGTACGCCCCGTACCGCGGCATCGCCGGCGAGCTGATGGTCGCCGAGCACGGAGCAGCGGTCCACGGCCCCGGCAACCGAGCCCGGATCCGCCACGCCCTACGCCACGCCGCCTGAGCCGACGGCCGCAACCCCGCCGCGTGGCGCCGGTCGGTGCCCCCGCATGGGGGCGGGCGGACTCTTTCCGGGGAGCGGCCGGGGCCGCTCAGCCGGCGTCGATCGGGGCTGAGGGGAGGTAGTCGTTGGTCAGGGCGTCGACCGCGTGGGCGGGGGAGCCGAGCACGTCGTGCTTGACCATCCAGTTGATGAAGGCCTGCCACTTGGCGGTGTCCATGTAGCCGAAGGGCTGGTCCTTGCCTTCGAGCCCGCCCCGGCGGAGCAGGGGAAGGGTCGCCTTGACCTGGGCCTCGGTCACCTTCGGTTTCAGGGCGGTGTTGGCGTCCAGCACGGCCGCGGTGGCCTTGGCCGGGTGGGCGACGGCCTCAGCGGTGCCGCGGGCGAGGGCACCGATGAACAGCCGGATCGGATCCGGGTCCTCGGCCAGCCGGCTGCCCTTGGCGACGAGCACCAGCTCGCTGTAGCTGGGCACGCCGAGCTCGTCGACCGGGCTGATCACCGGGTGCTTGCCGGAGAGCTTGAGATCGACCCCCTCGATGTTCCACAGCGGTCCGAGCGTGGCCTGGGCCCGCCCGGAGAGGATCGAAGGCAGGAGGCCCTGACCGACCGAGACCTGCTTGACGTCATCCTCGGCCAGGCCGGCCCGGGCGAGGATCGTCTTGAGATAGGCGTCCTGGTAGGAGATGCCGGCGGTTGAGACGGTCTTGCCCTTGAGGTCACGCACCCGCTTGATCTTCGACTTCTTGAGCCAGATCATCGAGGTCAGCGGCTGGTCGACGATGCTCGCCACCGCGACCACGTCCAGCCCCTGCTCACGGGCCAGCAGTACCTCCGGCTCGTACGAGATCGCCACGTCCGCCTTGCCGGCGGCGACCAGCTTGATCGGCAAGGAGGGATCGCTCGGGGCGCTCAGCGAAGCGTCCAGCCCGGCATCCTCGAAGTAGCCCTCGTCCTCGGCGACGAGGAACCCGGCGTGATCCGGGTTCGGGTACCAGTCGAGGGCCACCGAGAAGGTCTCGCGCACGGGGCTGCCCTCGTTCTCCGACTTGGTGCCGCAGGCCGAGACGGTGAGGGCGACGACGAAGGCGAGAGCGACGAGCGGGAATTTTCTCAAGGGGTCTCCAGGCTGATGACAGAACTCGAGCCGGAGCCTATCGCCAACGTATGACCCGTCGTTCCAGCAGGCCGAGCAGGCCGTAGAGAGCCATCGCGATCGCGGAGAGGATGACCACGGCGGCGAACATGCGGGTGGTCATCAACTGGGCGTTGTCCTGGAGCATCAGGTGCCCCAGCCCCTCGTCCGAGCCGGCCCACTCGCCGAAGACCGCGCCGATGACCGCCACCGCGACCGCGATCCGGGAGCCGCTGAACGCCTGGGGCAGGGCGGCCGGCGCCTCCACGCGCAGGAAGATCTGGCCGCGACCGGCGTCGAGCGAGCGCATCATCCGCACCGTGTCCGGATCGACCGAGCGCAGCCCGTCGAGCGTATTGACCGCGATCGGGAAGAAGCAGATCAGGGCGATCACCGCCAGCTTCGGGCCGATGCCGTAGCCGAACCAGAGCACCAGGATCGGGGCGATCACGATCACCGGGATGGTCTGCGAGGCGACGACCAGGGGATAGCCCGCCCGGCGGATGAAGCCGAACCGGTGGAAGAGGACCGCGACCCCGACCCCGGCCGCCAGGGCCACGAAGAACCCGGCGACGATCTCGACCAGGGTGACCCGGGCGTTCTCGGCCAGCAGCGAGCGGTCCTGCCAGAGCACGGTCGCGATCTCGGAAGGGGCCGGCACGAGGAAGGGCTCGAGCCCGAAGGCGTCGGCGAGGAAGCCGGTGTCGGCGGCGAGCTGCCACAGCCCGATCAGGATGGCGAGCAGCAGCAGGGGAGGCAGCCACCGCTTCACGGCGCCTCCGGAGCCTCGGGCCGGGCCCGGTCGAGCCGCAGCATCCCCAGCAGCTCCTCCCGCCGGTGGTTGAAGTCCGGGCTGGTGACGACCTGCCGACGGTCCGCGACGGTCGTGCGCGAGCCGGGCAGCCACTCGACGACCCGGCCCGGACGGGGCGAGATCACCGCGACCCGATCCGCCATGTACAGGGCCTCTTCGATGTCGTGGGTGACCAGCACCACGGTCCTTCCCTCCTCGCTCAGCAGCGGCAGCAGCCACTCCTGGAGCTGACCCCGGGTGAGGGCGTCGAGGGCGGCGAAGGGCTCGTCCAGCAGCAGGATCTCCTTGCCCGAGAGCAACGTCCGCAGGAAGGCGACCCGCTGGCGCATGCCGCCGGAGAGCTCGGCCGGCAGGGACCGCTCGAAGCCGGTCAACCCGAGCCGCCGGAACAGACGGTCAGCCTCGGCCCGGGCGGCGCGCCGCGACAGCCCACGGTTCCGTGGGGCGAGGGCCGCGTTGTCCAGCGCCGAGTACCAGGGCAGCAGGCAGTCCTTCTGCGGCATCCAGGCGCAGCCTTCCAACCGGCCGGCCGGGTCCTGGCGGCCGGCGACGGCGATCGACCCCCGGTCGGGGGAGTCGAGGCCCGCGATCAGCTCCAGCAGGGTCGACTTGCCGCAGCCCGACGGGCCGACCAGGGCGACGATCTCCCCGCGGGAAACCTCCAGGTCGACCCCGTCGAGGACCGCCAGGTCCCCGAAGGAGCGTTCGACCCCGAGGGCCGACAAGATCGCGGTCACAGGGCAGGAGTGTAGGTGGTGGCTGCCTTGATCGCTACCATGCCGGATCCGGACTCTCGACTAAAGCGGTCGGGAGAGTCGAGAGACGTTCCGGACCAGCCCTCCAGCCCAAATCCTCAAGTGGACATCTCGATCGCAATCTTCGGTCTCGGTATCGGGATCCTCGTCGGCATGACCGGCATGGGCGGCGGCGCGCTGATGACCCCGTTGCTGATCCTGATCTTCGGGGTCTCGCCGACCACCGCGATCGGCACCGACATCCTCTACGCGGCGATCACCAAGACCGTCGGCGGCTGGCGGCACTTCCGGATGAAGACGGTCAACCTGGGCCTGGTCTTCTGGCTGGCGGCCGGATCGGTGCCCTCCGCGATCTTCGGGGTGCAGCTGATCTCCTGGCTGGAAACCAAGATCGGGACCGAGAAGCTCGACTCGCTCGTGTACGCCGTGCTCGGCGGCACGCTGCTGATGGTCGGCGTGATCACGCTGGCCCGGGCGCTGATCCTCGCCCGCACCCTGAACGAGCGCGACGGCTTCGAGATCGAGCGCCGGCACAAGGTGGCGGCGGTCGTGATCGGCATCACCACCGGCTTCGTGATCGGGGTCACCTCGGCCGGGTCCGGCACGGTGATCGCCGTCCTGCTGATCGCGGTCTTCCGGCTCTCGCCCAAGCACGTGGTCGGGACCGACGTCTTCCACGCAGCGATCATCCTGTGGGCCGCCGGGATCGCGCACTTCGGCCACGGCAACGTCGACCTCGGCCTGGTCGGCAACATCCTGATCGGCTCGGTCCCCGGCGTGGTGATCGGCGCCGCGCTGATGGACCGGGTGCCGCAGGACTCGATCCGGCTGGCGCTCGGCGTGGTCCTGATCGCCTCCGGAATCGCCACCGTCCAGAAGGGCGACCCGCTGGTCTGGCCGATCGCGGCCGTCGTCGCCGGGCTCGGCTTCGCCCTGATCCTGATGGCGCCCCGCTGGTACGAGCGTTTCCGTCCGAAGCCGGTCGAGATGGAGGCCTCCGACCCGCAGCCGGAACCGGCCGGCTCTAGTTGAGCCACCGGGCCCGCGCGGCCCGGCACCGGACCGGGCCGAGCCCGGCGACGGTCGATTTCCGCCGTTTCCGGGGGGAAAGGTCTAAAAAAGGCCGGGGCTGGTTTACTAGGGGCCGTGCGTGTCTCAGCCAAGTCCGACTATGCAGTCCGAGCCGCGGTCGAGCTTGCGGCATCGCCCGAGGGCCCGGTCAAGGGGGAGCGTCTCGCCGATTCGCAGGACATCCCGCTGCAGTTCCTCGAGCACATCCTGCTCGACCTCAAGCGGGCCGGGATCGTGCGTGCGCGCCGCGGGGCCAAGGGCGGCTACTGGCTCGCCCGCCCGTCCGACGAGGTCTCGGTCGCGGACGTGATCCGCGCGGTCGAGGGGCCGATCGCCAACGTCCAGTCGGCACCCCCGGAATCAATCTCTTACAGCGGCAACGCGACCGAGCTGCAGAACGTGTGGATCGCTGTCCGGGCGAACCTGCGGTCGGTGCTCGAGTCGGTGACCCTGGAGAACCTGGTGACCGGCGAGCTGCCGGAGCACGTCCGGGAGCTGGCCGAGCAGAAGGACGCCTGGGAAGCACGCTGATCCGCTCCCGCCCGGGCGGGAATCCCTCCGGAACGCCCTGACGGGCCGAGTCGCTACCCTGCAAGTCAGGGAAACGACGAGGGAGACCACGTGAAGGATCAGGAATTGGCAGAGACCGGGGTGACCCGGCGTGACGCGCTGCGGGTCGGAGCCGGCGCCGCAGGCGGAGTCGCACTGGCAGGGGGACTGTTGGGCCGCGCGCTCGACGCGATGGCCGCACCGGCGGAGATCGGGGAGAGCCCGTACGGCCCGCTCCAGGCCCCGGACGAGAACGGCATCCGGCTTCCGGCCGGCTTCAAGTCCCGGGTGATCGCCCGCTCGGAGCAGAACATCGGGCCGCGCCCGTACAAGTTCCACGTCCTGCCCGACGGCATGGGCAGCTACAAGACCGACGACGGCGGTTTCATCCTCGTCTCCAACAGCGAGGCGCCCGACCTGCCCGCGCTCGACTGGAACATCGGCACCGCCGCGATCCGGTTCGACAAGAAGTTCAACGTCACCGACGCGTACCCGATCCTCAAGGGCACCAACATCAACTGCGCCGGCGGCGTCACCCCGTGGGGGACCTGGCTCTCCTGCGAGGAGGTCGACAAGGGCTTCGTCCACGAGTGCGACCCGTGGGGCAAGAAGGCCCAGATCGTGCGCCCCGAGATGGGCTGCTTCAAGCACGAGGCCTGCGCCGTCGATCCGATCGGCAAGCACGTGTTCCTGACCGAGGACGTCGGCGACGGCTGCCTCTACCGGTTCACCCCCAACAAGTACCCGGACCTCTCGAAGGGCCGCCTCGACGTGGCCGTGGTCCAGGAGGACGGTTCCGTCAAGTGGGTGACCCTGCCGGATCCCCAGTTCACCGGAGCCGTCCCGACCCGCAAGCAGGTGCCGGAGGCGACCGTGTTCCGGCGCGGCGAAGGCATGTGGTACGACGACGGGATCGTCTACTTCTCCACCACCCAGGACGACCGGGTGTTCGCCTACCACTGCGCCGACAACCTGCTGGAGGTGCTGTACGACGGCGAGGCGCTGGGCGACGACGCCCCGCTCCACGACACCGACAACGTCACCGTGTCGCCGATCTCCGGGGACCTGTTCGTCTGCGAGGACCCCGGCGAGCACCAGATCTGCATCATCACGGCGGAGGGCAAGGCGGCCTCGTTCCTGCACCTGCCGGGTGAGGAGCACGCCAACTCGGAGCTGACCGGCCCGGTCTTCGACCCGTCTGGCAGCCGGCTGTACTTCTCCTCGCAGCGGGCCATCCCCGCGGGAGTGATCTACGAGATCTCCGGGCCGTTCCGCCGGACCCGCGCGGAACCGCCGGCGCCGAAGGACAAGAAGAAGCCGACCCTCAAGGTGCGCACGCTCGGCAAGCCGAGCCTGCGCCGCCTGCTCCGCGCCGGTCAACCCTTCCGACTCGACATCACCGACGAGAGCATGCCGGTGAAGGTCGAGACGAAGCTCGTCGCCCGGATGAAGCGGGCCGGCGGCAAGGGCTCGCGCGAGGTGACCATCGGCCGTCTCAACACGAAGGTCCGCAAGTCCGGGAAGAAGCAGATCCGGATGAAGGTCGGGGATCGCTTCCGCAAGCGGCTGCGCCGCCGGAACGTGACCCGGGCCAAGCTGATCGTGATCGCGACCGACGCCAAGGGCAATCGCCGCAAGGTGGTGAAGCCCGTCAGCTTCCGCTGACGGGCAGCAGCCGCTGCCGGATCTCGGCCGGGGAGAGGCCCTCGATCTCGAGGATCTTGTCCCGGCCGGTCTCGCCCTGGACGATCGCGATCTTCGACTTCGCGACGCCGAGCCGCTTCGCGAGCAGCTTGATCAGGGCGGCGTTGGCCTTGCCGTCGACCGGGGGAGCGGTGACCCGGGCGACCAGGGCCGGCTCCGTGCCGTCGCCCGGGTCGCGCTCGCCGGTGACGGCGTTCGACGAGGCCCGCGGCTGGAGTCGGATCGGGATGCGGCCCAAAGTCGGCTTCCTCGGCTTCCTCGGCTTCCAGGGGTGAGCCCGGGCCTCAGTACCGGTGCCCGGAGGCGGGCACCCGGGCCCGCGGGTCGTCGATGCGGGGGCGGCCCGAGGCGATCACGTCGACGAAGGTCTCGAGATGCTCCGTCTTCCAGCACTCGAAGGCGCCGTCGCAGTAGGGGATGTACGCGTTCATCACCGAGTCGCCGTAGTTCCAGTAGAGCTCCGGCTCCG
>JBEBTS010000120.1:0-6909 GCA_040393665.1 Conexibacter woesei
TGCGCCATCACCGCCTGGTGATGCTCGATCACGATCACCGACTTGCCGGAGTCGACCAGCTGGTCGAGCAGACCGAGCAGCTGCTCGACGTCGGCCAGATGAAGCCCGGTGGTCGGCTCGTCGAGCACGAAGACATCGCCCTTGCCGGCCATCTCGGTCGCCAGCTTGAGCCGCTGCCGCTCACCGCCGGAGAGGGTGGTCAACGGCTGGCCGATCGTCAGGTAGCCCAGCCCCACGTCGGCGAGCCGGACGAGGATCTTGTGGGCGGCCGGGAGGCGGGCCTCGCCGTCGGCGAAGAACTCGCCGGCCTCGTCGACCGACATCGCCAGCACCTCGCTGATGTCGCGGCCGCCGAGCCGGTACTCCAGCACCGACGCCTGGAACCGCCTGCCCTCGCAGACCTCGCAAGTGGTGGCGACCCCGGCCATCATCGCCAGGTCGGTGTACACGACCCCCGCGCCGTTGCAGTTCGGGCAGGCGCCCTCCGAGTTGGCGCTGAACAGGCCGGGCTTGACGTCGTTGGCCTTGGCGAAGGCCTTGCGGATCGGGTCGAGCAGCTTGGTGTAGGTGGCCGGGTTGCTCCGGCGGGAGCCGCGGATCGCGACCTGGTCGACGGTGACCACGCCGTCCCGCCCGGAGACCGAGCTGCCGATCAGCGAGCTCTTGCCCGACCCGGCCACGCCGGTCACCGCGACCAGCACCCCGAGCGGGATGTCGACGTCGACGCCCTGCAGGTTGTGCTCCGTCGCGCCGCGGATCTCCAGCCTGTCGCCGGGCTCGCGGGTCGCCTCCTTGAGGGCGGCCCGGTCGTCCAGGTGCCGCCCGGTCACGGTGTCGCTGCCCCGCAGCCCGTCGAGGTCGCCCTCGAACACGACCTCGCCGCCGGCGCTGCCCGCGGCCGGGCCGAGGTCGACGACGTGGTCGGCGATCGCGATCACCTCCGGCTTGTGCTCGACGACCAGCACCGTGTTGCCCTTGTCGCGCAGCTGCAGCAACAGGTCGTTCATCCGCTGGATGTCGTGTGGATGCAGCCCGATCGTCGGCTCGTCGAAGACGTAGGTCACGTCGGTCAGCGAGGAGCCGAGGTGCCGGATCATCTTGACCCGCTGGGCCTCGCCGCCGGAGAGCGTGCCGGACGGCCGTTCCAGCGAGAGATAGCCGAGCCCGATGTCGACGAACGAGTCCAGGGCCTCCCGGAGCGCCGTCAGCAGCGGCGCGACCGACGGCTCGTCCAGGCCGCGCACCCACTCGGCCAGGTCCCGGATCTCCATCGCGCAGGCGTCGGCGATGTTGACCTTCCCGATCTTGGACGAACGGGCCGCCTCGCTCAGCCGGGTGCCGTCGCAGTCGGGGCAGGTCGTGAAGGTGACCACGCGGTCGACGAACCGGCGGATGTGCGGCTGCATCGCCTCGCGGTCCTTGGAGAGCATCGACTTCTGGATCTGCGGGATCAGGCCCGTGTAGGTCAGGTTGATGTCGTCGACCTTGATCTTGGTCGGCTCCCGGTAGAGGAGGTCGTGGAGCTCCTTCTTCTTGAACTTGCGGATCGGCTTGTCCGGGTCGAAGTAGCCGCAGCCGCGGAAGATGCGGCCGTACCAGCCGTCCATGCTGTAGCCGGGCACGGTCAGCGCGCCCTCGTTCAGCGACTTGTCCTCGTCGTAGAGCGCCGTGAGGTCGAAGTCGGTCACCGACCCGCGGCCCTCGCAGGTCGGGCACATGCCGCCGGTGCGGGAGAAGTCGACCCGCTCGGCCTTCTCGCCGCCCTTCTTGAGCATGCCCGAGGCCTCGACCGAGGCGACGTTGAACGAGTAGGCCTGCGGCGAGCCGATGTGCGGCTTGCCCAGCCGGCTGAACAGGATGCGCAGCATCGCGTTCGCGTCGGTCACCGTGCCGACCGTGGAGCGGGGGTCGGAGCCCATCCGTTCCTGGTCGACCAGGATCGCGGTGGTCAGCCCGTCGAGGACGTCGACCTCGGGGCGGGCCACGGTCGGCATGAACCCCTGCAGGAAGGCGCTGTAGGTCTCGTTGATCAGGCGCTGCGACTCGGCCGCGATCGTGCCGAACACCAGCGAGCTCTTGCCGGAGCCAGAGACCCCGGTGAAGACCGTCAGGCGGCGCTTCGGGATCTCGACGCTGACGTCCTTGAGGTTGTTCTCCCGGGCTCCGGTCACCCGGATCAGGTCATGGCCGTCGGCGGGGTGCCCGGCGGTCGCGTCGGTGCTCAGCTTCCTCTCGGCCATGCGGACTGCGGCTACTTCGCTTCCTGGATGCGGATCATGTTGCCGGCGGGGTCCCGCAGCGCGCAGTCGCGGGCGCCCCAGCTCTGATCGGTCGGCTCCTGGGCGACCTCGACGCCGTCCTTCGCCTGCAGGGCCTCGAAGGTGGCATCGAGGTCCGGGGTGGCGAGGTGGAGGCTGGCGAAGGTGCCCTTGGCCATCATCGCCAGGACGGTCTCGCGCTCCTCGTCGGTCACACCGGGATCGGCGCCGGGCGGGTAGAGCACCAGGTTGACGTCGGGCTGACCGGCCGGGCCAACCGTGATCCAACGCATCCCGCCCTGGCCGACGTCGTTGCGGACCTCGAACTCGAGGGCGTCGCGGTAGAACGCCAGGGCGGCCTCCGGGTCGCTCTGGGGAAGGAAGGCTGTCTGAATCTTGATGTCCATGCGAACAACCTATGCCCGGGCGGGGACCGGCGCTTCTCGATTCCTGACCGGTTTCGTGATTCGCTTGGCGACACAGGGCGCCAGGCCGTCCGGGACGCCGGCCTGCTCCCGCCGGTAGGCCCCGGGCGGCATCCCGACCAGCTCGGTGAAGCGGCTGGTGAAGGTGCCGAGCGAGGCGCAGCCCACCTCGAAGCAGACCTCGGTGACGTTGAGGTCGCCGCGGCGGAGCAGCGCCATCGCCCGCTCGATCCGGCGGGTCATCAGGTAGCTGTACGGCGACTCGCCGTAGGCCGCCCGGAACCGGCGGCTGAAGTGCCCGGGCGACATGTGGGCGTCGCGGGCCAAGGCCTCGACGTCGAGCGGCCGGGCGTATTCCCGGTCGATCCGGTCGCGAACCCGACGCAGTCGCTCCAGGTCGCGGAGGTGGTGTGCGGAAGCCGGTCTGCGAGCCATTTCCTGATCATTCCACGCCGCGCGAGTCGTTGTCCAGCACGGCGGGTCTTCACATGAAACCTGATCCGATATAAGGTATATGCCTGTCCACCTGCCTGGGCATCGCGCCCGACCCCGCTGAGGCCGGACACGCACGACGCGTGTCGACCCGAACGCAACGCGATCAGGCACCGAATCGAGATTAATGACTGCGCTAAAGACATCCAGCCCGGAACTCACGGGCCCGATCCTCACTACCACTCAGCTGGAGCAGGTCTCCAGGCTGGCGAGCTCGCTCAACCAGCAGCAGGCGATCTGGGTCAGCGGCTACTTCGCCGGCCTCAGCCAGCAGGCGCCCGCCGCCCTGCTCGCGCCGGACGCGATGCTCGCCCCCGGCGTCGGGTCCCACGAGGCGCCGGCCGCCGTGCCGGGCACCCGGCTGACGACGATCCTGTACGCCAGCGAGACCGGCAACAGCAAGGAGCTGGCCGGCTCGCTCGCCGACGCCGCCAAGGCCGAGGGCATCGAGGCGAAGGTCGCCGACGTCGCCGACTACAAGGTGCGGTCGCTCAAGGACGAGCAGGACCTCCTGATCGTCGCCGCCACGCACGGCGAGGGCGACCCGCCCCAGACCGCGCTCGACTTCTTCGAGTTCCTCGAGGGCCGCAAGGCGCCGAAGCTGCCGGAGGTCCGGTTCGCGGTCCTCGCCCTCGGCGACTCGACCTACGAGCACTACTGCAGCGCCGGCCGGCGAGTCGACGAGCGCCTGGCCGAGCTCGGGGCCGAGCGCATCGCCGAGCGGGTCGACTGCGACGTCGACTACGAGGACGACGCCGAGGAGTGGATCGCCTCGATCGTCGGCCAGCTGGTCGCCTCCCGCCCCGAGTCGGACGGCGCGGCCACGAACGGGGCCGTGGCTGTCCCGGCCGCCGGCGGGGTCAGCACCCCCTCCGCGTTCAGCAAGAAGAACCCGTTCTCGGCCGAGGTGATCGACAACCTCGTCCTCACCGGACGCGGCTCGACCAAGGAGACCCGGCACGTCGAGCTCTCGCTGGAGGATTCCGGCCTCGACTACCAGCCCGGCGACGCGCTCGGCGTCGTCCCCCAGAACGACCCGGCCCTGGTCTCGACCCTGATCGAGAAGCTGTCGCTCGACGCCGAGGCCGAGGTCACGGTGAAGAAGGAGCCCGCCAGCCTGACGGACGCCCTGACCGGCGGGTTCGAGATCACCGCCGCCACCCCGCGGTTCCTCGAGCACTGGGCCGAGCTCGCCGACTCGGCCGAGCTGCGCGCGCTCTGCGGCACGGACCAGGCCAAGGAGCGGACCGCCTTCCTCCACGACCACCACGTGCTCGACATCATCGACCGGTTCCCGGCTCCCGGGGTCGAGGCCGAGCAGTTCACCGCCGGCCTGCGCCCGCTGCAGCCCCGGCTCTACTCGATCGCCTCGAGCCTCGCGGCCGCGCCGGACGAGGTCCACCTCACGGTCAGCACCGTGCGGTACTCGCTCCACGACCTGGAGCGGACCGGCGTCGCCTCCGGCTATCTCGCCGGGCTCACCGACGAGGACGCCACGGTCCCCGTGTACGTCCAGTCGAACGACCACTTCCACCTGCCCGACGACGACGCGCCGATCCTGATGATCGGGGCCGGCACCGGCGTCGCCCCCTACCGCGCCTTCATGCAGGAGCGGGAGGAACGGGGAGCCGACGGGAAGTCCTGGCTGTTCTTCGGCGAGCGGAACTTCCGCAGCGACTTCCTCTACCAGGTGGAGTGGCAGGCGATGCTCAAGAACGGCTCGCTCGACCGGCTGGACCTCGCCTTCTCCCGCGACGCGGCCGAGAAGGTCTACGTCCAGGACCGGCTGCGGGCGCGCGGGCGCGACGTCTACGCCTGGCTCGAGGAAGGAGCCTCCGTCTACGTCTGCGGCGACGCCACCTACATGGCGCCCGACGTCAACACCGCCCTGACCGACCTGATCGCGGAGCACGGTGGCTTCGACGAGGACGGCGCCCAGGAGTATCTGGCCGACATGCGCCGCAACCACCGTTACCGACTCGACGTCTACTGAGGACCATGAACCCCCACAAGGAAACCGATCGCAGCCGCGATCGCTCACAGCCCCTCGAGAATCTCATCCCCGATGAGACCATGAAGGCGACCAGCAACTACCTCCGTGGCACGATCGAGGAGAGCCTCGCCGACGAGGTCACCGCGGGCGTCACGGAGACCGACAACAAGCTCCTGAAGTTCCACGGCATGTACCAGCAGGACGACCGCGACATCCGCGACGAGCGGCGGCGGCAGAAGCTGGAGCCCGAGTACACCTTCATGGTCCGGCTGCGCCTGCCCGGCGGCGTCGTGAGCCCGAGCCAGTGGCTGGCGATCGACGACCTCGCCCGTCGCTACGGCCGGGACTCGCTGCGGCTCACCACCCGCCAGACCTTCCAGTACCACTACGTCGACCGGCAGAACCTGAAGACGCTGCTGCAGGAGCTGCGCGACGTGCTGATCGACACCAAGGCGGCCTGCGGCGACGACTCGCGCGGCGTCATGAGCACGGTCAACCCGCATCTGTCCGAGGTCCACACCCAGGTCTACGAGATCGCCAAGGAAGCCAGCGACCACGCGGTCCATCAGACCACCGGGTACGAGGAGATCTGGTACCAGGAGGAGCGCCCGGCCGGCGAGAAGAAGGCGCCGCTCAAGCAGGTCGCATCCGACGACAAGGAAGAGCCCTTCTACGGCAAGACCTACATGCCGCGCAAGTTCAAGATCGGCTTCGCGGTCCCGCCGAGCAACGACATCGACGTCTACAGCCAGGACCTCGGCTTCATCGCGGTGGCCGAGGACGGCAAGCTCAAGGGCTTCAACGTCGCGGTCGGCGGCGGCATGGGCCGCACCGACCGGGCGCCGGAGACCTACCCCCGCCTGGCCGACGTGATCGGCTACGTCGAGGCCGATCAGGTGATCCCGGTGGTCGACGCGGTGATGAGCGTCCAGCGGGACTTCGGCGACCGGACGAACCGGGCGCACGCCCGCTTCAAGTACACGGTCGATGACAAGGGCGTCGACTGGATCAAGGCGGAGATCGAGCACCGGCTCGGCTACGAGCTCGGTCCGGTCAGCCCCTACGAGTTCACCTCGAACGGCGATCCCCTGGGCTGGGTCACCGGCGAGGACGGACGCGAGCACTGCACCCTGTTCATCCAGAACGGGCGGCTGACCAACAAGCCGGGCAGCCTGCTGCTCGACGGGATGCGGGCGCTGGCCGAGATCCACAAGGGCACCTTCCTCTGCACCCCGAACCAGAACGTGATCGTCGCCGACGTCGAGCCCGCGGATCGCCCGGCGATCGAGGCCGTGATGAAGGAGCATGGCCTCGGTGAGTTCGGCGGGGCGAGCGCCCTGCGCCTGAACTCGATGGCCTGCGTCGCCTTCCCCACCTGCGCCCTCGCGATGGCGGAGAGCGAGCGCTACCTGCCGGAGCTGGTCACCAAGGTCGAGGGGATCCTCGACGCCAACGGCCTCCGCGAGGAGCCGATCACCATCCGGATGACCGGCTGCCCCAACGGTTGCGCCCGCCCGTACATCGCCGAGATCGGCCTGACCGGCCGCGCTCCCGGCAAGTACAACCTCTACTTCGGCGGCGGCTTCCACGGAGAGCGGCTGAACAAGATGTACCTCGAGAACGTGGGCGAGGAAGCGATCCTGAAGGCTCTGGAAGAGACCCTCGGCGCGTACGCCCGTGACCGCGAGCCCGGCGAGCGCTTCGGCGACTTCACGATCCGCGCCGGCTACGTCGCCGAGGT
>JBEBTS010000121.1:0-6868 GCA_040393665.1 Conexibacter woesei
CCCGGACGTCGTACTCCTCGACCCGCATGGTCAGGTTCCGCGGCCCGAGCCACTCACAGAGCAGGTCCGGGTCGGTGTAGCACTCCCAGACGAGGTCGCGGGGCGCGTCGAAGGTCCGTTCGATCCGGATCTCGGTGTCGCTCGGGGTCGTGATGGTGGTCTCGTGCTTCTCGGTCTGCTCACTCATGGCGCTCGGCCTTCTTTCTCTCGATGATCTGCTCGAGGCGATCGAATCTGTCGGCCCAGCCACGCCGGAACTCCTCTAGCCAGAAGCCGGCCTCGTCGAAGCCCTTGGGCTCGAGGTGGCAGTGGCGGGAGCGCCCACGCTTGACCGTGGTCACGAGATTCGCCTCCTCCAGTACCCGCACGTGCTTCTTCAAACCGGTCAGCGACATGCCGGCCGGCTCGGCCAGCTCGCTGATGGTGGCGCTGCCCTCCCCCAGGCGGTCGAGGATCGACCTCCTGGTGGGATCGGAGAGCGCCGCGAAGGTGCGGTCCAAGCTGGTCTGATACTGAACCATATGGTTCAGTTTATAGACCGTGACCGGACCGTTGTCAAGAGTCGGGCGACACCGGCTCGATCGTCGCCTCCGGCAAGGCGGCGCCAGGCGACGGCTCCGCCGGCTTCCACCCCGGGCCGCGGAAGGCATAGCCGAAGCGGTCGCGCCAGCATTCGGCCGCGCGGACGTCACGCCAGATGGCGGCGAACTCGCCGTAGGCGACCTTGACCGGGTTGTAGGTCTCGATGTTCCTGGTCAGCCCGTACCGCACCCGCTCGCCCTCGGGCTCGAACGTCCCGAGCATCCGGTCCCAGATGATCAGGATGCCGGCGTAGTTCCGGTCCAGGTACTGCTCCTGGGACCCGTGATGGACTCGGTGGTGGCTGGGCGTGTTGAAGACGAGCTCGATCGGCCGCGGGAGCCGGTCGATCGCCTCGGTGTGGAGGCCGAACTGGTAGAGCAGGCTCCACGACATCGCCAGGTAGATCATCCACGGCTCGAAGAAGAGCGCCAGCGGCAGCCAGAAGAGGGTCGACGAGAAGGGCGACCAGTCCTGCCTCAGCGCGGTCGAGAGGTTGTAGTGCTCCGAGGAGTGATGGACGACGTGGGTGGCCCAGAAGACCCGGACCCGGTGGTGGCTGCGGTGGAAGCAGTAGTAGGCGAGGTCGTCGGCGAAGAAGAGCAGGACCCAGACCCACCAGTCCGACGGCGAGAGGCCGAACGGGCTGACCGAGTAGATCCCGGCCATCACGACCAGGACCACCAGCTTCCAGACGCCGGCGATGACGAGGTGGCCCACGCCCATGGTCAGGCTGGTGCCCGTGTCCTTGAGCTCGAAGCCGACCGGCGCCTCCGGATCGTCCTCGTGCTCGTGCGCCGCGTGTCGGAGCGCCGCGAACTCGAGTGCCATCGTCAGCACGAAGAACGGGATCGCGTACAGGATCAGGTTGCTCAAACCGGGCCCCCGGAGAATGTGGTCCAACCAGTCAACATGAACTGGTTATACCACTTCCGGGTAGGGCAGAGCGACCGCACCGTGCCCACCGATGAGTCGGGCGCACAGGCAAGCGAGCGAGGCGCCCGGGTGAGACGACCGCGGAGGAGCTTCAGGCGAAGCGGTCGAGGTCGCCCTCGAGCAGCGCCCCGGCCGCGCGGGCCGCGGCCTCCGGGTCGCCCTCGCCGATCGACCGCCCGAGGCGCTCGATCAGGTCGCCCTCGCGCGGACGCAGCGTGTCCGACACCCCGTCGAAGGAGAGCATCGCCCGGAGCAGCGAGTTCAACGCCAGCCGGTAGGCGATGTTGCCGGAGCCGGCCACGATCGCCTGCCACATCGCCGCGTACACGAGGTCCAACCGCTCCTGGTCGGACCCGACCAGCCCCGCCCCCTCGATCGCCTGGGCCATCACCGAGCGCCGGTCGTCCTCGCTCGCCCTGACGGCGCACAGGCGGGCCGCGTCGACCCCGATCGAGGCACGCATCTCGATCACCGAGCGCACGATCTCCCGGGGCGGGTCGGCCGAGCCGCCGGCGATGTCCAGCAGCACCTCGAGCCCGCCGGCATCGCGCCAGTCGAGGACCCGGGTGGCGCCGCCGTGGGTGATCTGCACCAGCCCGGCCTGCTCCAGCCGCTTCAGCGCCTCACGGACGGCGTGACGGTTCACCCCGAACTGCTCCGCCAGGATCCGCTCCGACGGGATCGTCTTCCCCGGGGCCAGGCTGCCGTCGAGGATCTCGGAGCGCAGGGCGACGTGGACGCGCTGGGAAGCCGACAGGGGCGCTCCGGGAGAGGCGGCGGGATCGCTCACGCAGGGGTTGTACCACGGGACCCGATCGGAGCAGGTCGGACGACCGACTCAACTTCCCGTCTACGTGATCAGCGGGACGAAGGCGACTTCCTCGCCGGCCTGCCGGATGATCCGACCACCTTCGCGGCGGCAGATCAGCAGCCGCTGGTGGCGCCGGCCGACCGGCACCACCATGCGGCCCCCGTCGGCCAGCTGCATGAGCAGGTCGGGCGGCGGGCCGTCCTCGCTGCAGGCGGCGACGTTGATCGCGTCGAACGGCGCCTCCTCCGGGTAGCCGGCCGAGCCGTCGCCGTGGACCACGGTCACGTTCTCGATCCCGGCCGCCGCCAGCGACTCGCGCGCCCGCTCGGCCAGGGCCGCGTGACGCTCGATCGAGATCACCCGCGCCGCCAGCCGGGCGAGGACCGCCGCGTGGTAGCCGGACCCGGTCCCGACGTCCAGCACCAGGTCGTCCGGCGAGAGTTCGAGGTGGAGGCACATCATCGCGACGATCAGCGGCTGGGAGATCGTCTGCCCCTCGCCGATCGGCAGGGGCTCGTTCAGCCAGGCGTCACGACGCTGCCCCGGCGGCACGAACAGGCTGCGATCGACCGAGGCCATCGCCTCCAGCACCCGTTGGTCGCGGATGCGGGCGGCGAGCGATGCGATCAGGCCTTCACGGTCCACACCAATGGTCTACCCCTTGTCGGGACCGTCAAGCTCGCCGCCGTGGACGTGGATGCTCTCGCCCTGCGGGCCGAGGATGGCGAGGATCTCGACCGGACCGTCGATCGCGCCGAACCAGTGCGGGGTCCAGGTGCTGAACTCGACCGCTTCCCCCGGCCGGACGACGATGTCCTGGTCCCCCAGCAGGAGCCGCATGTTGCCGCTCAGCACGTAGGTCCAGTCGCGTCCCTCGTGGACGGGCAGCTCCTTCGGCGGCCGGTTGCGCGAGGCGTCGATCCGCATCTTCACCGCTTGGAGGCCGTTGCCCTCGCGGCTGTTGGTGAGCGGCCACACGGTGAGACCGTCGTACCGCCGGGCGACCGGCTTGACCTTCGGGTCAGCGGTGTCCTGGCGTGGCAGCAACCGGTCGATGGAGACCTCCAGCGCGTCGGCCAGCCCGGGCAGGTGATCGAGGGCCAGGCGCCGCTTCCCTGACTCCAGGCGGCTCAGGGTCGAGGTGTCGATCGAGGCCCGCGCCGCCAGCTCCTCCAGGGTCAGGCCCCGCTCCTGACGGAGCTCGCGCAGCCGGCTGCGGACCGCCAGGTCGAATCGTTCCTTCTCGTCTTTTGCCATATCAGCAATAGAGTTTGACATGTCTCGGGCCGCCTGCCAAGTTGATCGCATGGAAACTGAATTCGAATGCGTGATCGTCGGCGGCGGAGCGGCCGGCCTGAGCGCCGCCCTGGTGCTCGGCCGGGCACGGCGCAAGACCCTGCTGATCGACGCCGGCGGCCAGAGCAACCTGCCGGCCCACGGCATCGGCGGCCTGCTCGGCCACGACGAGAAGCCGCCCGCCCGACTCTACGCCGAGGGCGGCGCCGAGATCGACCGTCACCCCAGCGTGACCAGGCTCGAAGGACGCGTGGTGCGAGCCTCCCGGGAGGACGGCCGGTTCGCCGTCGAGTGCGAGGACGGCAGCCGCCACCGGGCCCGGCGGGTCCTGCTCGCCACCGGCATGGACTACGAGCTGCCGGACCTCGCCGGCATCCACGAGCTCTGGGGGGACTCCGTCTTCCACTGCCCGTTCTGCCACGGCTGGGAGGTGCGGGACGGACGCCTCGCGATGCTCGGAGCCGACTCGATGAGCGCCCTGCGTGCCTTGATGCTCAGCTACTGGAGCGACGACGTGACCCTGCTGACGAACGGCCCGGACCAGCTGACCGGCGAGGACCGCGGCCGTCTCACGGCGGCCGGCGTCGCCGTCGAGACCCGTCCGATCTCGGGGCTCGCCGCCGCCGAGGGCAAGCTGCGGGCGATCGAGTTCGCCGAGGGCGATCCTCGCCCGATGGACGGCCTGATGGTCCCGGCGAAGCTGGTTCAGCGCAACGACCTCGCCGCGCAGCTGGGCCTCGAGACCGAAGCGGAGTCGCCGGTGATGGTCGATCCGGTCACGGTGACCCCGCACGGCGAGACCTCGGTCAAGGGCGTGTTCGCGGCCGGGGACCTCAGCCCGACGATGCCTTCCATCGCCGCGTCGATCGCCGAGGGCTCCCTGGCGGCGGCCGGCATCGTCCACAGCCTGATGGCCGAGGACTTCCCCGTTCCGGCCGTGGCGGCCTGAGCCGCGGGGCCCCGCTCAGCGGGACCAGAACGAGGCCGAGTCCTGCTCCTCGCGGCGGCTGTGCGGGTACGGGTCGAGCTCGACCGGGGCGGTGGCGATGGCCTGGGCACGGACGTCGCTCCAGGTCAGTCCCTCGCGGACCAGGGCCGGCACGCCGAGCGCGGCGGCGGTCGCCATCTCCACCGCCTGGAGGATCACGCCGTAGGCGAAGGCGTCGGCGGTCGAGATGCCCCACCCCTTGTGGAGCACCGCGACCACGGCGAGCTGGAACACGCCGATGTTGGACGGGGTCACGGGCACGACCGCGGTGAAGTTGACCGCGAACAGCACCGCCGCCGATGCGGCCAGGCCGGCCTTGTGATCGAGCCCGAGGGCGAACATGAGCGCCCAGCAGGACAGCAGCTGGATGCCCCAGGCGCTGATCTGCAGCAGGGCGGCCGGGATGCCGTTCCGGGGGTGCTTGAACACCGCGAGGCCACGCCGCACCTGGACCATCACCGAGTGGAGCGCGGTGGTGAATCGGGCCATCCGGCCCTCCCCCTGGCTCTGTCCCCGCAGCAGGATCGGGGCCGCGACCACCGCCAGCAGCAGGGCCGGCGGAAGCAGGCTGAACATCAGGATCTGCTTGGTCGAGCTGTGGAAGAGGCCGCTGAAGCTGGTCAGGACCACGACGCCGAGCATCACCATCGCGATGATGTTGAACATCGTCTGAGAGACGATCGTGCCGACGACCACCGGCAGGTTCTCCTTCGCGGAGCCCGTGTGCCGGGACAGGGTGAGCGCCCTCGCCGGCTCGCCGAGGCGGGCCGGCAGCGTGGCTGACATCAGGACCCCGATCATCGTCGCCGAGGCGAAGTCGCGCTGGCGGAGCCGCGAACCCGGGAGCGCCGACTTCGCGATGAAGGACCAGGACGAGGCCCGCACGAAGAGCGAGGCGGCCATCAGGGCGAGCGCGACCACGACCCACGACATGTCGGACCGGACGATCGCCGCGGCCACCTGATCGACTCCGATCTTGCGGGCGGCGATCACGGTCAGGCCGAGGCCGAACAGCCCGACCAGGGCGAGCCCGGCCTTGCGGGCCAGCTGGCGCCGGCGGACGCCGGGGACCGCGGGGGCCGGGTCGAGCGAGGGCAGCCGGACCGGCGGCACCGGGGGCAGGCCGTCGCTCGGCGCGGCGCCCAGGCGGCGCTTGAGCCGTTCGGCCGTGCCTTCCGCCTCGGGCACCTCGATCGCCCGCTCGTAGACCTTGGTCACCTGCTCGGCGACCACCGGCCAGGCGTAGCGCTTGGAGCTCTCACGCGCGTTCAGCGCCATCCGCCGCATCCGGTCGGGCTCGTGGTGGGCTCGCTGCAACTCCTCGGCCAGCGCCTGAGGATCGCCCGGCGGTACCAGCACGCCGTCCATGTGGTTGGTGACGACGTCGGAGTAGCCGGCGATGCCGGAGGCGATCACCGGCGTCCCGGCCGCGAACGCCTCGGTCAGCACCATGCCGAAGCTCTCGCCGGAGAGCGACGGCGCGCAGAGCACGTCGGCCTCGTGGAGATGCCGCCAGAGCTCGTCCTCCGGCACCTTGCCGTGGAGGTCGAGGTGCTGCTCCAGCTCGGGGTGGGCGAGGATCCGGCGGACATCGTCCGGCTCGGAGCCGACCACCGCGAGCCGGGCCGGCGCGTGCTCGACCAGGGCGTCGAAGGCCCGCAGCAGGACCGGCAGCCCCTTGCGTTCCTCGGGGCGACCGACGAAGAGGGCGCGGAGATGCTCGGTCTCCGGCTTGGGGGCGTGCGGCACCGCGTCGATGTCCACCCCGTTGGGGACGATCGTGTAGTTGCCGCCGAACCAGCGGCGACCGGTCCAGGCCGCCGCCTCCGAGACCGCGATCCGGGCCGAGAGCCGGTTCAGGACCCGGCGGGCGCCGGCGAACCCGGCGAGGTAGTTCGGCACCGGCTTGGTCGAGTAGGCGTGGAAGGTCCCGACCACCGGCACGTCGCTGGAGAGGCAGGTGTCCCAGCCGTTGACCGGGGTGATCGGCTCGTGGAGATGGACGACGTCGAAGCCACCCTCGGCGATCGCCCGGCGGGTCCGCCGGATCGCCTCAGGGAAGAGCGGGATGTTCGAGACGGAGCCGTTGGCGCCGATCCCGATCGTGCGGCCGACCGGGATCACGTAGTCCGGCAGCTCGACCGGCTCCGTTCCGGCACGGTGAAGCACCTTCGAGAGGCGATCGGCGGGATCGAATGGGGCGATGACACGGACGTAATGGCCTTGGCGGATGAATTCCTCGGCCAGCGACTGGACGT
>JBEBTS010000122.1:0-6792 GCA_040393665.1 Conexibacter woesei
ACATGGTCGGCAAGCAGCCGATCGTGCTCCTGAAGACGGTCGACGACAACCGCTTCCTCCCGATCTGGATCGGCCACCCCGAAGCGGCGGCGATCCTGATGAAGCTCCAGGGCGCGGACACGCCCCGCCCGATGACCCACGACCTCATGGTCGAGATGCTGGACCAGGTCGAGACCAAGTGCGAGCGGATCTCGATCAACGAGCTGCGGGACAACACCTTCTACGCGACGATCACGCTGTCGGTCACCGGCACCGAGGTCGAGATCGACTCCCGTCCCTCGGACGCGTTGGCGCTCGCGGTCCGGGTCCAGGCCCCGATCTTCGTCGCCGAGGAAGTGATCGAGGAGTCCTCGATCGAGTTCGACCAGACGGTCGAGGACAACGAGCAGGTCGTCGAGCGCTTCAAGGACTTCCTCGACGACGTCTCGCCCGAGGACTTCCTCCAGGACTCCTGAGCCGGGACCGACCGGTCCGGTCGGTCCCCCTTACTGGGCGTCGAGCGCCAGTCCGATCAGCCGCTCCACCAGGTCCTCGAACTGGATCCCGCCGGCCTCAGCCGCCTGCGGCAGCAGTGAGGTCTCGGTCAGGCCCGGCACCGCGTTGATCTCCAGCACCTGGGGACCGTCCTCGCCGAGGATCAGGTCCACCCGGGCGAAGCCGGAGCAGCCGAGCGCCTCGTACGAGTCGAGCGCGACCCGCTCGACAGCCTCCGTCTCGGCGGCGGTCAGGTCGGCCGGGCAGATGAAGTCGGCCCCGCCGATCTCGTACCGGGCGGCGAAGTCGAAGCTGTTGCTCTCCTTGGGGATCGCCTCGACGATCGGCAGCGACTCGTCGCCGATCACCGAGACGGCCAGCTCGCGGCCCGATACCCACCGCTCGAGCAGGGCGCGGCTGTCGTAGCTGAGTGCGGTGATCAAGGCGTCCGGCAGCCGCCCGGCCTCGGTCACGACCTTGATCCCGAGCGAGGATCCCTGCGAGGCGGGCTTCGCCACCAACGGCAGACCCACCCGTTCGATCGCTGCGTTGAAGGTGGACGCTGCGCCGAAGTCGCGGATCGCGGCCTCGCTGTAGGTCACCCAGTCCGGGGTCGGCAGGCCGTTCTCCCGGAGGATGTACTTGGCGAGGACCTTGTCCATGCATCGTTGGCACGCGGCCACCCGCGGCCCCGTGTACGGGATCCCGAGCAGCTCGAGCAGCGCCTGGATGGTGCCGTCCTCGCCCTCGATCCCGTGGAGCGCGATGAAGGCCACGTCGGGCCGGATCGCGTCGAGGCGTGAAACGAGGTCGCTCGACAGGTCGAGCTCGTCCACCTGATGGCCGAGCCCGGTCAGCGCCTCGGCCACCCGGGCCCCGGAACGCAGCGAGACGCTCCGCTCCAGCGAACGGCCGCCCTGGAGCACCGCGACCCTCATCGTCCCGCCTCCCCGGATCCGTCGTCCCGCCTGGCCCCGGCCCCGGGATCCTCCGGCTGCCGGTCCGGCAGGCGCATCTCGTTGGTGTTGGTCATCGTCTCGTAGAGCTGCAGCTGCTCGCGGGCCACCGCGCCGATGCGGCGGATCCCCTCGATGATCTCGGCCTCCTTCACCCCGGAGAAGTTGAGTCGCATCGAGTTGGTCCCGCGGCCGTCGACGTAGGCCCCGGTTCCGGGCACGAAGGCCACGCCCTTGAGCAGAGCCTTGGCCAGCAGGTCCTCCGTGTTCAGGACCTCCGGCATCGTCGCCCAGACGAACAGGCCGCCGGTCGGCTTGTTCCAGCTCGATCCGTGCGGGAAGTACTCGGACATCGCCGAGATCATCGTGTCCCTCCGGCCGCGGTAGATCCCGGTCAGCTCATCGACGTACTCGCGCCAGTTGTCGTCCCGGAAGTAATGGCCGGCGAAGTCCTGGGTCAAGGTCGAGGTGCACAGGTCGGCCGCGCCCTTCCCGAGCACGACCTTCTCCCGGATCGGACGCGGCGAGACCAGCCAGCCGATCCGCAGGCCGGCCGAGAGGATCTTCGAGAAGGTGCCCAGGTAGACGACGAAGTTGCCGCCGTCGAGGCTGTAGAGCGTCGGCAGCGGATCGCCCTCGAACCGGAGCAGACCGTAGGGGTTGTCCTCGACCACCAGGATCTCGTGCTCGGCCGCGATCTCCACCAGCCGTCGGCGGCGCTCCAGCGAGAGGGTGACGCCACCCGGGTTCTGGAAGGTCGGGACCGAGTAGATGAACTTCGGCTTGCGGCCCTCGGCGGCGAGCTCGGCCAGCGTCTCCTCGAGCACGTCGATCCGCATCCCGTCGCCGTCGCACTCGATCTGCCGGATGTCGGCCTCGTAGGAGCAGAAGGTCGGCAGCGCCCCCGGGTAGGTCGGGGCGTCGCAGATCAGGATGTCCCCCGGGTCGATCAGCACCTTGGTGATCAGGTCGATCGCCTGCTGGCCGCCGGTCGTGACCGTGACCTCGCGGGGATCGACGTCCATGCCCTCGGCCTCCATGACCTTGGTGATCTGCTCCCGGACGAGGTCGACCCCCTCGGTCGGGCCGTACTGCAGCGCCTCCGCGAGCGAGGTGCGGGTGATCCGGTCCATCTCGGCGGCGAACGCCTCCGGCGGGAAGGTGGAGGTGTCGGGCAGTCCGCCCGCCAGCGAGATCACCTCGGGCCGGGCGGTGATCGCCATCATGTCCCGCATCACCGAGGACCGCATCACCTTCGTCCTTTTCGCGAACAGGGAGGCGTATCGCTCGAGGTCCTTGGACCTGGTTCCGGGACGCCGGGGAGATGGTTGCGCTGCCATCGTTCTATTCTCCCCCTATCAGCGCTTTCGAGACAATCTGCCTAGCCACTGGAATCGGCATTGCCGCCGGGATGATCGCCGGGACCACCGGCCTGGAAGGGTCGGCCCGGGGCCGCATGACCGTGCTCACCGCGGTCATCGGACTGGTTCTCGGCTATCTGGCCGCATCGGTCTTCGACGGACCGGTGCTGCTCGGCGCGCTCGTGACCGCGCTGGCCTCAGCGATCTCCTGCGCCATCGTCAGCGGCGTGATCGCCGGGGCGACCAGACGCGGCGGCACCGCCGCCCTGATCTTCATCGCGATCTTCGCGGCGTTGATCATCGCGGTGATCTCGATCGTCGTCCCGTACTTCGCGATCCTCCCCGCGGTGGCGCTGATCTGGCTCGGTTTCTCCCGCCGCCGCAAGGCCGATCGCAAGCACGCCGGACTGCGCGTCCTGCGGTAGATGGGCCGCAAGCTTGTACTGGCGTATGTCGACTCCCTCCGGACCGACATGCTCCGGCAGGCGATCGACGACGGCCGCGCCCCCACCTTCTCCCGCCTGCTGAAGCGCGGGACCCTGGTCGAGGACTGCGTCTCCTCCTTCCCGTCGGTCACACCGGTCGCCTCGGCCGAGATGGTCACCGGAGCGGGCGCCGACCGGCACTGGATCGCCGGGATGAACTGGTACCACCGGGTCGAGCGGCGCTACGTCGAGTACGGCTCCTCGCTCGAGGCCACCCGCGCCTTCGGCTTCTTCCGCTCGCTCCACGACCTCGTCTACAACATGAACCTCTCCCACCTCAGCCCGGGAGTGGAGACGATCTTCGAGACCCTGGACGACCGCGGGGTACGCACCGCCAGCACTCCGTTCCTGATCTACCGGGGGCGCCACCGCCACGACGTCACCCTGGCCGGGCTCACCGGCCGGGCGATCGACGCCGGCCTGCTGAAGTTCCACTACGGGACCTGGGGGCCGAAGGAGCTGTTCTACGGCGACCTCTACTCCTCGATGGACGTGCCCTGCAAGGCGAGCAACGTCCCCGGCCGTCGCGACTCCTACTCGGCCTGCTGCGCCGCCGAGATGATCGCGCGCGACCGGTTCGACTTCCTGCTGCTCTCCTTCCCGGACAACGACAACTACTCGCACCGCCACGGCCCGCTCGAGTCCGGGACCTCGATCGAGCGCGCCGACCTGTGCATGGCGGAGGTCGTCCGTGCCGCCGGCGGGATCGAGCCCTTCCTCGCCGACCACGCCCTGATCCTGCTCGCCGACCACGCTCACACCGACGTCGACCGCGACCTCGACCTGATCGGCTGGATGGCCGACCGGTGGCGGGTCCTACGGCCGTCGGAGGATGAGCCCCACCGGGCCGAGATGGCGGTCAGCCCCACCTCCCGGGCGGCCCACGTCTACCTGCTCCCCGCGAACGGGGACCGCCGGAGCGTCTCGCCGGAACGGCACCAGCTGGTCCGCAGCCACGCCGCCCGGCTCGAAGGGGTCGAGCTGGTCACCTGGATCGAGGACGAGCAGGGGATCCCGGTCGTCCGCACCGCCTCCGACGCCGGACCGGGAACCGACCGGATCCGGGTCGTGGTCGAGCGCGACGGCCGGCGACTCGACTTCCACCCGGCGCGAGACGACGAGAGCGGCCGTGAAACGGTCCTCGACCGTCGCGGCCGGTCCTGGTCGATCGCCGGCAACCTGGAGGCCCTGGAGGGCGCCGTCGAGTCGGGCGTGATCCAGACCCCGGTCTATCCCGACGCGCTCGGCCGGCTCTGGTCCGCCGCCTGCGGCCCTCATTCGGGCGACATCATGATCTCCGCGGCGCTCGGCTTCGAGTGCGTCGACTGGGGCGGCGTGACCCACGTCCCGGGCGGCTCGCACGGATCGCTCCGGCGCGAGGACTCGGAAGGGCCGCTGCTCTTCAACGGCTGCGGCCCGGACCTGCCCGACCATCCCCGCTCGGCCGAGGATCCGTGGGCCCTGCGCGACGTGGTCGAGGTGATCCGGGACCACTTCGGGGCCGAGTCCGGCGGCTCGCCGGTCGGCCGTCAGTAGGCGGGAACCAGGAAGGGCTCGATCGAGTCGGCCAGCCCGCGGGCGTTGATCTCGACCGCGGCGCCCATCACCCAGACGTCGCCGTCGGCGGACTCGAATCGGACCGGCATGCCGGTCCGCATCCGCTCGATCGCCTGCTCCTTGCGGACCCCGAGCACCGAGTCGCGGGCACCGGTCATGCCGACGTCGCTGATGAAGGCGGTGCCGCCGGGCAGGACCCGGCCGTCGGCGGTCGGGACGTGGGTGTGGGTGCCGAGCACCGCCGCGACCCGGCCGTCCAGGTACCACCCGAGAGCGACCTTCTCGCTGGTCACCTCGGCGTGAAAGTCGACCACCACCGCGTCCACCCCGCCGCCCCGCTCGAACTCGTCCAGCAGCAGGTCCGCCTCGTCGAAGGGCGAGCGGGCCGCGTCGAGCCCGACCGCCCCGCTGAGGTTGATCACGCCGATCCGCATCCCCTCCCGCTCGACCACGCACCGGCCGCGACCCGGGTTGGCGCGGCGGTAGTTGGCCGGCCGGATCACCCGCTCGGTCCGGTCGAGGTACTCGTAGGCGCTGCGGTGCCGGTAGGCGTGGTTGCCCAGGGTGATCACGTGGGCCCCGAGGTCGAACAGCTCGCCGCCGGTCTTCTCGGTGATGCCCATGCCCCCGGCCGAGTTCTCGCCGTTGATCACCAGCAGGTCGGGCTTGAAGCGCTCACGCAGCGAAGGCATCGCCGCGGCCAGGCCGCGTCGGCCGGGGCTGCCCACCACATCGCCGATGAAGAGGAGTTTCACCGGGCGGACCTTACCGCCCGCCCGGATGGGTATCCCACCCGCCCGATACCGTTCGCCGCCGATGTCTTCGTTCGACCAAGCGGCCGGGTCCACGACCGCAGCCCTCGCCGCCCGCGGGGTCACCAAGCGCTTCGGCGAGCGCGAGGCCCTGCGCGGGGTCGATCTCGAGGTCGGCCCGGGCGAGGTGGTCGGCCTGATCGGCCCCAACGGGGCCGGCAAGACGACGCTGCTCTCGATCCTGGCCGGGATCGCGACCCCCGACGAAGGCGAGGTCCGGGGAGACGGGGTCGCGTGGGTGCCGCAGCAGGCGGCGCTCTACCGGCGGCTGACCGTGGCCGAGAACCTGCTCCTGTTCGCGCGGCTGCAGGCGCAGGCGGGCCAGGGCGAGGCCGATCCGGCCGACCGGGTCGCCCGGATGCTCGACCTGACCGGGCTGACCAGCCGTCGCGGCGACCGGGTCGGGACCCTCTCGGGCGGCAACCAGCAGCGGGTCAACATCGCGATCGGCCTGATGGCCGAACCCTCGGTCCTGCTCCTGGACGAGCCGAGCGTCGGCCTCGACCCGGCCCAACGGGCCCGGCTCTGGGACTTCATCCTCGGGCTGGTCGACTCGGGCACGGCGGTCGCCTTCTCCACCCACGACATCCAGGAGGCGGAGCGTTACGCCGGCCGGATCGTCGTGGTGGCCGAGGGCGAGTCGGTCTTCTCCGGAACCGCGGACCAGCTGCGGCTGGCGGTCGAGTCCGAGGCGACGGAGCCCGGGCCGGCCGGCCGGGTCGACCTCGAGACCTCGTTCCTCGCCTTCTTGAGCAAGGCGGGCCACTGATGCGCTGGCTCCTGCTGAAGGACCTCCAGATCCTCCGGCGCTCGCCGCTGCAGCTCACCCTGCTGGTGATCTACCCGATCGCGGTCGCCCTGCTGGTCGGCTTCGCCCTCACCCGCGGACCCGAGCAGTCGACGGTCGCGCTCTTCAACGCGGCCCCGTCCGGTGCCACGCTCGGCATCGGCGAGGATCAGCTCGACGGCGACGAGATCCGGGACCAGCTCTGCGGACGGGTCGACTGCATCGAGGCCACCAGTCGCTCCGAGGCGGAGGACCTGGTCGAGTCGGGCGAGGCGACCGCCGCCGTGGTCCTTCCCGAGAAGCTGGCCGACCAGATCCGCTCGCTGGCCTCGCTCACCCCGCAGCAGCCTCAGATCGAGG
>JBEBTS010000123.1:0-6766 GCA_040393665.1 Conexibacter woesei
AGAACACGGTCGAGATCGGCAAGGACGACGCCGGCACCCTGATCAAGCTGCTCGATGCGATCGAGGACCAGGACGACGTCAACGAGGTGCACGCGAACTTCGACATCCCGGACGAGATCCTCGAACAGCTGGCCGGCTGAGCTTCCCGCCCCGCGGAAGGTGTCCGACGGGGTGTGGAGAATGGGTCCCAATGAGAGTCGTGATGGGCATAGACCCGGGTACTGCCAACCTCGGGTTCGGCGTGATCCGGGTCGATGGCAGTCACATGGTGGCGCTTGACGGCGGGGTGATCGAGACCTCGTCCTCCGAGCCGGCCGAGCGGCGCCTGTCCCGCATCCACAGCGGCCTGGTCGAGCTGATCGAGTGGCATCGGCCCTCGGCCCTGGCGATCGAGGACCTCTACTTCGGCAAGAACGTCGGCTCGGCGATGAAGGTCGGCCAGGCATCCGGGGTCACGCTGCTTGCCGCCGCCCAGCGGGAGATCGAGTGCTTCGCCTACACGCCGCAGCAGATCAAGCAGTCGGTGTGCGGGTCCGGCGCCGCCGGCAAGCGGCAGATACAGAAGATGGTGGCCGTGCGGCTGGGGCTGACCGAGGTGCCTCATCCGGACCACGCGGCCGACGCGCTGGCGGTGGCGATCTGCCACGGCGGCACCGCGGGACGACGGGAAGCGATCGCTGCCGCCACCGCGGCCGAGCCCTCCCGGCCCCTGCGGGTGGCGAGTTGATCGCCACCGTCCGCGGCGAGGTCCTGGTCCGGCGCGCCGATCACGTGGTGATCGAGGCGGCCGGCGTCGGCTATCGCCTGACCGTCAGCTCCGAGACCCTGCGGAGCGTCCCCGCTGCCGGCGAGCAGGCTTTCCTCCACGCGGAGACGATCAGCCGGGACGACAGCCTCCAGCTCTACGGGTTCGCGGCGGAGGAGGAGCGCGAGCTCTTCGGGATGTTGATCGGGGTCAGCGGGATCGGTCCCAAGGTGGCGATGGCGGCGCTCTCCGGCGGTCCCCACCGGGAGCTGGTCCGCGCGATCATCGCCGGGGACGCCAAGCGGTTCCAGGCCGTCCCGGGGATCGGCAAGCGGACCGCGGAGCGGATCATCCTCGAGCTCAAGGACCGCGTCGCCCTCGGGGACGAGGTCGGCGACGGCCCGGCCACCGGATCGGGGCCCGACGCCCGCGGGCTGGCCCGCGACGGCCTGATCGGCCTCGGCTACCAGCCGCTCGAGGCGGAGCAGCTGCTCGACGCGGTCGCCTCCGCCGGCGAGGGGGCCGACCCGGCCGACCCGCAGGCGTTGATCGGCGCCGCGCTCAAGCACGCGGCCGCCGCGAGGGGAAACTGAGATGGACGGCCTGCCCGACATCGGGGGAAAGCGGATCAACCTCGGGATGGAGGCGGAGCTCCCCGCCGGCGCCGAGCCCCGCATCCACGACGCCCGGGCCGACCGGCCGGACGAGGACCTCGACCGCTCGCTCCGACCTCCCGGCCTGGAGGACTTCGTCAACCAGAAGCAGGTCACCGACCAGCTCGCGGTGTTCATCGAGGCGGCCCGGCGCCGCGGCGAGCCGCTGGACCACGTCCTGCTGGCCGGCCCGCCCGGCCTGGGGAAGACCTCGCTGGCGAACATCGTCGCCGCGGAGATGGGCGTGCCGCTGGTCCAGACGGCCGGTCCCGCCCTGGAGCGCAAGGGCGACGTGGCCGCATTCCTCACCTCGCTCGAACCCGGATCCGTGTTCTTCATCGACGAGATCCACCGCCTCGGGCGGGCGGTCGAGGAGACGCTCTACCCGGCGATGGAGGACGGCGAGCTGCCGGTCGTGCTCGGCCAGGGGGCCGGCGCCCAGACCGTCACCCTGCCGCTGCCGCCGTTCACGCTGATCGGGGCGACGACCAGGAGCGGGCTGCTGACCACCCCGCTGCGGGACCGCTTCGGGGTCTCGCACCGGCTGGAGTACTACAGCCCCGACCACCTGGCCCAGATCGTCAGCCGGTCGGCCGGGATCCTCGGCGTGGAGATCGACGACGCCGGCGCCCTCGCCATCGCGGAACGCTCGCGCGGCACCCCCCGGGTGGCGAACCGGCTGCTGAAGCGGGTCCGGGACTTCGCCGAGGTCAAGGGCAAAGGAACGGTCGACGCGGCGATGGCCGCCATGGCCCTGGAGCTGCTGGAGGTGGACCGGGCCGGCCTGGACCGGGCCGACCGGGCGCTGCTCGACCTGATCGCGACCCGGTTCGGCGGTGGGCCGGTCGGGCTCTCGACGATCGCGGTGGCGATCGGAGAGGAGCAGGACACGATCGAGGACGTGCTCGAGCCGTACCTGCTGCAGCTCGGCTTCATCAAACGGACCCCGCGCGGACGGGTGCTGACCCCGGCCGCCTTCGACCATCTCGGGATCCCGGTCCCGAGCGGTCATCAGCAGCTCTTCTGAGGGCAGGCGGGCGTCCGGCCCGACGGTCCCGACCTAGGCGGCGGCCTGGCCGGCGGCGGGGTCGACCGTGGTCGAGTCCGCGAAACCCTGGCGCCAGCTCGGGTGGGCGGGCGACCAGCCCAGCTCCCGGCGGGCCCGCGCGTTGCTCGCTCCACGCCCGTTCAGGGCGAAGTCGGCGATCTGGCGGCCGGCGACGAGGCGCGCCAGCCAGACCGGCACCCGGCGGGGAGGCGGGGCCTTGAGCGCCGCCGCGAACCCGGGCAGCCACTCGCTCATCGGGGCGGGATCGTCGTCGACCACGTTGTAGACGCCCTGGCCGCGATCGAGCGCCGCGACCGTGGCCGAGGCCGCGTCGCCCACCTCGATGAACGAGACCACGCCGGTCGCCGCGCCGACCAGCGGCAGTCGGCGCTGGGCCACCTGCCGCCCGAGGTGACCCTCGGGCGCGTACCAGGTGCCCGGCCCGTAGAGCAGGCCGTAGCGCAGCACCACCGACTCGAAGCGGCGATCCCCGAGCGCCATCCGCTCGAGCGTCAGCGCCGCCGCGGTGCCCGGTCCCTCGGCGACCTGATCGTCCTCGGTCTTGACGGCCTCGCCGACCGGCGCGTAGAGGAAGGCGACGGACTGGCAGATCACCCGGCGGGCTCCGGCGGCGGCCGAGGCCTCCAGCAGGTTGCGCCCGCCCTCGACCCGCAGCCGGTCGTTGGCCGCGAAGAACCCCTTCTTCCGGGGCTCGTACTTGGGGGGAAGGCTGGTGAGCTGGTTGATCACCACCTCCGGGGCCGCCGTGGCGACGGCCGCGGTCAAGCTGGCCGGGTCCAGCGCGTCGCAGACCACGCCGGTCGCTCCGGCGGCCGCCACCTCCGCGGCCCGCTCGGCGCTGCGGCTGCTCCCGGTCACCTCGTGACCGGCGGCGACGAGTTGCCGGACCAGAGGCCGGCCGATCGCGCCGGTGGCGCCCGCGACGAATACCTTCATGCCCTCATCTAACCCGATCCGAGGATCCCCAACCCGGCCCCCGGCTGCGCAGCCGGGGGCCGGTGGGAACTGGGCCTACGCGGTGGCGGTCGCGGCCTCCGCCGGGACGGCCGCCTCGGCGGACCGGTTCTTCTGGTGCATGAAGCGGGCGAAGAGGCCCGCCGTGATGAACATGAAGAGGCTGTAGACCGCAGCCGGGATCATCAGGGCGTCGACGTCGAGCATGCCGGCGACGGCGATCGCCACGGTCGCGTTGTGGACTCCCAGCTCCAGCGCGATCGCGGTCGCCTGGCGGTCGGAGAGCCGGACGACCCGGGAGATCGTGAAGCTGATGGCCATCGCCAGCAGGTTCAGGCAGAGCGCGGCCAGCGCCACCTTGGCGAAGTGCTCCTTGATCAGTTCGAACTCGGCCGCGACGGCTCCGATCACGACCAGCACGAACAACACCAGCGAGACGGGGGAGAGGCGCTCCCGGAGCGACTCGGCGCGGCTGCCCATCCGGTGATGGACCCAGAGGCCGATCGCCAGCGGCAGCACGGTGATCAGGAAGGTGCGCAGGGCGACGGAGAGCATGTTGACCTCGTCCAGGTTGCCGACGTTGCCGAAGCGGTCGGTCGCGAGCCCGAGGAAGAGCGGGATGGTGATCACGGCCACCACCGAGGAGATCGCCGTCATGGTGATCGAGAGCGCGGTCTCGCCCTTGGCGAGGTGGGTGAACATGTTGGCCAGGGTGCCGCCGGGGGTCGCGCCGAGCAGGACCAGGCCGACCGCCATCTCGGCGTTCAGGTTGAAGGCCTCCGCCAGGAAGAAGGCCAGGAAGGGCGAGATCAGCAGCAGGTTGAACAACCCGACGCCCACGCCCTTCGGGATCAGCACCACTCGTTTGAAGTCGTCGACGGTGAGCCCGAGCCCGAGCGTGAACATGATGATCGCGAGCGCGATCGGCAAGACGACAGATGTCATCAAGGCAAATCTCCCATTCTGTAGTTCCACCTCCCCGGTGGGTTTCGCGGACCATAATCAACCGGCGGCGGGGAGGACGCCGCGGGAGGGCGAGACGCCGAAAGTGACGCTCCACTAAATTTCTGTCGGATGCCCTTCTTCATCTGCCCCAACTGCGGAAGCCGCGAAGCGAGCGGCGACCGGAATGCCGGTTTCACCGCGAGGCCGAAGGGGTGCGCCAAGTGCGGGTTCGGCTTCGTCTTCGAGCTGCTCGACGACTACTACCCGGCACCGGACGCCGCGTTCTTCGTCTGTGATCAGCAGGCCCGCGTGATCGACGCCGGCCGCGGCAGCTACGAGCTGACCGGGCTGACCGACGAGGACGTGATCGGCCGGCCGGTCCGGGACGTCCTCGGGCTCGAGTGGATGGACCCCGGAGACGGCGGCCCGACCGCCGACAGCAACGGCGACGGCGAGACCGATCCGATCGAGACTTCGCTCGAGTGGGGGGTCCGATCGCTGGGCAAGCGCGTCGCTGTCCGCTCTGAAGCGGAATCCTCCGCCCGGGCGATCGCCGACGTCTTTCCCGCCTACGACGACGACGGGGGCTTGATGATCGTCCTCACTCCGGAAAGGTAAGCTTCCGCGCAATGGGAGGACGCCGCCGCAACATATTCGTGCTGCTGTTCGTGCTGGGACTGGTAATCGTCTCCGCGATCGTAGTAGTCAAGAAGCCGACCCAGCTGGGTCTCGATCTCCAGGGAGGGATCGAGCTCACGCTCCAGGGACGGCCCACGCCACAGGTGAAGGAAGTCACCTCGGAGGCGATGGACCGCTCGGTCGACATCATCCGGTCCGGCTGTGACCGGCTCGGCGTGTCCGAGATCGAGGTCTCGCGGCTCGGCGCCGACCAGATCTCGGTCGGCATCCCCGGCGCCACCTCCGTGGGAACCGCCACGGAATGCGCGACCAAGCCCGCCCGCCTCTACTTCTACGACTGGCAGAACAACCTCCTCGGCCCGGCCAAGGAGATCGCCACCGACAAGGGGACCCAGGACCCGCAGCAGGTCCTGAAGCAGCAGCGGCAGAAGTGGATCGACGCCGGCCGGCCGCCGACCGAGGGCTTCAACCGCCAGATGATGGCCCAGGGGGCCGAGCCCAGCATGTGGGAGGCGGTCAACATCGCCTCGAAGCAGCCGCGTGACGCCGACTGTGAGAACTGCGTCTCGCCCGACCGGTACTACCTCTTCGAGGAGAAGGCCCCGCACGACCTGATCTCGGGCCCCGCGACCGAGAAGGAAGACCTCTACTTCGACGACCAGGGCAACCCGCTGCCCAAGGAAGGGATCGTCAAGAAGGTCCCGCAGGGCACCGTCGTCGTCTCCGAGCTCCCGACCGACCCCGGGACCGGCAAGACGATCGACGATCCGTCCCAGGCCGGCTACTTCGTGCTCCGGGACGACCCGGCGCTGTCCGGATCCGACATCAAGGACCCGCAGCAGCAGCTCGACCAGTTCAACCAGCCGAACGTCACCTTCGACTTCACCGGCAAGGGGCGCCAGGCGTTCCAGGACATCACCCGGCGGATCGCCCAGGAGGGCCAGGCCCGCTCGATCGGCGGCGCGATCAGCCCGGAGCAGGCCGCAGCGCTCTCCGGCAACTTCGCGATCATCCTCGACAACCAGGTCGTCTCGAAGCCGATCATCAACTTCGCCGAGAACCCCGACGGGATCGACGGCCGCACCGGCGCCCAGATCTCCGGTGGCTTCGACATCAAGGAAGCGCAGAACCTCGCTGAGTACCTGCAGCGCGGCGCCCTGCCGATCGACCTCAAGCTGACCAGCCAGAGCCAGGTCTCCGCGACCCTCGGTCAGGAAGCGTACGACGAGGGCATCAAGGCCCTGATCATCGGCCTGATCGCGGTGATCATCTTCCTGATCGTCTTCTACCGCTTCCTCGGAGCGGTCGCCTCGCTGGCGCTGATCGCCTACGCGATCCTGTTCCTGGCGCTGATCAAGCTGATCCCGATCACGTTGACCCTGCCAGGCATCGCCGGGCTGGTGCTGACCATCGGCGTGGCCGCGGACTCGAACATCGTCATCTTCGAGCGCGTCAAGGAAGAGCTGCGTGCTGGGAGATCCGTGGCCTCGGCCATCAAGATCGGGTATCGCCGCGGCCTCAGCACGATCATCGACGCCAACGTCGTCACCCTGCTCACGGCATTCATCCTGTTCGTGCTCGCCACCTCGGGCATCAAGGGCTTCGCCTTCACCCTGGGCATCGGGACCCTGGTCTCCCTGCTGACCGCGGTCGTCTTCACCCAGTCCCTGCTCGGGACGATGAGCAACACCGACTTCCTGCGATCGGGCCGCGGCTTCAGCGGCATCGAGGGCAAGGAACGGTGGCACTTCAACTTCATGG
>JBEBTS010000124.1:0-6700 GCA_040393665.1 Conexibacter woesei
CCCCGATCCGCTCGACGAGCTGACCGCCAAGATCGAGTCCAGCGAGCGACGGGCCCGGACCGCGGCCGACGCTGCCCGCGCCTCGCTCAAGGCCGAGTCGCGCACCGAGCTGTCGGCGATCACCGCGGATCTCACCGCCGAGCGCCAGAAGCTCGATGCCGCGCTCACCGCCGCCGCGGCCACGATCACGGCCGCCAAGCAACAGGCGGAGGCCGCCGAGGCCAAGCTTGCCCGGGAGACCGCCGCCGGCCGTGAGGCCGCGGCCGAGTGGGTCCGCAGCCAGGCCGCCGAGATCGAAGCCGATGCGGCGCTCGCGGTCGAGCTCGACCAGGACGGCAACGAGGCCCCGCCCAGCCCGACGGGCGCGGGCGGCCCGGACCCGGTCCTGACCGCCCGGATCAGCTCGCTCGAAGCCGAGCTGGCCGCCGAGAAGGCGGCGAAGACCGAGGCCCTGGTCAAGGCCGAGGCCCGCCTGAAGGAGATCGAGGAAAGCGCCAAGGCCGCCGAGCAGCGCGTCGCCGCCGCCCAGACGGCCGCGAGCGAGGCTGCGGCCGTCGCCGCGACCACCACCCCCGAGTCGGCCTCCGGCGCCGACCGGGTCGAGGCCGAGGCCCGCGAGGCCGCGGTCGCCTGGCTGCGAGGCCAGATCGGCGCGCTCCGCAAGGAGCTGGCCGACGCCCCCAAGGACGGCGGATCGCAACCGGCGGACGCACCGAAGGCAGGTGACTCCTGATGGGCCTCTTCAGTCGCGGCGGACAGAGCGGGCGTGAGCGACGCGCGATGCGCGATCACCTCGACGAGCTCGATGAGATGCGCCGCAACCAGCTGGGAGAGCTCGGACGGATGACCGAGGAGATGGCGGCCGAGGGCCGCTTCGACCGGTCACGGCTCTCCGCCCACGCGGCGGAGGTGGTCAAGATCGACCGCGAGGCCGACCTCATCGCCAGGGGACTCGAGGAAGGTCTCTCCCTGGCCGAGCTAGAGGATCTGGCCCGTCGAGAGGGCGAGCCGGACACCGATCCCGGCAAGTAGTGCCCGGTACCTCCGCAGAGCGGGATCTGGGCGAATTCGATCTCGCCGTAACCGGTGCCGGGGCGGCCGGGCTGTGGGCGGCGCTGTGCGCGGCCGAGGCCGGTGGATCCGTCTGCCTGATCTCCCGCAAGCCGCTCGCCGAGAGCGCCAGCTTCCATGCCCAGGGCGGGCTCGCCGCGGCGCTCGATCCCGAGGACTCGCCCGAGCAGCATGCCGCCGACACGATCGCGGCCGGACGCGACCTCTGCCGGACCGAGGCCGTCGAGATCCTGACCACCGAAGCCCCCGGCATCGTCGCCGACCTGATCCACCGCGGGATGAAGTTCGACCGGGGCCCGGACGGGTCGCTCTCGCTGGCCCTCGAGGGAGGCCACTCCCACCGCCGGATCATCCACGCCGGCGGCAGCCAGACGGGCCGTGAGATCACCGGCTCCCTGGCCCGCCTGGTCGCCGCGGAGCCGAGGATCCAGGTGATCGAGGAGACCTCCGTGATCGCGCTCTGGAGCGACGGGGAGCGCTGCCACGGCGTGATCACCGACCGCGGTCGGATCCGCAGCCGGGCGACCCTGCTGGCGACCGGCGGCGCGGCCGCCCTCTGGCGCCGCACCTCCAACCCGTGGGGCGCGATCGGCGCCGGACCGGTGCTCGCCTCGGCCGCGGGAGCCGAGCTCGCCGACCTCGAGTTCTGCCAGTTCCACCCGACCTGCCTGTCCGCCCCCGGCACCGACGTGGACGGGGCCCTGATCACCGAGGCCATCCGGGGCGAGGGCGCGACCCTGCTCGACGCCTCCGGTGAGCGGTTCACCGACGAGCTCGCCCCCCGCGACGACGTGACCGCCGCGATCCTCGATCGCGCCGCGCAGCAGGAAGGCCGCGAGATCCGGCTCGACGTGTCGATGGTCTCGCCCGACCGCTTCCCCTCCGTCTTCGCCCTGCTGGAGCACGCCGGGCTGGACCCGCGCAACGAGCCGGTCCCGATCTCTCCGGGCGCCCACTACATGATGGGCGGCATCGCGGTCGACGTCAACGGCCGGACCTCGCTTCCCGGCCTGTACGCCGCCGGCGAGTGCGCCTGCACCGGCCTCCACGGCGCCAACCGCCTCGCCTCGAACTCGCTCACGGAGTGCTTCGTCTTCGGCCGCCGGGCCGCCCGGGCCGGCCTCGAGGAGCCGACGATCGGGTCGCTCCCTCCAGTGCCGGAGTTCGAGTTCGACCCGCCGACGATCGCCAACCGGGAAGAGGTCTGGCAGTACGCCGGCCCGCGACGGGACGCGGCCGGGCTCGCCCACCTCGCGGGCAACAGCTATCCCCTCGCCCGCGCGATCGGCGCCACCGCCGCCAGCCGCGAGGAGTCGCGCGGCGGTCACCGGCGGACCGACTTCGGCGAGACCGACCCCGAGCTCGACGGCATCCACCTGATCTGGATGCCGGACGGCAGCATCGAATCCCGCCGCTGGGAGTGAGCCGGTGAGGACGCCCGGCCATCCCGAGTCGGAACCCGGCGACGACCGGGCGCCGCGGGCCGCGCCGGACCCGGTCGAGGTGCAGATCATGGCCGGGGCCCTGGCCTCCGCCTGCGAGGAGATGGGCGCGGTGCTGATCCGGTCCTCCCACTCGGCCAACATCAAGGAGCGCCACGACTGCTCGGCCGCCGTGTTCGACGCCCACGGCGAGATGGTGATGCAGGCCGAGCACATCCCGGTCCACCTGGGATCCATGCCGGCATCGGTCCGCGCGGTGATCGACCGTGAGCACCGTCCCGGCGTCTCCTGGTTCCTGAACGACCCGTATGCCGGCGGCACCCACCTGCCCGACATCACCGTCGTCACCCCGGTCTTCGCCGGGGACCGGCTGATCGGGTTCACCGCCAATCGGGCCCACCACGCCGACGTCGGCGGCCGGGTTCCGGGCTCGATGCCCGCCGACTCCCGCACCCTCGACGAGGAGGGGGTGGTGATCGCCCCGCGGGTGCTGGACGAGGAGGCGATGGCCGAGGTCACCGGGAAGATGCGGCAGCCGGAGCAGCGGCGGGCCGACCTGCGGGCCCAGCTCGCGGCGAACCGGGCGGGAGTGACCCGGATCGGCGCGCTCGCCGACCGGCTCGGCCCGGACGGTCTCGCCGCCGGCATGGCCGACGTGATCGCCTACGCGGAGCAGCGCACCCGAGCCCGGATCGAGACGATCCCGGACGGGACCTACCGGGCCGAGGACGTGCTCGAGGGCCACGCCGGAGACATCCCGCTCGTCCTGGAGGCGACGGTGGCCGGCGACGCGATCCGGTTCGACTTCACCGGCTCGTCCGGGCCGGACACGGGCAACCTGAACTGCCCCCGGGCGGTCACCGAGTCGGCCTGCTACTTCGCCGTGCGCGTGCTGACCGACCCCGACATCCCGGCCTCGGCCGGGGCCTACCGGCCGGTCGAGGTGATCGTCCCGGAAGGCTCGCTGCTCAACGCCTCCCCGCCCCACGCCGTGGTCGCCGGCAACGTCGAGACTTCCTCCCGGGTCGCCGACCTCTGCCTCGCCGCCTTCGGGCGGGCGCTCGGGCAGGGGACGATGAACAACCTGACCCTGGGCAACGACGACTTCACCTACTACGAGACGCTGGGCGGCGGCCAGGCCGGCGGCGACGACGGCCCCGGCCCGTCGGCGGTCCACGTGGCGATGTCGAACACCCTCAACACGCCGATCGAGGCGATGGAGATCGAGTTTCCGCTGCGGGCGGTCGAGTACTCGGTCCGGCGCGGATCCGGCGGCGAGGGAGCCAACCCCGGCGGTGACGGCATCGTCCGCGAGATCGAGGCGACGACGGAGATGGAGTACGCCCTGCTGACCGAGCGCCGCCGTCACCGGCCGCCCGGAGGCGAGGGCGGCGGACCGGGGCTGGCCGGGCTCAACCTGCTGCGTAAGGACGGGTCCGAGACGCGGCTCGAGCCGAAGGACGCCGGCCGCCTCGAAGCCGGGGACCGGCTCAGGATCGAGACCCCGGGCGGCGGCGGGTACGGTCATGGGTGAGCTGCCGGAGGCCGGCCGCGGCGAGCCGGAAGGCGAGGCCGTGATCCTCGGCGTCGACGTCGGCGGGACCTTCACCGACGCCGTGCTCGCCACCGGGGGCCGGATCTTCACGGGCAAGGCGCCCTCCACCCCGTCCGACCAGTCCGAAGGGGTGATCGCCGCGATCGAGACGGTGCTCGAACGGGCCGGGGTCGGGCCGGAGGAGGTCACCCACTTCGCTCACGGCATGACCGTCGCGACCAACGCGCTGTTGGAGTCCAAGGGTGCCCGGACCGCGCTGATCGCCACTCGCGGCTTCACCGACCTGGTCGAGATCGGCCGTCAGAGCCGGGCCTCGCTCTACCGGCTCCGGGCCGCCCACCCGCCGCCGCTGGTCCCGCCGGAGCTGCGGATCGGGGTCGCCGAGCGATGCGGCCCGGACGTGGTGCTGGAGGAGCTGAGCGAGGCCGAGGTCGAACGGGTGACCGAGGAGGTCGCGGCGCTGGACGTGGAGTCGGTGGCGATCTGCCTGCTCCACTCCTACCGCCACCCGGATCACGAACGCCGGCTCGGCGCGGCGATCGACGCCCGGTTCGGCGAGGCCCACCACGTCTCCCTCTCCCACGAGGTCGTCGGCACGTTCCGCGAGTACGAGCGCGCGGCCACCACCGAGATCGACGCCGCCCTCTCGCCGCTGCTCGGCTCGTACCTCGACCGGCTGCGGGTGCGCGGCTCCGAGGCGGGCCTGCCCGAGCCGATGATCATGCAGTCGAGCGGCGGCCTGACCGACCTCGACAACGCCGCCGGGCACGCCGCCCTGACGGTGCTCTCCGGACCGGCCGGCGGGGCCGCGGCAGCGATGCTGATCTCCCGCCTGGCGGAGGAGCCCGATCTGCTCTGCTTCGACATGGGCGGCACCTCCTGCGATGTCTGCGTGGTCGAGGACGGGGCCGTGCACGAGACGGGCTCGAAGCGGATCGCCGGGCGGCCGCTGGCGCTGCCGATGGTGGACATCGACACGGTCGGGGCCGGTGGCGGCTCGATCGCGTGGCGCGACAGCGGCGGCGCGTTGCGGGTCGGGCCGGAGTCGGCCGGGGCCGATCCGGGGCCGGCCTGTTACGGCCGCGGCACCCGGCCCACGGTCACCGACGCGAACCTGATCCTGGGGAGGCTGGAGCCGGACGCCCCGCTGGCCGGCGGCATCCGGCTCGACGGGGAGCGGGCGCGGCGGGCGATCGCCGGGCTGGCCGACGAGCTCGGGATCGAGCCGGACGCCTGCGCCGAGGGGATCGTCCGGGTGGCGAATGCCGAGATGGTGCGGGCGCTGCGCGTCGTCTCGGTGCAGCGCGGCCTCGATCCGCGCCGGTTCACGCTGCTCGCCTTCGGTGGGGCCGGCCCGCTCCACGCGACCGGCATCGCCGACGAGCTCGGGATCGGCCGGATCCTCGTCCCCCGCTCCGGGGGAGTCTTCAGCGCGCTCGGACTGGCCGCCGCCAACCGCCGCCGGGACACGGTCCGCTCGGTGATGCTGGCCGAGGCGGACCTCGACCGGGCGACCCTGGCCGACCTCGCGGGCGACGCCGACGAGGTGGGCTGGGACATCCGGTACCGGGGCCAGTCCTTCGAGCTCACCGTCACCGATCCCGAGGCCGGGCGCGGCACGGCGCCGGAGCCGGAGCGGCTGCGTCGCCTCTTCGAGGACCTCCATCGGGAGCGGTACGGCTACGCGGACCCGGGGGCCGAGATCGAGCTGGTCACCGTCCGCTGCCGTCGGACCGCCCCGGGCCCCGGCTTCGACGCCGGTCCCGCGTCCGACGAGAGCCATCGCGGCCCGGCCACGGTCGACCTGGGCGAGGCCACCCTGCACCTGCCGCCCGGCTGGTCCGCGCGCGGATACCGGGCCGGGTTGCTGCTGGTCGAGCGGGGGTAGACCGCACCCCGACGCTTGCGCCCGCCCGGGCTCCGGTCGGAATACATCCCGCCGGCGAAATCGGTACCGTTGTGTGCTGGACGTCACACAAGCTTGAATTGCAGGAATTCGTTCTGTATGGTCGGTGCCCCACGCGGTGCTGCGGCGGCTTATGCACGTCTCCCCTAGCCCCGCCAACTGTCCGTGTCATCTACCAACCGACCCGAGTACACCTATGCCAATTGCGTTCAAGGAATGGGCCGTCACCGTGCGAGCCCTCGCCGAAGGCGAGCAGCTGCTGACTCTTCGCAAGGGAGGAATTCGCGAAGAGAACAAGCACTTCGAGCTCGAGCACGACCGTTTTTTCCTATACCCCACGTTCGACCACCAGCGTAATGACCTGGTCCGGCCGTCCCATCACCCCGAACTGGACCGGGCTCTCGAGGAGGGCGTCTGGCCCGACGAGGAGCCGCCGGCGCGCGCCCTGCTCCAGGACGGCGGCATCCCCCAGCCCGATCGCGTCCGTATCCGCGCCTGGGCCGAGGTCGCCGAGCACATCACGATCGAGAGCCCCAAGATCGTCGACGCGCTCTCGCCGTTCTACATCTGGACCACGGACTACGCCCACAAGCGTCTGAACTGGAAGCCGCGCCATCCGCTGCATCTGGTGCTGCTGCGGGTCCACCGGATCCCGCGCCCCGTGACCGTTCGGGTCCGCGAGGAGTACCACGGCTGCCGTTCCTGGGCCGAGATCGACCGCGACCT
>JBEBTS010000125.1:0-6641 GCA_040393665.1 Conexibacter woesei
CGAGCCTGGTGGTGGTTGCGGTCGTGCTGACCGCAACCAGGGGCGCTTCGCGTTGGATGGCTACCGGCGGGCCGCCACCCGGGCGGTCGCGCGGGTGATCCCGACGCCGTTGGCGGTCGTCCGGAAGTGGAGCTTCCGGATCCGCCGGAGCGGTGCCCGGCGGGTCGCCCGCACCCGGAAGGTGAGCTTCGCGCTCGACCCGGCGGCGACCGATGCCCGCTTTCCGCACGAGCCCCCGGTGGCGAAGCCCGCCGGGACCCGCAGGCAGACCAGGACGTCATCGGCCCGGCCCGAGCCGGTGTTCCTGACGGTGGCGGAGACCTTGACCGCCTTGCCGCGACGGACCCGGACCCGGTTCGGGGAGACCTTCAGCGAGAGCCGGGGCGGATCGACCGACGGGGACGTCGCCTTGGTCCCGGTCCCGGCCAGGGCGATGTCGCGGGCGATGCTCTCGCTGCTGCTCGCGACCCGCAGGGTGGCCGAGCGCGAACCGACCGCGGTCGGCGCCAGCCGCACCCGGATCTGGCATTCGGACCCGGCACCGATCGGCTCGTCGACGCAGTTGCCGGCCGACACGATGAAGTCGGAGGCATCCGGCCCGAGCACCCGCACCCCGCTGACGGTGCTCGGCGCGCCGGTCGCGGCGACGGCCAGCGACTCGACCGAGCCGATCGAGCCCACCTCGGCCTGACCCGCATCGAGCGTGGCGGCCGGTGAGAACACCGGCGTGCCACAGGCGCCGCTGTTCAGCTCGTAGACGCAGACCGGGTGCGCGGCCGAGCGCCCCTGGGCGCCGAGCGGGCTGGATCCGAACGTGGCTCCCGCGTCCTCGCGGACGGCCTTGATCAAGGCCGGGCCCGGCTGGTCGATCGAGATCGTGGCCCTGCCGCCGGCGTCGGACCGGCCGGAGCCGATCGCCACGGAGCCGACCGTGTCGCGGTCGTAGGTGGTGCCTCCCGGCATCGCGACCACGGTGAAGTCCTCACCGGGGATCGGGTGCGAGGCCCGCTGCCGCTCGGACGGTCCGGGCGGCAGGTCGGTGTCGCCTTCCTGCGGCATCCAGGACGTGACCCGGAGGGAGAACGGCGTGCCGACCGGAACGGTCGCGGGGCCTTCGACGCCCGTGCCGGTCAGGTCGACCGGCAGTCGTTCGGGCCGGGTCGGGTCGGGCCAGTCGCCGAGCGAGCCGCCGCCGGAGATCAGCAGGTCGTCGCCGTAGTCGAGGCCCCACTGGTCGCCGCCGTCCAGGGCGCCCTTGTTGCCGTAGGTGCGGTTGGTCCAGAAGGACCAGGACTGGGGCCAGATCAGCGTCTCGCCCCTGATGGTGGAGACGAACGATCCCCGGTCCCACCAGCCGCCGGTGGGCGGGGTTCCGTAGGTGTCGTTGAGCGCGGTCTCGATCGCGGCCCCGATCGAGTTCGCGGGTGCTGACGAGCCCGGCCAGGGGGCCGGCGGCGAGAACTTGTTGTAGTCGAGCGAGACCGGTCGCTGCTCGACCAGGGTGGCCGTCTCGCCTTCGATCTGCACGGTGATGTCGGGTCCGGAGGCGGCCTGTGCGGGGGCGGCTCCGAACACGGCCGCAGCCATGGCGAGAGTGGACAGGATCGCAGCAGCGATCCGGGAGAACTTGGACATGAACCTTCCCTTTCCTCGAGGGTCTGTGGTTTTGACCAAGGGCAGGTTTCCTGGCTTCCGGGCCTGGTTCACCGCGCCTTCCCGAGACGGAGGTGCCGTCTCAGTGGCTTGCCGGACGAGGCCGGCGGTGCGATGGACTTCCCGGTCACAGTGGCGGGACCGCGCCGGACTTGAACCGGCTTCCCGTAACCCGTGGCCTTTATTGACGCCTCGATCATAGGGGCTCCCGAGGCCGACGACGAGGGTGCTACGCTTGCCCCGATAGCGGCGCGGGGAACACCGGTGAGAGTCCGGGGCTGACGCGCAACGGTAAGGAAGCGGCATCATCGCCGGCTTCCGAGCCCGAACACCGGCCGCTTTCGATCGAGTTCAGACCCGCCTCGCGAAAGGGCTGTCGACCGTCTCCTCTTGAGCAGGGAAGGTCCGCCTCCGCGGGGCGCACCGACCAGCGGCAAAGCGCGAAGGAGACCAAGAGATGGCGAAGATCAGGATCAAGGCCCGAGCGGGGTTCGTCTGGATGGCGATGTTGCTGACCGGCTTGTGTTGCCTCGGCGCTGTCGGCACCGCTGCGGCCGCGGTCAGCCCCGGGCAGCTCGATGCCGCCGCGGAGCGTGGCGCCGCCTGGTTCGAGCGCACCCAGGACGGCGAGGGCGCCCTCGCCTCGGGCTTCGGCGGCGGTGAGCGGTTCGGGGAGTGGACCCTGACCGCCCTGGCCGCCGGCGGGATCAACGCGGCCGACTCCCGCGCCACCTTGCTCTCTCCCTCGGCTCAGGCTTACTACGACGACTTCTGGACGGTCCGCGGCCCCGGGGCGATCGCCTGCCCGGCCGGCGGGGGCGGCGGCCAGGTCTGCGAGCTCCAGCCCGACGGCCTGCCGACCGACTCGGCCCGCACCGTGCTCAGCGCCGTCGCGGGCGGGCTCCAGCCTTCGCGCATCTCGGCCGGTCGTGACTACGTCTCCCGGCTCGCCTTCTGGTGGAGTGGCGACCAGATCGGCTACCGCGACCTGCTCAACGACGACATCTTCGGCATCCTCGCGCTCGATCACGCCGGAGCGCCGGTCGAGCTGCTGACGACCCTGGCCGAGAAGATCCGGGCGGAGCAGCTCCCCGACGGCGGCTGGCACTGGCGCTCCTCGACCGGCGACAAGCCGCTGCCCGGCCAGATCAGCGCCGACACCGACATGACCGGCGCCGCGATCGGCGCCCTCTGCGCCGCCGGGGCCGATCCGGCCACGGACCAGGCGATCCAGCGCGGGCTCGCGCTGATCAAGCACCGTCAGGTGGGCGACTCGGGCGGTTTCAGCACGGGGCCCAGCGCCTCCGGCACCAACACGAACACGACCGCCTGGGTGACCAGCGCCTTCAACCGGTGCGGCATCGACCCCCAGTCCGCCGAGTGGACCACCCCCGGCGGCAAGACCCCGTTCGACTTCCTGCTCACCATGCAGAACGACGACGGCTCCTTCCGTTACATGCCTTCGAATCAGGTCGGCTCGGCCAACCTGATGGCGTCCTACCAGGCGGTCTCGCCGCTGGGCGGCAACGACTGGAGCGGTGAGGCCCCGGCCCGCAGCTCCTCCCTGCAGCCCCGGGTCAAGGCCGCCCCGGACGTGAGCGCGGGCACCGTGGTGCCGCTCACCCTGATCGTCGACCACGGTGCCGAGCTGCCGGTCGAGGATCGCAGCCGGATGTGCCGGGTCGAGGTGCCCGAGGGCGCGGACCTGGCCGCGGTGCTGGCCGCCGCGGAGACCACGTCGGAGCCGGGCGGCTGCGTCGCGGGAGCCGAGGTCGATCGCGGCGAGGACGGTGCGGAGGTCACCGCCCTCAACGGCGCCGCGGGCGAGTGGACGGTCGAGGTGAACGGCGAGGGCGAGAGCGAAGCCGCCGATCAGCCGCTCGGGCTGGGCGACATGGTCGTCCTCCGCTACCGCGGCCAGGGCCGGGCGAACCCGCCGGCGATCGAGCCGGTCAGCCAGATCGACGGCGAGGCTGCGACCGATCCGGGCGAGCGTCCCGGTCCGGACGAGCGCCCCGGCCCCGACACCGACGGAAAGCTGGATCCCGTCCAGCGGTTCTACGCGCGGGCCAAGGTCGTCGGTCGACCGAAGCTGCGAGGCGGCCGGATCCTCGCCCGGGTGAGCTGCCCGAAGGCCGCGAAGCCGACCGGATGCGCGGTGACCGCGACCTTCTCGGCCCGTAAGCCGGGCCGCAAGTTCCGGAGCTTCGCCGCCACCGGCATCGAGATCCCGGCCGGCAAGGCCCGCACGATCAAGGTCCGCGCGGCCAAGCTGAAGCGTCGGATGGGCCGCTCGACGCGGAACCGGCGGGTGGCCGTCCGCGTCGTCGTCGGGACCCGGTCCCCCGACGGGGTCATCCGGTACGCGCGCGCCCGCAACCGGGTGCGCGGCCTCTAGGCCATGAGCGTGGCGCGGCGGCTTCCCGGAGCCGTCGCGGCCCTCGCCGCCCTCCTCCTGTGGGCGACGATCGGGGCGGTGGCAGCGACGGCCGCCCCGATCACGGTCGACGTGCGCGTCGAGGGGGCGGAGGCGACCCTCTACGAGGGCACCGTCGAGACCTCGGTCCACCGGGTCGACGGCGCCGACGGCACCGGCTCCCACGTCTGCAGCGGGCCGATCGGCGAGCCTCCCGGCCCGACGCTGACCGGGGCGCTGGACGACGCCCTCCGCGTCGCCGGCCTCCCTTGGCGTGGGATCTGGAGCGGCAGCTCCGGCGACTTCTTCATCGACTCGGTCGCCGGGGAGCAGGCGACGCCTTCGGGTCCCTGGTCGATCCTGCTGAACGGCGAGCCGACCCCGGTCGGCGGCTGCTCGGCCCGAGTCCGCCCGAACGACCGGGTCCTGCTGGCCCGGGACGTCGTCTTCAGCTCGAAGACCCTCCGGCTGGAGGGCCCTGGCCGGACCGAGCCGGGGGAGGCATTCAGCCTCTTCGTGGTCGACGAACGAGATGCCGAGGCCCCCGTGGCGGGCGCCACCGTGACCGGCGGCTCGGGCTCGGCCGGAGGAGGAGCGGGCGGAGGGCCGTCAGCCATGAGCGACAGCCGCGGCGTGGCGTCCCTGACGATCGAGGAGGCGGGGACGTATCGCTTCAAGGCGAGCCATCCGGACGGGATCCGGTCCAACGCGGTCGAGGTCTGCGTCGGGGTGTCCGGCTGCGAGGCGGACCCGGACCCCCAGGGACCGCCGCTGCGGATCCTCAAGCTCGATGAAGGACAGGCCTTCCTCCGGGGAGCGTCGCCGCGGATCCTCCGGGGCCGTCTCAACGCCGGGTCCGGGGTGCGGCTGGCGCTCCGGGCGAGGCATGGCGGCAGATGCCGGGCGTGGTCCGGCGGGCGCCGGGCCCTGGTCGACCGCCGATGCGGCGCCCGGCCGATCTGGTTCAGGGCGCCGTCTTCCTCGGGGCAGTGGTCCTACCGTCTGCGCGCGCTGGCGCCGGGGCGGTATCGGCTGCTCGGCCGGGCGGTCGGGACACCGTCCGTGAAGTGGCGCCGCGGGGTGAACCGGATCGACTTCTCGGTCCGGGGCCGACGCCTGTCCCGAACCGGACTCGCCCGATCGGCGGCCCGGTACCTGCGCCGGTCCGCCGGGCGAGCCGAGGTCCGCGGCTCCGGCCTGTACTCCGCCTGGTCGACCCTGGCCCTGGGGCAGCGGCGCGACCCGGGGGCCGACCGCGCGGTGCGCGCCCTGGTGGCCCGGCGACCCGGCGCGCTGCCGACCGGGGAGCTCGCCCGGAACCTGGCGGCGCTGCAGGTTCTCCGGCGCGGTCCCGCGCGGCTGCGGGGAGAGGGTCGGATCCGACGCCGCACCGGAATGATCGGGGAGCTGGAGCGGCGGCAGTCGGCGGACGGGTCCTTCGACGGCAGCGTCAACCTCACCGCGATGGCGATCCTGGCCCTGCCGCGGAGCGCCGCCGCCGGTCGGGCCGCCGAGTGGCTGGAGGGCGCTCAGGGCGAGCGGGGTGGCTTCGGCCACGGCCCGGGATCGCCGCCCGACGTCGACACGACCGGGCTGGCCTCCTGGGCCCTCGCGTCGGAGGGCCGCGACGCGTCGGCCCGTCGGTCGGGGGGCTTCCTGCGTTCGCTCCAGAATCACGACGGCGGGTTCCCGTCGATGCCGGGCGGAGCCTCGAACGCCCAGAGCACCGGCCTCGCCATGGCCGGGCTGCGGGCCGGCCGGATCAACCCGGCTCGGTTGCGGACCGAGGACGGGATCACCCCGTTCCACTACCTGGCCGTGGTCCAGCGCCGGGACGGCCGGCTGGACTACGCGCCCGGCAGGCCGGTCTCGCCGGCCTGGGTCACCGCCCAGGCCCTGATCGGCCTGACGAGGAGAGGCCGGCTGATCGCCGGCCTCTCACCCTGAGCCCCTGGCTCTCCCGGCGACCACGGCCGGACACTCTCACCACTCGGGATGCACCGCCGGCGGTGCATCCCGGATGGTTGGTCGGTCAGCGGCGCTTGTTGCGCCGCTTCTTCTTCTTCGGCTTGAGCTTCTTGATGGTCAGGTTGGCGACCGCCTTCTTGCCGGCGGTCTTGGCGGTGATCCTCGCCTTGCCCTTCGCCTTGCGGGTGGCGCGGACGACGACCTTGACCTTGCCGGTCTTGCCCGGCTGGATCGAGCCGATCACGGCGACCTTCTTGACCTTGACCCGGCGGTTCGACGACCGCAGCGCGATCCGCACCTTCTTCGCCGCGGCGGTGGCCGTGGAGAAGTTGGAGACGGCGACCGTCAGCTTGATCTTCTTGCCGGCCTTGAGCTTGCGCTTCTTCGGGCTGACCTTGATCGAGGTGATGATCGGCTGCGCCTTGCGCGGGTCCTTGACCAGCAGCTCGACGTTGCGGTCGGCGGCCGAGCCCTCGCCGCAGGGGTTCGCCCCGCAGCCGCGCCCGCCGTTCTGGCTGTCGTTGTAGCCGATGGTGCGGCCGATCGACGCCAGCTGATCGGTGTCGAAGGCGCCGGAGCTGCTGCCGGGAGCGGGGGTCTCGGC
>JBEBTS010000126.1:0-6638 GCA_040393665.1 Conexibacter woesei
AGCAGGCGCAGGTAGTCGTAGATCTCGGTGACCGTGCCGACCGTGGAGCGCGGGTTGCGGGAGGTCGTCTTCTGGTCGATCGAGATCGCCGGGGAAAGGCCCTCGATCGAGTCCACGTCCGGCTTCTCCATCAGGCCGAGGAACTGGCGCGCGTAGGCGGAGAGCGACTCGACGTAGCGACGTTGGCCCTCGGCGTAGATCGTGTCGAAGGCGAGGCTGGACTTGCCCGAGCCGGACAGCCCGGTCACGACGATCATCGCGTCGCGGGGCAGATCGAGGTCGATGCCCTTCAGGTTGTGCTCGCGGGCACCGGTGATGACGATTCGCTCTGACCTGCTCACTCCGGAGGATTCTAGTGAAGCGGCCCGTCATACGAACAGACGTTCGGTGAGGAGGTCGCTTCCGGGCGACGCTGCTACCCTTGACGGGTCCGCTCGGCGGACATCTCATGCGGATCTCCTGAACACAGCGCCCCTGAAGACCGGCCCTCGCCGGTGCGCGCCTGTGTCCTTCGCCGACACGAACTCCGTCCCCAAGGGACGGGCAAGGAGACCTCATGCCACACCCTCTGCTCACCGCCGACGCGGTGACCCTCGAATACCGGGACCGGACGGTCCTCGAAGAGATCGAACTGACCCTCCACGAACGGGAACGGGTCGCCCTGGTCGGAACCAACGGCTCCGGCAAGACCTCGCTGCTGCGAGTCCTGGGAGGCGACCTCGCCCCCACGGCCGGGACGATCCACCGGCAGGCCGCGGGGCAGCTCTACCTGCCCCAGGCCGGTGGGCCGGCTCCGTCGCGACCCGTCAGCGACGTGATCGCGGATCTGGTCGGGGTCGGTCCGGCCGAAAGGCAGATGGATGCCCTGTCGACCCGCCTCGCCGATGGTGATCTCGCCGTCATCGACTCCCACTCGGCCGCGGTGGAACGGTGGGCGGAGCTCGGAGGCGCGGACTTCCACGCCCGGCTCGGACCGGCCCTGGAACAGGTCGGGCTCGACCGGGAATGGGCCGGCCGCGACTACGCGACGCTCTCCGGCGGCGAGGCCGCACGCACCCACCTCGCCGCGCTCGGGCTCACCCGGACCGAGGTGGTGTTGCTCGACGAGCCCAGCAACCACCTCGACGCCTCGGGCCAGGAACTCCTCCGGACCTTGATCAACGACGCCGGCGCCGGCGTGATCCTCGCCAGTCACGACCGGTCCCTGCTCGAAGCGACCGCCACCCGGGTGATCGAGCTGGACCGGTGCCGGGCAGAATCCTTTGGCGGGGGCTGGGCGGCCTACCTGCGGGAACGAGAGTCACGACGGATGCTGGCCCAGCGGAGGTACGACGAGGCGGTGGCCGAACGAAACCGCCTGCTGAAGCTGCGACAGGGCCTTGGCGAGCAGGCTCGCGTCGGCCAGCGCCGGGCAGAACGTTCCGGCGAGACCGACAAGTTCGTCCGGCACATGGCGATCGAATCCGCCCAGAAGAACACCGCGGCCAGCGGTCTCGACCGGCGCATCGAGCTGGTCGAGATCCCGGAGAAGCCGTGGCGGGAGGACCTGTCCCGTCTGCTCCTCGACGCCGCCCAGGAAGTGCACAGCCCTGCGGTCGTCGACCTCACCGCGGTCACCGTGCGCCGGGGCGAGTGGCGGCTCGGCCCGGTCGACCTCACGGTCGCTCCGGGGGAGCGAATCCTGCTGTCCGGCCCCAACGGAGCCGGCAAGTCGACCGTGGTCGGCCTCATGTCCGGACGGCTGGCACCGGACTCGGGCGAGGTCAAGACGCCGCGTGGCGTCCGGATCCTGGAGCTGGCCCAGAGCCGCGATCCGCTCGGTGCCGGGACCGGCGGGTGGGTCGGCGACCCCGCCGGCACCGGCGGTGGCGTCTCGGTGGCCGCCCGGTTCCAGCAGGCCTCCGGACTTTCGAAGACCGCCGCCCGCACGGCTCTCGCCGCGATGCGGATTCCGGCCGACCGGGTCGAGCTGTCTCCCGACCAGCTTTCTCCCGGTGAGGCGACCCGGGTCGAGCTGGCCCTTCTCGCGGTCCGGAAAGCAGCCTGCCTGATTCTCGACGAGCCATCGAATCACCTCGACATCGAGGCCCTGGAGGTCCTTGAGTCAGCCCTGGCGTCCTGGCCTGGAGCTTTGGTGCTGATCAGCCACGACCGCGAGTTCAGAACCCGGATCCGGACCGACCGCGAGGTGATGGTTGAGTCACCCGAAAGCGGGTAGTGAGCCCGTTGGAGGGCAAGCGAACGTGGCATGAAGCGATGCCACCGAAGGGCACTCATGAACAACGTACAGGCCGCAAAAGAGGCCTACGGGGCCTTTGGGAGCGGCAACATGACCGAGCTCGAATCGAAGTTCAGTGATGACGTCGTCTGGATCTCATCGGATGAGATGCCGGACGGCGGCGAGATCCACGGTTCCAGTGAGGTCATAGCCGCATTCGAGCACCTGGTCAGCACCTGGCCGACCTTCAGCGTGGTTCCGGAGGAGTTCATCGACGGCGGCGAGTGGGTCACCGTCCGCGGAACCGAGACTCTCGCCAACGAGAAGGGCACCGTGACGACGCCGTACGCCCACCTGATCAAGTTCGATCACGGCAAGATCGTCCGCAGCGAGTTTCTGGTCGATACCGCGAAGACCACTTCCCTGCTCTGACTCGCGGATCGCATCGGGCCCGTTGACCAACAGTCGGGCCTGATGCGAGCGGGTTGCTTCAGGAGAGGCGTTCGAGCACGTCGTCGAGAAGGGCGTCGGTGTCCTCGAGCTCGTACTCGGATTCGAGCCGGGTACGGATCGTCTCCCGGTCCGCCCCTTCCAGGGCGAGCTTCGACACGGCCAGCCGGGCCGCGACCTCGTCCTCCGCCGGGAAGACGTGGACCGGGGCCGGCGGCACCTCGGGCGGATGGGTCTGCGTGAAGCTGCGGTCCGCGCCGGCCTGCCCGTCCCGGACGGGGCTGGACTCGGCGAGCTGGCGGCGGAGCGTGTCCCGCTCCACCTCGAGCGCGGCTATCCGCGCCTCGAGCGCCGCCACATGGGCCGCGACCGCGGCCAGATGGGCGCCGACCGACTCCCGGTCGAAGCCTTCGGTGCCGGATGGAAAATCGCTGCGAACCAGTTCCTCGCGCCTCATGCCTTCAGCCTAGCCTGTGGCCACTCTCGGCCGATCAGCGCCGAGCCCCCATCCTGGCCTCGGGGAGCAGTCCCGGAAGCATCAGGCTCCGGCCTGCATTCCCTCCAGGTCGCGCCTCAGCTCGCGGATCTCGTCGCGGAGACGGGCGGCCTGCTCGAAGCGGAGGTCCTCGGCGGCGGCGTTCATCTCGTCCTCCATCCCGCGGATCTGGCGCTCCAGCTCCTCCGGCCCGGTGAACTCGTCGTCGGACCGGCGTCGCTTGCGGGCCGGGGCGCGATCCTCGATCGTCAGCAGGTTGCCGGCCTCGGCCACCCCCTTGACGATCGTGGTCGGGGTGATCCCGTGCTCCTCGTTGTAGGCGATCTGGATCGCCCGGCGGCGGTCGGTCTCGGAGAGCGCCGCCTTCATCGCCGCGGTCTCCCGGTCGGCGTACATCAGGACCCGCCCGGAGACGTTGCGGGCGGCGCGCCCGATCGTCTGGATCAGGCTGGTCTCGCCGCGGAGGAAGCCCTCCTTGTCCGCGTCGAGGATCGCGACCAGCGACACCTCCGGCATGTCCAGACCCTCGCGCAACAGGTTGACCCCGACCAGCACGTCGTACTCGCCCAGCCGCAGCTCGCGGATGATCTGGACCCGCTCCAGGGTGTCGATGTCGGAGTGCAGGTACCGGACCTTGATCCCGTGCTCGAGCAGGTAGTTGGTCAGGTCCTCGGCCATCTTCTTGGTCAGGGTGGTGACCAGCGTCCGCTCCCCGGCCTCGGTGGTGGCCCGGACCTCGTTCATCAGGTCGTCGATCTGGTTGACGGTCGGCCGGATGTCGATCTCGGGGTCGACGATGCCGGTCGGGCGCACGATCTGCTCGACGATCCGGGTCGACTCGGTCCGCTCGAACTCCCCCGGCGTCGCCGATACCAGGACCAACTGGTTCATCCGCTCCATGAACTCGTCGAACTTGAGCGGGCGGTTGTCGATCGCCGACGGCAGGCGGAAGCCGAAGTCGACCAGGGTCTGCTTGCGCGACCGGTCGCCGAGGTACATGCCGCCGATCTGCGGGATCGTCTGGTGGGACTCGTCGACGAAGCAGATGAAGTCCTCGGGGAAGTAGTCGATCAGCGTGTGCGGCGGGCTTCCCGCGGGCCGACCCTCGAACGGCCGGGAGTAGTTCTCGATGCCGGAGGTGAAGCCCGTCTCGCGGATCATCTCCAGGTCGTAGAGCGTTCGCTGACGAAGCCGGTGGGCCTCCAGCTCCTTGCCTTCCTTCTCCAGCTCGTCCAGCCGCTGATCCAGCTCGTCCTTGATCGCGGTGAGGGCCCGCTCGATCGAGTCCTCCTCGGTCACGTAGTGGGTTGCCGGCCAGATCGAGACGTGTTGGACCACGTCGAGAATCTCGCCGGTCAGCGGGTCGAAGTGGTGGATCGCCTCGATCTCGTCGCCGAACAGCGAGATCCGGAAGGCGGTCTCCGCGTAGGACGGCATGATCTCGATCACCTCGCCGCGCACCCGGAAGGAGCCGCGGCTGAGGGTGACGTCATTGCGCTCGTACTGGAGCCGGACCAGCTTGCGCAGCACCTTGTCGCGGTCGATCCACTCCCCCACCTTGAACAGCTGCATCTGCTGGGAGTACAGGGCGGGCGAGCCGATGCCGTAGATGCAGGAGACGGAGGCGACGATGATCACGTCGCGCCGGGCCAGCAGCGAAGCGGTCGCGGCGTGGCGGAGCCGGTCGATCTCGTCGTTGATCGAGGAGTCCTTCTCGATGTAGAGGTCCTGGGCCGGGACGTAGGCCTCCGGCTGGTAGTAGTCGTAGTAGGAGACGAAGTACTCGACCACGTTGTCGGGGAAGAACTCGCGGAACTCGTTGCAGAGCTGGGCGGCGAGCGTCTTGTTGTGGGCCATGACCAGGGCCGGGCGCTGGGCCTCGGCGATCACCCCCGCCATGGTGAAGGTCTTGCCGGTGCCGGTGGCGCCGAGCAGGGTCTGGATCTTCTCGCCCCCGTCGAGGCCCTCCGTGAGCGAGCGGATGGCCGCCGGCTGGTCGGCCAGCGGGGTGAAGGCGGGATTGAGCCTGAACTCGGTCACCGGTTCACCTTAGCGACCGGCCCCCACGGCCAGTTCGCCCGACGCCGGTTCGCTTTCGCGCGGCCAATCGCCGGGAGACGAGCCCGCGCTCGCTTCGCGCTCAGGGGTTGATCAGGTCGTTCAGGCCCCGCTCGACCTGCTTGCCGAGATCATCGGGGAGCTGCTTCTGGACGTCCTCCGGCAGTCGTTCCTTGAGGCGGTCGGTCAGCGCGCCGCCGACCCGGCCGGGAACGTCCCCGGCCTGGGGCAGCCCGGAGCCGCCCCCGCCGTCGCCCTGGCCGTCGCCGGAGCCGGAGTCCGAGCCGCCCGGGTCGAGCAGGTCCAAGGCGCCGCCGACGATGCCGCCGAGATCGTCCAGGGTTCCGCCGCTGAATATGTCCGAGGCGTTCTCGATCAGGTCGATCATCGTGCTCATCGGCAGGGTCTTGATCGTGAACCGGAGACCGGTCGCGACCAACGGTTGGATCGCACCCCCGTTCTCGGCGTCGTCGACCGCGCGCAGCAGCCCGGAGCGGAGGGCGTCCTCGATCTGGGAGTCGCCCAGGTCGTTCGCCTCGGCGAACTGCCGGCGCGAGTCCTCGCTGGCCAGCGCCCGGGTCAGCTCCTCCCGGGACACCCCGAGCTCGCAGGCGGCCCCGTCGATCGCCGAGAGGGTGAACCGCTCGGCGGTCTCCTCCAGGCCCTGGGGGTCGCCCCACGGCCGCGGATCGCAGGGGTCGGCGGCGCCGGCCGGCTTGTAGTCGAGGCCGCCCAGCGCCACGTAGGCGCCGCAGAGCACGATCGCCGCGAGGATCGAGCCGACCAGCACCCGGATGCCGAGCCTCCGGCCGCCGTCCCCGGAGCTGTCCGCGGCCACGGGCGGCTCGCCGGGCAGGGGCTCGGTCGGCGGCTCGCGTCGGGGCGGCTTCACCTCGGTCGGCTCCTCCCCGCCGCGGGCCAGCGGCTCCGTCGGATCGTCGCCCCGGGCCAGCGGCTCGGTCGGCTCGTCGCCGTCCGCCGGGAGGCGCTCGGTCGGGTGCTCGTCCGGACGCGGGTCGGTCACAGGTCGAGCCTCCGGGTCATGCCGATCGGGATCAGCGCCAGCAGCCCGAACAGGGCCGAGATCAGGAACGAAAGCGAGAAGGCGTGGGTCGCGGCGCGGTCGAGCTGATCCTCCAGCCCGGCGAGCACCGACTCGTACGCGTCCCGCTCGACCGGGTCGGTCGGCAACGGCTCGAAGGCCGGCCGGACGTCGGGGACCCGGTCCGTCTCGCCCTCGACCGTCTCGGCGAGGCGGGCTCCGAGGTCCAGCTTGTCGGTCGGGTCGATGCTCGACTCGAGCAGGATCGAGGTGCCTGCATCGAGCGCCGAGTCGCGCTGCGCCTCCAGCTGGTGGGTGAATACCGGGGTGAGGAGGATCAGAGATCGGAAGAGCGTCGTGTAGGGAAAGAGTGT
>JBEBTS010000127.1:0-6630 GCA_040393665.1 Conexibacter woesei
GCGGCGGACGCGCTGGAGGCGCCGACGGCCGAGACGGCGAAGATTGCGAGCAGCGCGAGGATGGCTGCCTTGAGCTGGCTGGGTACGCGACCGGTGAGGCCGGTTTTCTCCCTCATGTGATTTCTCCCTAAAGAGTTGTGGCCTTTGCGGCCTGTTTCCCTGACTTGGATGTTGCACGACGGCTGTGACAGCCATCACACGGACTCGGCGCCAATATAGCGGAACCCTTGTTGATCCGCAAACCGGCGGTACTCGGGAAAGTTGCGGCCCGGACTCAGGCCGGGCGGAGGATTCGAGGGGCGGGAGGTTGGATCGCCTCCCGCAGATGAGTGGGCCGTGAAGGATTCGAACCTTCGACCTTGAGATTAAGAGTCTCCTGCTCTACCAACTGAGCTAACGGCCCGGGGTGTGGCGGTCACCGTGATGACCGACCGGGAAAGTATAGATGTTTCAGGGTGCGGTGGTCCCGCCCAGCGAACTGCCGGAGCCGAGGCTGCCCAGCGGGTCTTCGAGCGACTTGCCGCCGTCCTTCTTGGCCTGCTTCTTGGCCTGGGTGAGAACCTTGCCGATCCGCTTCGCGTCCTTGCGCACGGTGTCGAGCTGCGTCTTGACCTGCTTCTTCTCGGTCTCGTTCGTGGTCGCGGCCAGCGCCTTCTTGCTGGTCGCGTCCGCCGCCTCGAAGTCCTGCGCGTAGAACTGGTACGTCGCGAGCGTGGTCAACGGACCGACCGGGTTCTGGCCGCCGCCCTTGGCTTCCTTGACCGCGTTGTCGGTGAAGAACTGCTGGGCCTTGGTCGCCGCCTTGATGTTGCTCTGGAACTGCGCGACCGACGATCCCTGCGAAAGCGAGAACAGGGTGTTGGCCATCAGCTGGGCCACGGACGGGTCCGGCTGGTTGCCGGTGGTGTCCAGGTAGTCGTTCCAGGCATCGGCCGCCAGATCGTACTGCGCGGTGGCCTTGTCGCCGACCGTCTGCTGGCCGGTGTCGCCGTCGACCTCGACCAGGGCGTTGCCGGCCGCGATGCGGGCCCGCACGAGCTCGGCCTGCGCCTGCTTGTTGTTCGGCTGCGACTCGATCTTCTGCTGGAGGTCGTCCGCGCGCTGGAGCGAGAGGTCGGCCGCGTCCTGCGAGACGACGCCACCGCCCGAGGAGAACGGGTTGAGCCCGCCCGGCATGCCGATCACCAGGAGGCTGGCCGCCATCAGGACCGCGAGGATGACGTAGATGACCTGGATGACACGCTTGCGGCGACCACGGAGGTCGAACAGCATTTTGTTTTCAGGCTCGTCGCTCACCGGTCTAATGCTCCTGGATTGAGATTTCCTCGGATGCGGACGCCTTCGGCTGCCCGATTCCCCGAGCGAGCACGATACTCAACTCGTAGAGGATGAGTAGCGGGACCATCTCGATGAGCATCGAGATCGGGTCCACTCCGGGCAGCGCGGCGGCGAGCACGGCGATCACCAGCCAGGCGTATCGGCGGTTGCTGCGGAGCTGCTTGACGGTCACGATCCGCAGCCTGACCAGCGCCAGGATCACGATCGGGAGTTGGAAGACGACGCCGCCCGCGAGCAGCGTCATCGAGAAGAACGAGTAGTACTCCCGGGCCCGGAGCTGGGTGTCGAACTGGGCGTCGTTGAAGCTGAGCAGGAAGCTGATCGCCGCCGGCAGGACCACCAGGTACGCGAAGATCACGCCGGCCAGGAAGAGGCCGGGGATCGCGATCAGCAGCGGCATGATCGCCTTGCGCTCCCGCGGCGAGAAGGCGGGCAGGATGTAGGCGAACAGCTGGTAGCTGATGAACGGGGCGGCGACGATGATTGCCGCGTAGACGCAGACGGTGATCGTGGTCATGAACGCCTCGGTCGGGGCGAGCACGATCAGGGCCCGGTCGGCGGGCGGGAGGGGGTCGGCGGCGAGATCGAGCAGGAAGTCGCTCTGCCAGAAGCAGACGGCGAAGGTGAGGACGAGCGCTGCCAGGCACCACAGCAGACGGGTGCGGAGTTCGTCGAGATGGTCGACCAGGCTCAGCTGGTCGTCATGACGCACCGGCTTCATCTTCGCCAAGGCCGGTTCCTCAGTCTTGCCGCTCGGGCACTACCTCGCCGTCGACCGGCTCGACCTGGTCGCCTTCGCCGGCGCCGGCTCGGGGACTGACCTCGGTGACCTCCGGCTCCTCGCCGGGCAGGTCGCTGAGATCCTCGGGCGGCTCGATCGCCATCGGCTCCTCGAGGATCTCCTCCTCGTCGTCGTCGAGCTCTTCGTCATCGTCGTCGCCGATGTTCTGGAGCCCGTCGCGAAACTCGTTCAGCCCGCGACCGAGCGAGCGGCCGAGCTCAGGTAGCCGCTTCGGCCCGAAGACGAGCAGGGCGATCACGAGCACGATCGCGATCTCGCCTATGCCGATGTTTGGCATCACACCTGAAGCGTACCGGGTGAGCGGCGCAGGCCTCTTCTACCGGTCGAAGTTGAGGTAGTAGCGCGACGCGGTCGGCTCGGCCTGCCCCTGGTACTTCGAGCCCTTGGCGGTGCTGCCGTAGGCGGCCTCCACCGGATGATCCATCCGCATGAAGGAGAGCTGCCCGATCGGCATGCCGTGATAGATCGTGATCGGCAGGTTGGCGACGTTGGACAGCTCCAGCGTCAGGTTGCCGGAGAACCCGGCGTCGACGAAGCCGGCGGTGGAGTGGATCAGCAGGCCGAGGCGGCCGAGGGAGCTCTTGCCCTCCAACCGGGCGACCAGATCGTTGGGGAGGGTGACCCGCTCCAGGGTCTGGCCGAGGACGAACTCGCCCGGATGCAGGATGAACGGCTCGTCCGGCCCGGTGTCGACCAGCTCGGTCAGGTCCTCCATCGGCTGCCGCACGTCGATGTACGGGTAGCGGCTGTTGTTGAAGACCCGGTAGCGCGAATCGACCCGGAGGTCGATGCTCGACGGCTGGATCATCGTCTCGTCGAACGGGTCGATCTCGATCTTGCCCGCTTCGATCTGCTCCCGGATGCTGCGGTCGCTCAGAACCATGGCCGCGGAGTGTATTCCAGCGGTGCGGCGGAGGGCCAGAGGCCCCGGCCGACCGGAGCGGGGTCAGCTGTAGCGCGAGACCACGCCGTCGGCGATCAGCTCGAGCAGGCGCCGCTGATCCGGGTCGATCCCGGCCCGGTCGAGCTCGGACTTAGCCTGGTCGATCAGCCCGATCGCCCGTTCCCGAACCCGGTCGAGCGCGCCGGTCGCCTCGATCCGATCGCACACGGCGGCGGCCAGATCCTCGTCGAGGCCGCGCAGGTCGATGCCCCGGAGGGCCGGGTCGATCCGGATCGCGTCGATCAGCGGCAGGGTGACCGTCCCGTCGAGCAGGTCGGTGCCCCTCGCCTTACCGGTCCGCTCGGGCGGGCCGGAGATGTCGAGCACGTCGTCGAGCAGCTGGAAGGCGACCCCGATCCGATGGCCGAACTCGCCGATCAGATGACCCTCACCCGGGCTGACCGAGCCGCGGCCCATCACGCACGCGGCCTCGAACAGCCGACCGGTCTTGAGCCCGCAGCGCCGGAAGTAGTCCTCTTCCTCCAGGGCGAGGTCCCAGGCGCCGCGGCGCTGCATCAGCTCGCCCCGCGCCAGGTCGACCGCGGTGGTGCTGAGCTCCCGGACCGCGGCGGCGTCGCCGCCGGCCACGAGCACGTCGAAGGCCGTGGCGAGCAGCCGGTCGCCGAGCATGGTGGCGCGGTCGCGACCCGACTTGGCGTACACCGTCGGCAGGCCGCGCCGGAGCGGGGCCCGGTCGAGCACGTCGTCGTGGATCAGGCTGGCCATGTGGACCAGCTCCACCGCGATCCCGGAACGGACCGCGACCGGCCCCGCCTCCGCTCCCGCGCAGAGCAGCACCAGCATGGGCCGCATCCGCTTGCCGCCCGCCTCCAGCGTCGCCAGGGCGTCCCCGGCCAGGCCGCCGGGCAGCCCCGCGGCCTCCCGCAGCCCCACCTCGACGTCCGACATGCGGGCGGGCAGCCACTGGCCCGCCGTATCGATCACGGCCGTCACCGGCTCGGGCCGGGACCGCTCCGGGCTCATTTGACCCCGGAATGGATGGCGATGATCCCGCCCGCCATCAGGGTCCACCGTACGTGGTGGAGGCCGGCCCGATCCAGCCGTGCTGCGAGTTCCGGAGCGTCCGGGAAGCTACGGACGGATTCGGGGAGGTAGGTGTAGGCGGAGGAGTCGCCGGCGAGCTTGCCCAGCATCGGGACGATCCGGTCGAACCAGACCCGGAAGAAGGTCGCCAGCGGCTGCCGGTGGGGCTGGGTGATCTCCAGGATCACCAGCCGGCCACCGGGCACGAGCACCCGGCGCATCTCGGCCAGGCCGCGATCGAGGTCGGCCAGGTTCCGGGCGCCGAAGGCGATGGTCACCGCGTCGAAGGAGTCGTCCTCGAACGGCAGCTCGAGCGCGTCGGCCCACTCGAACCCGACCTGGGAGACGCCCCGGTCGACCGCCTTCTCGCGGGCCAGGTCCAACATCGGGCGGGAGAAGTCGGCGCCGGTGACGGCGCCCCCCGGCCCGACCCGTTCGGCCAGCGCCAGGGCGAGGTCCCCGGTGCCGCAGCACAGGTCGAGCGCCTTCATGCCCGGCTCCAGCCGGGCCCGCTCGGCGGCCCGCTCCCGCCAGGCCTGGTCCAGCCCGGCGGTCATCACGCGGTTCATCCGGTCGTAGACGCCGCTGATCCGGTCGAACATGGAGTTCACCTGGCCGGCGAACTCCTGGTCACCTCGGCGGGGAGGTGCTTCGCTCATGGTCTCCTAGTCGAGCGAAGCCAGGTAATCGGCGACCTGGTTCAGGTTCTTCTCGCCGAGGCCCTCGAACGGGGGCATGATCCCGGGTCCGACCGCGACCGAGCGCTTGATCGCCTCACGCGGAACCATCGACCCGATGTGGGTGAGGTCCGGGCCGAGCCCGCCGTGAGCGCCGTTCTCGCCGATCGAGTGGCAGGCGAGGCAGCCCGACTGGGCCACGATCTGCTTGCCCTGCTCGTAGCGAGGCGCGGTCTCCAGCTCGATCTCGGTCGGCGAGCCGGCCACCGCACCCATGTAGGTGAGGTAGGCCATGGCGATGATCACCAGGATGCCCGTGATCGACGCGATCGGCCGCTTCCACGGGATCCGCTCCGGGCCCCGGTCGTAGAACGGGAGCAGCAGGAGCAGCACCATGCAGATGGTCGGGATGCCGATCGTGGCGATCGGGACCAGCGCCGGCGGCTTGATGACCCGCAGCAGCTCGAAGAGGTAGAAGAAGTACCACTCCGGCCGGGGCACGTAGGTGGTGGTGGTCGGATCGGCCTTGGGCCCCTGCTCGGCGCCCATCACGATCGACATCACGATCAGGACGGCGGCGACGACGAGCATCATCACCGAGTCCTTCATGATCGCGTAGGGGAAGAACGACTTGCCCTTCTTCTTCAGGATCTCGTACTCGCGGAGGTACTCCTCCTTCTCGCGTGCGTTCACGAGGACACCTCCTCTCCGTCAGCACCGTCGCCGTCGGCATCGCCCTCCACGGGGGAGTCGGCGGCCGCGGTCTCGTCCGCGGGTGCGTCGGTGGCATCGGTCTCGGCTGCTTCGGCTTCCGCGGGCTCGGCCGCGGTCGCTTCCGCCACGCCGTTCACGGGCACTTCGGCCAGATCATCGGTGGGCATGCCGGCGTCGACCAGCTCGACCGGGCGGGCGCCCTTGGGGCGGCCGGCGCGGACCCACGGCGGGGCGGTGGTGCCGAGCTTGACGACCAGGAACAGGTGGGCGCCGATCAACGCGGCGATCAGCCCCGGCACGACCATCATGTGCAGCGCATAGAACCGTGAGAGCGTGGTCGCGCTGAAGTCGGGCCCGGCCCGGAGGAAGTCAGCCAGGTACGGACCGACGACCGGCCCGGAGGCGGTGATGTTGTTGGCCACGATCGTCGCCCAGAAGGAACGCTGGTCGAACGGCAGCAGGTAGCCGGTGAGGCCCATGACCGTGGTCAGGATCAGCAGCACGACGCCGATCACCCAGTTGAGCTCACGCGGGTACTTGTAGGCGCCGAAGAAGAAGGTCCGCGCCATGTGCAGGAAGATCAGGATGATCATCAGCGAGGCGCCCCACTTGTGGAGGCCGCGCACGAACTCGCCCATGAAGACCTCGTTGGTCAGGTGGGTGATCGAGGCGTACGCCTGGGTGGCGGACGGGGTGTAGTACATCGAGAGGAACACGCCGGTGATGGCCTGCATCGCGAAGATGAACATCGTGGCCGAGCCCAGGGTGTAGAACCAGTTGGTTCCCTTGGGCACGTGCCGCGACATCATCGCGGTGAAGATGCCGGTCGCGTTGGTCCGCGAATCGACCCAGCCGGCGACATCAATCGAGCCCTGGGTGCCGTGGTGGACGGCGAGGTCCTTGGCCTGACCCATGCGCTCGCCGCGGCTGGGCTTGGGCTCAGCAGCCTCGGTTTCCGGCGCTTCCTGCTTTGACTTTTTAGTGGGGAGGAGCTTCATCGACTAATCAGGATCACTTGGGCGGGGGGAAGGTGGACGGACGGGGCGGGTACAGGTATTCCCAGATGCCGCCGGTGAACTCCCCGGGGTCGCGGACCCGGACGGCCTTGAGCT
>JBEBTS010000128.1:0-6525 GCA_040393665.1 Conexibacter woesei
CCCCCAGTTGTGGTTCTCAGGGAACCACAACTGGGGGCACTTCGCCGAAGGTCGAGTCCGGGCGCGGCGTTGACCGGAGCGGAGACGTCGACCGTGGACTAGGACGTCGACCGTGGCGGAGGACGTCGACAGGCCGTTCATCGCGAGTCCGCGAAGCGGCGAGCAGGGAAGGGCCTGCCGACGCCCTCCCGACCACCTGCCCCGACAGCCAGCGCGGTAAGGAACGAGTCAGCGCAGCCAGGTGCGCATGATCGCGTTGGCGAAGCCGACCCCGTAGCGGAAGACGGCTGGCTTCTTCGAGCTGCCGTGGAGTCGCTTCTCGACCGTGACGGGGACCTCGACCGCGGGGATGCCGCGCTTGATCGCCTCGATCAGGAACTCCGAGGTGTGGAACTGCTCCTGCTTCAGCACGAGCTGGGGGAGGACCGAGGTGCGCACCGCCCGGTAGCCGTTCGAGCAGTCGGTGACGTGGGTCCGGGTGATGAAGGAGACCAGTCGGTTGAAGAAGACGATCCCCAGCTCCCGGGCGAAGTGGTTCTGCTCGGCGTGGCCGAGAACTCGGGAGCCGTGGGCGACGTCCGCTTCGCCGTCCAGCACCGGCTGGACCAGGTTCGGCATCTCCGCCGGCAGGTGCTGACCGTCGGCGTCGAGGGTGACCACGATCGCCGCCTCGGAATCGACCATCAGCCGGTAGCCGGTCCGCAAGGCGGCCCCGCCGCCCCGGTTCACGACGTGACGGGCCACGGTCGCGCCGTGCGCCGCGGCGACCTCCTCGGTGCCGTCGCGAGAGCCGTCGTCGACGACCAGCACGGCGGTCCCCAGCCCGCAGACCTCCTCGGGGATCTGCTCGAGCACGTAGCCGATGTTGTCGGCCTCGTTGTAGGCCGGGATCACCACCGCGACCTTGCCCTTGAAGAGCTTGCGGCTGCCGTCCATCCGGAACTGCTCGGAGGCGATCCCTTCGAGCACGGCGGAGACCTGCCGGGCGTTGCGGGAGCCGACCGAGAGCGCCCGCAGCGTCATCAAGAAGAGGATGCCGATCGCGATCACGGCGAGCCCCAGGATGCGGCCGCCGTTGCCCCGCTCGAAGGAGAGGGCGGAGAGCAGCTTGTCGGTGATCTCGGTGCCCGAGACGACGGCCAGGCCGAGCCCGGCCGCGAGCAGCATGAGCACGTCGGCGTTGCGGAGCGAATGCCGGCGGACGAGGGCGAAGCCGATGATCAGGACGGCGATCACCAGTCCGGTGGTCCGGAGCGCGGTCAGCTGGGAGGGAAAGATCGAGGCGAGGGCGGGGACGAGGGTCAAGTGGTGCTTTCGGCGGATTGGAGACGGTCTAGGACTGCGGTGAAGGCTACGGCCGCGAGCGGCAGAACGAGTGTCATCAGGATCTCGTTGCGACGCGGCGGCGCCAGGGTGAGCGCCCCGATCGCGGTGATGCCGAGGATCGGGATCGCCAGCGCGACCGCTTCCCAGCGCCGCTTCCAGGCCAGGAGGGCCAGGCCGACGAGGCCGGCGAGGACCAGCAGCTTCTGGATCAAGGCGCCGATCCCGGTGGACATGACGCCGCCGGAGCTGGTGCCCCACATGCGGCCGACCTTGCGCACGGTCATCCCCAGGTAGCCGAGCGGGTCGCTGGACAGGTAGTGGTCGAAGTTCTCCCGGCCGACCTTGCCGAGCGCGGCGTCCCGGTCGAGCTCCGGGTAGCTCTCGTCGGCCACCCGCGTGAAGAGCGGGACGGGATCCACCGCTTCCAGCTCGGCCGACCCCGGGTCCAGCCGCCGCCCGGTCTGATCGAACAGCAGCTCGGCCTTGACCCGCTTGTACTCGCCGTCCCCGGGCAGGTAGGTGCCGGTGAAGAGCGCCTTGCCGCTGCCGGTCGAGATCGGCACGACCCGGTCCAGGGTGACGTAGTTGTGGATCGTCCAGGGGACGATCGGCACCAGGGCGGCCAGGCCGAACAGGACCGTCGCCAGGACGGAGCGCTTCCAGCTGACCGTGAGGCCGACCCGGATCAGCACCAGCAGGCCCAGGGCCGCGGTCACCGCCATGTACTCCGGGCGGACCAGGGTGGTCATCCCGAAGAGCAGGCCCGGCAGCAGCCACGGCCACAGCCCCTGCCGCGTCTCCGCCCAGAGGAAGGTGAGCAGGCCTGCCGGCAGGAGGAAGTAGGCGGGAGGCTCGCTCATCAGCGACCCGGCGGAGTCGATGAAGGGCGGATAGAAGGCGACCAGGGCGGCGGCCAGGAGGGGGGCGATCGCGATTCGGCCCGTGGCTGTGGACCCGCTGGGGATCGCGGCGGCGCTGACGTCGGTGGTCGGGGGTGGGTCGGGGGGTACCTCAGACACTGGCGTAGCTGCGCTCGCGAAACGGTCTGACGCACCCCCCGACCCGCCCTGACCTGGAGCTTCGGGCAGACCTTCCCCATCACTTGGAGAGGGCTGGTCGTCGACGTGTCTCAAACCGTTTCGCGAGTCATCGCCAGTGGTTGAGGCATGTCGACGACCGGCCCCGACCACCCTGTTTCGCGATTCATCGCCAGTGTTTGAGGCACCCCGACGATCGGCTGTCCTGATCCTCTGGATCAGATGGGCCGTCAGCAGGAAGACGACGACGATCGCGGCCGTTCCGAACAGGGCCTCGACGCCGCGGGCGACGCCGTCGCGGACGCCGCCGGTCAGGTAGTACGAGGCCGAGTAGATCAGCGGTGCCCCGGGCGACCAGTCGGAGGCCGACTTGAAGTCGGGCCCGCCGTAGGTGCCTTCCTCGTAGAGCGACTCGGCCAGCGCGCGGTAGGCGAGGGCGTCGTCTCCGGGGTCCGAGTGGGGGTTGACCACGAACCAGGCCCGGGCCAGGAACCCGACCGCGACGATCACGGCGAGGAGCAGCAGTGTCGTCCGACCGTAGCGGGTCACGTAGCGGCGGATCAGGCCACCGTCCGCGGGCGTGCCCGCGCGGCCCGCCGCGGATTCGGCCGGGTCGGTGACGATGGTTTCGACGGGGTCGGACATCGGCCGGTCAGGCTACGGGAAGGGGACGGGTCCGGCGCGCCAGGCCGGCGCGCGTCAGCTCGATCGCACCGGCCACCCCGACGCCCGACAGGGCGGCGATCACAGGCCAGAGCACCAGGGAGCGGCGGGGCGAGGCGACCAGGATCGCCCCGATCACGGTCGCGCCCGCGGTCAGGGCGAGGATGATCCAGAGCTCCGGGCGGCGCCTCACCGCCAGCAGGACGAGCCCGGCGAGGGCGAAGCCGGTGATCGTCCAGTGGGAGATCTGCCCGGGGACGGTCCCGGTCAGGTCGGAGCGGCCGCGCCACCACACCCGGGCCGACTTGGTCACCAGGAAGCGGCCCAGCTCGACCGGCTCCGAGGCCAGCGCGTCGAGGTAGTTGCCTCGGCCCATGTCGGCCAGGGCCAGGTCGGTGGGCCGGCCGGGATGGCTGCGCTCGGCCAGCAGGGCGAAGACCCGCTCCGGCGTGACCGACTCCGCGCCCTCGCCGCTGATCCGGTTCTGCCGCTCGATCCGGGCGGCGATGTCCGGGTTCTCGTCGAGCAGCCTCGGCATCACCTTCTGCGGGTCGCCGTCGGAGGCGAGCACGCTGCCGGTGAACAGGGTCTGCCCGCCCCCGGTGGAGAGCGGCACCAGCCGGCCGGTGTCGCGAAAGGCGTGCACAGACCAAGGGAGCACCGTAAGCAGGAAGGCCAGGGCGAGGACGCCGACCGGGGCGACCCGGGCGCGGGCCGGGCCGGGGCGGGTCAGCAGCACCGCCAGGCCGACCAGGAAGGTGATCGTCAGGTACTCGGGCCGGACCATCGCGGTCAGCCCCAGCAGCAGGCCCGGCACGGCCCAGGCCAGGAGTCGCTCCGAGTCGCGGGCCACCAGGATCGCCAGCAGCGCGCCCGCGATCAGGGTGCCGGCCAACGGCTCGGTCATCAGCATGCCGGTGTCGGAGATCACGGTCGGGTAGAAGGCCGCGACCGCCGCGGCGGCGATCGCGGCACCCGTAGCCGCGGCCGGTGGGGCCAGCCTCGTCGCCAGCATCCAGGCCAAGGGGATCGAGAGCGCCGAGATCAGGGCGAGCAGCAGCCGGGCCGAGCGCACGTCCTCGCCACCGGTCAGTCCGTACCAGCCGGCGATCAGCAGTGGCAGGCCGGGGCTGTAGTTGGTCGCGGGCTGCGGATGGGCTGGCGTGCTCGGCCCTTTCTGCGCGAAGCGACCGTCCTCATGGAGGCCCCGGGCGATCCGTTCATAGGCGGCGGAGTCCGGCATATTCCGCTCGCTTCCGTGCCACGCGTTGTCCAACCTGAGCAGAAGCCCGGTCAACAGGATGAGGATCAGGATCATCGCGCGCAACGAGCGGATCCTAGATCCTCTCCACTCCGGTAATCTCGGCCCTTATGCGAATTCTGATTCTCGGTGGCGACGGTTATCTCGGATGGCCCACGGCGATGCGGTTCTCCGATCGCGGCCATGACGTGACCATCGTCGACAACTTTGCCCGCCGGCGCTGGCATCTCGAGCAGTCCACCGACTCGCTCACGCCGATCACCAGCCTCCAGGACCGGATCGAAGCCTGGGAGCGGGTGTCAGGGCGTCAGATCGAGGCGCGGGTCGGCTGCATCGAGGACGGCGAGTTCCTCGATGCCGTGATCGCCGACACCCTGCCGGAGGCGGTCATCCACTATGGCGAGCAGCCCTCGGCGCCGTACTCGATGCGTTCGCGCCAGACCGCGGTCGAGACCCAGCAGACCAACGTGATCGGCACGCTCAACCTGCTCTTCTCGATGCGCGAGCACGTGCCGGACGCTCACCTGATCAAGCTCGGCACCATGGGCGAGTACGGCACGCCCAACATCGACATCGAAGAGGGCTTCATCGAGATCGAGCACAACGGCCGCAAGGACACGCTGCCCTTCCCGAAGCTGCCGGCCTCGCTCTACCACGCCTCGAAGGTCCACGACTCGACCAACATCCACCTCGCCACCCGGTTCTGGGGGCTGCGCGCGACCGACCTCAACCAGGGCGTCGTGTACGGCATCGAGACCGACGAGTCGGCGCTCGACCCGGCCCTCGTGACCCGGTTCGACTACGACGAGACCTTCGGCACGGTGCTCAACCGGTTCTGCGTCCAGGCCGTGCTCGGCCATCCGCTCACGGTCTACGGGGCCGGCGGGCAGACCCGCGGCTTCCTGAACATCAAGGACACCCTGCGCTGCGTCGAGCTGGCCACGCTCAACCCGGCCGACCGGGGCGAGTTCCGCGTGTTCAACCAGTTCACCGAGCAGTTCACGGTGGCCGAGCTGGCCGAGCTGGTCCAGCGTTGCGCGGCCGAGGCCGGCTACAAGGTGGAGATCGAGACCTTCCCGAACCCGCGGGTCGAGCTGGAGCGCCACTACTTCAACGCTTCCAACCAGAAGCTGCTGGACCTCGGCCTCGAGCCCCATCCGCTCGGCAAGGAGCTGGTCCAGTCGATGCTCGGGATCATCGAGCAGAACCGCGACCGGGTCATCCCCCGGGCGATCACCCCGAAGACGAAGTGGAACCCGGGAGAACTCGAGGGCAGCGCCGTCGCTGCGGCCCAGAAGTCCTGAGTCCTCAAAACAACTGGTAGTAGCATCGGAGATCTGATGAGAGCCGCAGACGCATTGTTCAAGTCCCTCGAAGCCGAAGGTGTCGACCACATCTTCGGCATCCCTGGTGGAGCGAACCTGCCCACCTATGACGCGTTGGTCGACGCCAACCTGCGGCACGTACAGGCCCGTCACGAGCAGGCCGCGGGACACGCGGCCGAGGGCTACGCCCACGCCTCCGGTCGGGTCGGGGTCGCCTTCGGCACCTCCGGGCCCGGCGCCACCAACCTGGTCACCGCGATCGCCGACGCGATGATGGACTCGGTCCCGACCGTCTTCATCACCGGTCAGGTCCGCACCGACCTGATCGGCACCGACGGCTTCCAGGAAGCCGACATCGTCGGGGTCACCATGCCGATCGTGAAGCACTCGCTGCTGGTCACCGAGGCGGAGCAGATCCCGGAGTACATCCACGAGGCCTTCCACATCGCCTCGACCGGCCGGCCCGGCCCGGTGCTGGTCGACATCCCCCAGGACCTGGCCAAGGCCGAGATCGACTACGCGCCGCGCACCGAGCCGGTGGACCTGGCCGGCTACCGGCCGAGCACCGAGGGCAACGTCAAGCAGATCCGCCTCGCCGCGAAGGCGATGGCGAACTCGCGTCGCCCGGTGATCTACAGCGGCGGCGGAGTCAAGAACGGCAACGCCTCCACGGAGCTGCGCGAGCTCTGCGGCTCGGACCGGTTCCCGGTCACCTCGACCCTGATGGGGCTGGGTGACTTCCCGGCCAACGACGACCAGTGGCTGGGCATGCTCGGCATGCACGGCACCCGGACCGCCAACTACGCGATGGACGAGGCCGACCTGATCATCGCGATCGGGGCGCGGTTCGACGACCGCATCACCGGCAAGCTCTCGGAGTTCGCGCCGAACGCGAAGTTCATCCACATCGACG
>JBEBTS010000129.1:0-6428 GCA_040393665.1 Conexibacter woesei
GCACCATCCAGAACGACATCCTCAAAGAGTTCATGGTGCGGAACACGTACATCTACCCGCCCAAGCCCTCGATGCGGATCGTCTCCGACATCATCGGCTACACGTCGCAGGAGATGCCGCGCTTCAACTCGATCTCGATCTCCGGCTACCACATGCAGGAGGCCGGGGCCAGCGCCGATCTCGAGCTCGGCTACACCCTCTCCGACGGGGTCGAGTACGTGAAGGCCGCCCTCGAGTCCGGCCTCGACGTCGACAAGTTCGCGCCGCGCCTCTCGTTCTTCTGGGCGATCGGCATGAACTTCTTCATGGAGGTCGCGAAGATGCGCGCCGGACGCCTGCTCTGGGCGAACCTGATGCGGCAGTTCGAGCCGCAGAACCCGCGTTCGCTCTCGCTGAGGACCCACTGCCAGACCTCCGGCTGGAGCCTCTCCGCGCAGGACGCCTACAACAACGTCGTCCGCACCTGTGTCGAGGCGATGGCGGCGACCCAGGGCCACACCCAGTCGCTCCACACGAACGCGCTCGACGAGGCGCTCGGGTTGCCGACCGACTTCTCGGCCCGGATCGCCCGTCAGACCCAGCTCTTCCTGCAGCAGGAGTCCGGCACCACCCGGGTCATCGACCCGTGGGCCGGCTCCTACTACGTCGAGCACCTCACCAACGAGCTGGCCCGCAAGGCGCTGGCCCACATGGCGGAGATCGACGAGTACGGCGGGATGACCGAGGCGATCGCCGCCGGCATCCCCAAGATGCGGATCGAGGAGTCGGCCGCCCGCACCCAGGCCCGGATCGACTCCGGCAAGCAGACGGTGGTCGGGGTCAACTCCTACCGCCCGGAGAAGGACACCTGGGTCGACGTGCTCAAGGTCGACGGCAACGAGGTCCGCGCCGCCCAGGTCGCGAAGCTGGAGCGTCTCCGCGCGGAGCGCAACGAGGACGACGTCCGCCAGGCGCTGGAGCATCTGACCAAGGCCGCCGACACCGGCGAGGGCAACCTGCTCGACCTCGGGGTCAAGGCCGCCCGGGTCCACGCGACCGCCGGTGAGATCAGCGAGGCTCTGGAGAAGGTCTATGGCCGTCACTCCGCCGACATCAAGGTGATCGGCGGGGTCTACCAAGGGGAGGTCGGAGTGGAAACCGAGTCCTTCGCGGACACCAAGCGGCTGGTCGAGCGCTTCGAGAAGGCCGAGGGCCGCCGCCCGCGCATCCTGGTCGCCAAGATGGGCCAGGACGGGCACGACCGCGGCCAGAAGGTGATCGCCACCGCCTTCGCCGACCTCGGCTTCGACGTCGACATCGGCCCGCTGTTCCAGACGCCGGAGGAGGTCGCCCGCCAGGCGATCGAGGCCGACGTGCACGTGGTCGGGGTCAGCACCCTGGCCGCCGGGCACATGACCCTGGTCCCGGCGCTGCGCAAGGCGCTCGACGAGCTGGACCGCCCGGACATCGCCATCGTCGCCGGCGGCGTGATCCCGCCGGTCGACTTCGAGCCGCTCAAGGAGCTGGGCGCCGACCTGATCTTCCCGCCCGGGACCGTGATCGGCGAGGCGGCAGGCGAGTTGCTCCGGCTGCTGATCAGCCGTCTCGGCCTCGACGCCGCGATCATCTGAGCGGGCCTGCCATGAGGGCGCGTCAATCGGTCGCGGAGTTGAAGGAGGGCGTGCTCGCGGGCGACCGCGGGGCGCTCTCCCGTGCGATCACGCTGGCGGAGAGCCGCCGGCCGGATGACCAGGAGCACGCCCAGGAGCTGATCGCGGCGCTCCTGCCCCACACCGGCAAGGCCCGGCGGGTCGGCATCACCGGCGTGCCCGGCGCGGGCAAGTCGACCACGATCGAGGCGCTGGGCGTCTGGCTGATCGAGCGGGGGCTGAAGGTGGCCGTGCTGGCGGTCGATCCTTCGAGCGCCCGCACCGGCGGCTCGATCCTCGGCGACAAGACCCGCATGCAGAACCTGAGCGCCCGCGAGGAGGCCTTCATCCGCCCCTCGCCCTCGGGCGGCGTGCTGGGCGGGGTCGCCCGCAAGACCCGGGAGACGATGCTGCTCTGCGAGGCCGCCGGCTTCGACGTGGTCATCGTCGAGTCGGTCGGGGTGGGCCAGTCGGAGGCCGAGCTGGCCGAGCTGGTCGACTGCCTCAGCCTGCTGCTGGTGCCGGGCGCCGGCGACGAGCTGCAGGGGATCAAGCGCGGCATCATGGAGCTGGCCGACGTGATCGTGGTCAACAAGGCCGACGGCGATCGGGTCCCGTTGGCCAAGCGGGCCCGCGGCGACTACCGCCACGCGCTCAGGATGCTGCCTCCCTCGACCCCGGGCTGGGAGACCCCGGTGCTGATCGCGAGCGCGGTCGAGGGCACCGGCCTCGACGAGTTCTGGCAGGCGATCGAGGACCACCGCGCCCTGCTGGAGGAGAGCGGGCTGCTCGAGGAACGCCGCCTGGGCCAGCAGGAGAAGTGGCTCGACTCGATGATCGAGGAGGCCGTGCTGGCCGCCTTCAACGACCGGCCGGGCGTGGGCGAGGCGATCGCCGCCGCCCGCTCCGGGGTCGCCGCCGGGGAGATCACCGTGCCCCAGGCGACCCTCCGCGTGATCGAGGCCGCCGGCCTCGACGCGCCTGCCTGAGACGGTCGCGGATCCGTGGCCCGGCCGGCTCGGTAGCCTTCCCCGGCGATGATCGGACCGACCGACGAAGAGATGCGGGTGCTGGGCTGCCTGATCGAGAAGCAGCGCACCGTCCCGGACCAGTACCCCCTCACCCTGAACTCGCTGCGGCTGGCGTGCAACCAGTCCACCAACCGCGACCCGGTCGTCGACTACGACGAGGCGACCATCCGCCGCGCGCTCGGGGAGCTGGGACGCCGCCGCTGGATCCGCGGCGCCTCCGGCCACACCAGCCGCTCGCCGAAGTACCGCCAACTGTTCGAGGAGGAGATGCGGCTGGACCAGGACCAGGCCGCGATCCTCGCCGTCCTGATGCTCCGCGGCCCGCAGACCCCGGGTGAGCTGAAGCAGCGGGCCGACCGCCTGTTCAGCTTCCACGACCTGACCGGGGTCCACACGACCCTCGACGCCCTGATCGGCCGTGAGCTGGTCGAGCGGATGCCGCGCCGGCCCGGCCAGAAGGAGGAGCGCTACCGGCAGATGATCGGCGGCAGCCACCTCGGCGAGGACGCCGACGGGGCGGCGCCGGTCCAGCCGGCCGAGCCGGACACGGAGCAGGCCGAACCATCTGGTGAGGCTCCCGTCGCGGTCGAGGCCCCGGCCCCGATCCCGGTCGACACCCCGGAGACCGAGCGGATCGAGGCCCTGGAGCGGGAGTCCCGCCGGTCGCAGGCGGAGATCACGCGTCTGACCGAGGAGGTCGCCGGGCTCCGCTCGGAGCTGAGCGCGCTCAAGGAGCAGCTCGGCGCCTGATCCCAGGCGGCGATTGCCGCCACCGTTTGCGGGTACCTCCCTCGTGTCGAAGCCGACCCGGACGATGGAGGCAGATGGCCAGCGAGCGGTCATGGCTCAGCACCTTGAAGCGGACGGCCGCCGAGTTCTCGGAGGACGAGATGACCGACCGGGCGGCCGCGCTCACCTACTACGGCCTGCTCTCGCTCTTCCCCGCCCTGATCGCGCTGGTCGCGTTGCTCGGTTTGGTGGCCGATCCCCGGGAGGCGACCGCGAAGCTGACCGAGATCACCTCGAACCTCGGGCCTGAGACCGCGAGCGACACCTTCGCGGGGCCGATCGACTCGCTGACCTCCAACCGGGGCGCTTCCGGCTTCGCCTTCGTCTTCGGGCTGGCGGCCGCCCTCTGGTCCGCATCCGGGTACATCGGCGGGTTCGGCCGGGCGGCCAACGTGATCTACGAGACCGGCGAGGGCCGCCCGTTCTGGAAGCTGCGCCCGCTCCAGGTCGGCGTGGCCCTGGCCATGGTCGTGATCCTGGCGGTCCTCGCCCTCGGCCTGGTCATGACCGGGCCGGTGGTGGAAGCGGTCGCCGAGCCGATCGGAATCGGGTCGACCGCGCAGACCGTGTGGAACATCGCGAAGTGGCCGGTGATGGTCGCGCTGGTGCTGCTGATGCTCGCGGTGCTCTACCACGCCTCCCCGAACATCAAGCTGCCCGGCTTCAAGTGGGTCACCCCGGGCGCCGTGGTCGCCCTGCTGACCTGGGTCGTCGCCTCGGCGCTGTTCGCCCTGTACGTGGCCAACTTCGGCTCCTACGACAAGACCTACGGGACGCTGGGCGGCTTCGTCGCGCTGCTGGTCTGGTTCTGGATCTCGAACCTGGCGATCCTGTTCGGGATGGAGCTGAACTCCGAGATCGAGCGGAACCGGGAGCTCGACCGCGGCATCGGGGCGGCCTCGACCGAGATCCAGCTGGAGCCCCGCGAACAGCCCAAGCCGAGGCGGACGGCGTAGCCGAGCGGCCGGCTCCCGGATCGACGCCATCGCGCGGGCGCTAAGGTGGAGGAGAAGTCGATCACTCCCCTCGAAGGGGTCAGGGAATCCGGTCGAAATCCGGAACTGGCGCGCAGCGGTGGGGACGCATCCGGCGAGGCACGGAGCCACTGGGGAAACCTGGGAAGGCTGCTTCGCAACGGCGTCCGAGTCCGAAGACCTGTCGACTTCGCCCCCAGTGGGCCCCGATAATCGCGGACGCGCGTAACGTCCGCCGGAGGAAGGACGCGATGTACCTGCTCGACCGAATCGAACCGTGGTCAACCACCGGGATCGGCAGCCTGCCGTTCGACGATCCCGAGGCGGCAGCGGACCATGTGAACCTCGCCTACGATCTGCCGTTCTGCCCCCAACTCCCCCGGGTGGAGGGCGACATGGTCGCCGAGTGGCTCGGAGCCGACCCGGGCCGATGCGGCTGGTCGCCCGATCGTGATCGGCAACGCCCCCTGGCTTGGCGGGCCTTCCTCGATCGACTCGACCGGCGGCCGCCCCGGCACCGGATCGTGAAGCTCCAGGTGACCGGCCCGGCGACGCTGGCCTACGCGCTCGAACGGGACAGCGAGGATGGCTGGAGCCGCAGTGAGACGGTCGAGATGGCTCGGGAGTTGGCGGCCTGGCTCGCCGCCAACTACGCCGACCGGGTCGCAGTGCTCGCCGAGCGCGATCTCGACGTCCTGCTCGTCATCGACGAGCCGGCGATGTCCATCTTCGGGCCGGACGGGATCGACTCGATCTGGGATCCGCTGCGGGCCGTCGTGCCGGCCTGGGGGTTCCACTTCTGCTGCCCGGTGGACTGGGACCTGGTCGAGCGAACCGAGCCGGACCTGATCTCCTTCGACCTCGCCCTGGACCCGGTCGGCGGGCGGGCCGCGACCGTGCTGAACCGGCTGCTTGCCAAGGGCGGCAAGGTGGCCTGGGGCGCTGTGGCCGCCAACCGCCTGGAGCCCCTGCCGATCCCGCTAGGCCGCCTCCGGACCGCGCTGGGGGCGGTCCCTGCCGCCGCCGGGCACAGCCTGGTCACCGCGAGCTGCGGCACCGGGGCACTGTCCCCAGCCCGGGAGCACGAAGTCGCGGCGACGGTCGGGAACATCGTCCGCGCCATGCGCGCGGACGAGCTCAGCCCAGCGGGACGACCCGCATCGCCTGAGCGAGCTTGAGGCCGAGGACGTGGGGCTGGCCCCCGATCTCGATCGAGATCGGGCCGTCGAAGGGCTGGCGCTCGATCATCTCCAGCTCGTCGCCGACGGCGATGCCGCGGCCGGAGAGCCAGGTGAGCATCTCCGGGTTGGAGTCCGAGACCCGGACGAACCGGGCGTGGTCCCCGGGCTCGAGCGAGGCCAGGGCCGAGGTCTCGGTCTCCTCGACCGCGAGGTCCCGGTCGGGGATCGGGTCCCCGTGCGGGTCGAAGGCCGGGTCGCCGAGCTTCAACGAGATCAGCTCGGTCAGGTTCTCGGAGATCGCGTGCTCCAGCACCTCGGCCTCGTCGTGGACGCGCTCCCACGGGACGTCGAGGACCTCGGCCAGGAAGAGCTCCAGCAGCCGGTGTCGTCGCAGCACGCCGAGCGCGACCCGGGTGCCCTCGGCGGTCAGGCGCACCCCGTGGTAGGGGACGCGCTCGACCAGCCCGGCGCGGTCGAGCTTCTTGATCATGGCCGAGACCGAGCCCGGCTGGACGTTCAGCCGGGCGGCCAGGTCGCTGGTCGAGGCGGTCTCCCCGCCCCAGCCGGTGAGGGAGTAGATCGCCTTCGTGTAATCCTCGACCGCAGCGGTCGGCAGACCGGCCGAACCAACTTCCTGCTTTGGCTCTGGGGGTGGGGAAGGCACAGGTTGAGCCTAGCCTAAATTCGCTCCGTCCCCGGACTCGCTCCCGCCTCCCGGGCGCGACCTGCCGACCGTCGGCCCGCCTCCGGAAGTACCCCCAGTCGTGGTAGTCACACGACCACGACTGGGGGCACATAGACCCGAAGGTCCGCGGGGGTGAGTCG
>JBEBTS010000130.1:0-6360 GCA_040393665.1 Conexibacter woesei
GGCCGGTAACCATCGGCGGGTCGCCTCAGTCACAATGACGACGTGATCGAGAAGCTGGCCGAACAGATCGAGGCGAGATTCGCCGAGCTGGAACGTGACATGACCGACCCCGAAGTGATCGGGGACCGGGCGCGCTACGCCGAGGTCGGCCGCGAGTACCGGCGGATGGAGCCGGCCAACGCGCTGGTCACCGAGTACCGGACCTTGAAGGACGACCTCGAAGGCGCCCGCGAGCTGCTGGAGGAGGACGAGGACGAGGAGCTGGAGCGGGTCGTCCGCGAAGCGCCGGTGCGGTTGGCCGAGCTCGAGGAGGAGATCCGGCTGGCGATGGTCGACCCCGATCCGAACGACGACAAGAACGTGATCGTCGAGATCCGGGCCGGGACCGGCGGCGACGAGGCGGCGCTGTTCGCCGGGGACCTCTTCAAGATGCTGACCCGCTACGCCGCCGAGCGCGGCTTCGGGACCGAGGTCATGTCGCAGTCCGCCGCCGAGCACGGCGGGTTCAAGGAGGTGACCTTCGAGGTCCGGGGCGACGCCGCCTACTCCGTCTACAAGTACGAGGGCGGGACCCATCGCGTCCAGCGCGTGCCGGAGACCGAGTCCCAGGGCCGGATCCACACCTCGACCGCGACCGTGGCGGTGCTGCCGGAGGCGGAGGAGGTCGAGGTCGAGATCAACGACAACGACCTCCAGGTCGACGTGTACCGCTCCTCGGGCCCCGGCGGCCAGTCCGTCAACACGACCGACTCCGCCGTCCGGATCACCCACAAGCCGACCGGCATCGTGGTCTCGATGCAGGACGAGAAGTCCCAGCTCCAGAACCGGGACAAGGCGATGCGGGTGCTGCGCGCCCGGATCTACGAACGTCAGCTCGCCGAGCAGCAGGCGGCGATCGCGTCGGAGCGCAAGGCCCAGGTCGGCACCGGTCAGCGCTCCGAGAAGATCCGCACCTACAACTTCCCGCAGGGCCGGGTCACCGACCACCGCATCAAGCTGACCTCGCACGACCTCGACGGCGTGTTGAACGGGGCGCTGGGCGAGTTCACCGACGCCCTCGCCGGCGAGGAGAAGCGGCAGCGGCTCGAAGCCCAGGCGGCCTGACCTTGGCCGGAGCGCGGGTGGGCGAGGCGCTGGCCGCCGCCGTCGATGCGCTGACGGCGGTCGGGGTCGACACGCCGCGGCTGGACGCGGAGGTCATGTTGGCGGAGCTCTCCGGGCACGGCCGCGCCGACCTGGTGGTGCGGCCCGACCTGACCTTGGAGCCGGAGGCGTCGCGCGCGTTCTCGGAGGCCGTGCGACGGCGCCTGCGACGGGAGCCGGTCGCCTACATCCTCGGCCGCAAGGGCTTCCGCCACATCGAGCTGGAGGTGGACCGGCGGGTGTTGATCCCCCGGCCGGAGACCGAGATGCTGGTCGAGCTGGCGCTCGAGGTGAAGCCGGAGCGGGTGCTCGAGATCGGCACCGGATCCGGGGCGATCGCCCTGGCCGTCGCCGACGAGCTGTCCGGGGCCCGGGTGGTGGCGACCGACACCTCCGAGGACGCGCTGGCCGTGGCGCGGGCCAACGTGGACCGGCTCGGCCTCCGCGACCGGGTGGAGCTCGTGAACGGCTCGCTCCCGGCGGCCCCGACCGAGTTCGACCTGATCCTGGCCAACCTCCCGTACGTCCCTTCCGGGGATCGACTCGCCCCGGAGGTCGCCCGGTGGGAGCCGGCCGCGGCCCTGTTCGGCGGTCCGGACGGGACCGACGTGATCCGCGAGGTCCTGGCCGAGCTGGACCGGCAGGGGATCGCGGCGCCGGTGATCGGCTTGGAGATCGGGCAGGGCCAGGGGGAACGGGTCCGGGGAATGGTCGCCGCGGCGGGCTTCCCGGACGCCGAGATCCGCCTGGATCTGGCCGGAATCGACCGGGTCGTGACCGGCCGGACGTCCCGGCCTGAGAAAATTGAGGAATGAAGGTCGTGGCGACCGACATAAACGCGGGCGACGCTGCCCGCCAGGCGCTGGAGTCCTGCATCAGCAAGGGCGGGGTCGCGCTGTTCCCCGCCGACGGGCTGTACGGACTCGCCTGCGACCCGCTGAACCAGAAGGCGGTCGAGCGGATCCACCGGATCAAGGGGCGTGACGACGGCAAGCCGTCGGCGATCATGTACCTCTCCCCGATGGCGATGCGGGAGCTGATCCGGGATCTCGGCCAGCGGGTGTCGGAGGCCGTCGCGGCCCTCCTGCCCGGACCGGTGACCCTGGTCGTCCCGAACCCGCGGCACCGTTATCCGCTCGCCTGCCGGGAGGACGAGTCCCGCCTCGGGATCCGGGTGATCGAGGGTCCCCTGTCCGGGGTGCGCTTCCCGCTCTTCCAGACCTCCGCGAACCTCAGCGGGGAGCCGGCGCCGTACTCGTTCGAGGGCGTCGTGCCCGAGGTCCGAGACGAGGTCGACCTGGCGATCGACGGCGGCGTCCTGACCGGCCTGCCCTCGACCGTGGTCGACCTGACCGAGATCGACGAGACCGGCGAGTGGAAGATCCTGCGGGAGGGCGGGATGAGCCGCGGCGACCTGATCGCCGCTCTCGACCACCGTCCCCGCTTCTCCGGTCCCTGGTAGTCAGCAGCGCTGGGCCCGGCCGCGACGGTAGGGCAGCCGCACCTTCCTGAAGGAGACGTTGTTGGCCTTGTCGGACTCGAACAGGGTGCCGTTCGGGTCGAGCCTCATCACGTAGGCGAAGCACCCCCGGAGGCCGGTCACGTCGATCCACTGCAGGTCGTAGGTCGACGGATAGATGTCGGACCAGCCGACCGAGGTGCCGAGCGTCACCTTGTTCGCCCTGGGGTTCTGGTTGCACGCCGGGTAGACCGGATCGGCGGGGGAGAGACGCCCGCGAGCGGTCCGCTCCAGGTCGCGGAAGCAGTAGAACTGCTTCGGGCCGACCCGGACCCGCTTGGTCCGGGCGCCGCGCCGGTTGATCCGCCAGAGCTCGAAGCGGAGCGGGTTGCGGACCTTCCAGTAGGCGCCGCCGTACTGCTCGCCGACGTTGAAGAACCGGAGCCGAGCCTGGGTCGGCTCCAGCCGGTGGCCGCCGGCCTTGCGACGGATCGCCTGGGTCACGTTCATCGAGCGGGGCCGGTCGCGGCGCCCGCGCAGCTCCATCGGGCCGGCACCTCGACTCTGGATGTCGTTGGTGGCGCGCAGCAGGACCCGTCCCTTGATCGTCTTGCGGTCGGCCCAGAGGTGGGAGGGGCGGGCGATCCGGAGGTCGGGGCAGAGCAGCCGGGCCGCGATCTCGGGGATGCGGCAGGGATCGCCCTGCGGCGCGGCCATCGGCTTGGGGGCGGCCTGGACGGGGCTCGCGGCGCCGAGGAGGGCCAGGCCGAGCGCGACCGCCAGGAGGGCGAGCCTGAGCGCGGCCAGGGTCGATGTCGACGGGAGGTTCTTGGGTAGTCTCGGGTCCATGAAGATTGCGATGGGTTCAGATCACGCCGGGTTCGAGTTGAAGGAGGCTGTCAAGGCCCACCTCCAGTCTGAAGGACATGAGGTCGAAGACGTAGGTACCCACTCGGCCGAATCCACCGACTATCCGCCCTTCGCCGCCCGGGCCGCCGAGCTGGTGGCGGGCGGGAGCGCCGAGCGGGGCGTGATCGTGTGCGGGTCCGGCAACGGGGTCGCGATCGTCGCCAACAAGATCGACGGGATCCGCGCGGTCAACGCCCATGACGTCGACGAGGCCGAGATGTGCCGCCGCCACAACGACGCGAACGTGGTCACCCTCTCGGGCCAGCGGCTCGTCCCGGACGCCGCCGGCCGGATCGTGGACACCTTCCTGTCCACCGAGTTCGAGGGCGGCCGCCACGAGCGGAGGGTCAACGAGATCGCCGACGTCGAGCAGGGAGCGCTCTAGCGAGGGCTACCGGATCCGCCCGCGCCAGGTTGGGCGGCCCGTAGCCGGTAGGCTGGTTTCCTCCCGTCCCGAAAGGTTTTCCCTGAGATGAGTACCGCTTCCGAAGCTCTCCTTGATGCCACTCTCGACGTCGTCGACCCCGCCGTTGCGGCAGCGATCGACGGTGAGCTCGCGCGCCAGCGCAACACGCTGGAGATGATCGCTTCGGAGAACTTCGTGCCGCGAGCCGTGCTCGAGGCCGCCGGTTCGGTCCTCACCAACAAGTACGCCGAGGGCTATCCGGGACGCCGCTACTACGGCGGCTGCGAGCAGGTCGACATCGTCGAGGAGCTCGCGATCGAGCGAGCCAAGGCGCTGTTCGGGGCCGAGCACGCCAACGTCCAGGCGCACGCCGGCGCCCAGGCGAACAACGCCGCCTACATGGCGCTGATCGAGCCCGGCGACACCATCATGGGCCTGGCCCTCGATCACGGCGGCCACCTCAGCCACGGGATGAAGCTCAACGTCTCGGGCAAGCTCTACAACGTGGTGCCCTACCACGTCTCCCGTGAGGACTACCGGGTGGACATGGACGAGGTCGCCCGCCTGGCCGAGGAGACGAAGCCGAACCTGATCGTCGCCGGCTGGTCCGCCTATCCGCGTCAGCTCGACTTCGCCCGCTTCCGCGAGATCGCCGACTCGGTCGGGGCCAAGCTGATGGTCGACATGGCCCACTTCGCCGGGCTGGTCGCCGCCGGCGTCCACCCGAACCCGGTGCCGTACGCGGACGTGGTCACGACCACGATCCACAAGACCCTGGGCGGCCCCCGCAGCGGCATGATCCTGTGCCGCGAGGAGCTGAAGGCGGACGTCAACCGGGCGATCTTCCCGGGGCAGCAGGGCGGCCCGCTGATGCACGTGATCGCGGCCAAGGCCGTGGCCCTCGGGATCGCCTCGACCGACGTCTTCGCCGAGCGCCAGCAGCGCACGGTCGCCAACGCCAAGGCGCTGGCCGCCGGGCTGATCGACGGTGGCATCGACGTCCTGACCGGTGGCACCGACGTCCACCTGGTCCTGGTCGACCTGACCTCGACCGGCCTCGACGGGCAGACCGGCGAGGACCGTCTCGATCAGGTCGGGATCACGGTCAACCGGAACGGCATCCCGTTCGACGAGCGGCCCCCGATGAACCCGTCCGGCCTCCGGATCGGCACCCCGGCCCTGTCGACCCGTGGCTTCACGCCCGACGACATGACCGAGATCGCGTCGATCGTCTCGACCGCGCTCTCGGACCGGTTCGAGGCCGAGCGCGAGTCGTTGGCGGCTCGCAGCCAGGCGCTGATGGACCGGTACCCGCTCTACCCGAGCCTGGGCTGATCCCCGGACCGGCCCAGACCCGCCCCGGCCCCTCCCAGCAGCCCGGTCCGATCCACCAGCCACGATGAAGGTCTGGTTCGACTGCACCGCGGCGGCGCACCCTCTGGTGCTGAAGCCGCTGATCGACCGTTTCCAGGCGGAAGGGGCGGAGGTGCTCGTGACCGCCCGGGAGTACGGCCAGACGGTCGGCATCCTGGAGCGCCTGGAGATCCCGCACCTCATCGTCGGCGAGCACGGCGGGGGATCCTGGTTCGGCAAGGCCCGGGCGCTGGTGGGCCGGTCGGCCCGACTGGCCCGCCCGGTCTGGAGGTTCCGGCCGGACCTCGCCATCGCCCACGGCTCGGTCGACCTCGCTCTGGTCTCGGCCACCTTCTTCATCCCATCCGCGCAGCTTCAGGACTACGAGTTCGCCGGGCTGCAGCGCCAGCTCGCCTTCCGGATCGCCAAGCGGGTGTTGGTGCCCGAGGCGATCCCGGTCGACCGGATGGCCAAGGTGGGGGCGAAGGGGGACAAGCTGGTCCGGTACCCCGGCCTCAAGGAGGACTACTACCTGGCCGGCTTCGAGCCGGATCCGGCGGTGATCACCGAGCTGGGACTCGATCGCGAACGGGTGCTGGTCGTGGTGCGGCCGCCGCCCGAGACCTCCGAGTACCACGCCGACAACCCCCTCTACGAGCAGGTGATCGACCGGCTCGCCGCCGCGTCCGGCGTGACCGCGGTCGTGATCCCGCGGACGACCGGCCAGGGCGACCGGATCCGCGCGATGGGCTCGGACAACCTGATCGTCCCGGATAGCGCGATCGACGCCCAGAGCCTGATCGCCCTTTCCGACCTGGTCGTCTCGGCCGGGGGCACGATGAACCGCGAGGCGGTGGCGCTCGGCACCCCGGTCTACACGACCTTCGCCGGCCGCATGGGAGGGGTGGACGAGGCCCTGATCGCGGAAGGCCGCCTGGTCGTGCTGGAGAGCGCGGACGACCTCGATCTGGTCAAGCGCCAAGGCCCGCCCGGCGCCCGCGAGCCCCAGGACCCCACCGTCCTGATGCACGGCGTCCTCGGCGCCCTCTCCTGACGGACCCTCATGCTCTGAGGGTCTTCGCCTGGCCCG
>JBEBTS010000131.1:0-6326 GCA_040393665.1 Conexibacter woesei
CTTCCGTCCTTTGCCCCGGGAGATCGCGTCCGAGTTCACTTCCTGGTGATCGAGGGCAATCGCAAGCGTCCGCAGGTATTCGAGGGCGTTGTGATCAAGCGTCAGGGGTCCGGTGTTCGCGAGACCTTCACTGTGCGCAAGCAGTCATTCGGCGTGGGCGTCGAGCGGACCTTCCCGCTCCACTCGCCGAAGATCGAGAAGCTTGAAGTCGCTTCGCGCGGCCGGGTCCGCCGGGCCAAGCTGTACTACCTGCGCGGCCGGGTCGGCAAGGCCGCCCGCGTCGCCGAGCGCCGCTGGGGCATCGACGAGGACATGGTCGGCACTTCGCAGGCCGTCGACGCCTCGGGTGAAGCCCAGGCGCCGGTAGAGGAACTGGAAGCCGAGGCCACCGTGACCGAGGCGACCGAGGCGGAGGCCACCGAGGCCGAAGCCACCGAAGCCGCGGCCACTGAGGCCGACGCCGGGACCGAAGCGGCCGCCGAGGCCGACGCTCCCGAAGCCGACGCCCCGGAGTCCGAGTCCGAAGCCGCTGACGACAGCGCGGACGAAGCTGGCGACGCCGCTGAGGGCGAGAAGGAAGAGGCCTGAGCCCTCGACTCCCCAAGCCGAAATCGGCCGGGGGTAGTTTCGTCGAACTGGTCGTGATCGTGGCGCTGGCCCTCGGGCTGGCGCTGCTGATCCAGGCGTTCCTGATCAAGCCGTACCAGATCCCGTCGGGGTCGATGGAGCCGACGCTCGACATCGGCCAGCGGGTCCTGGTCAACCGGTTCATCTACCACTTCCAGGACCCGAAGCCGGGCGACGTGGTGGTCTTCCATCCGCCGGCCGGCGCGGGCCGCAGCGGCAACGAGTGCGGTGTCGACAACGACCCGAACGAGGAGATCTGCGCGGAGCCGACCGCGACCAAGGCGAGCGACACGTTCATCAAGCGGATCGTCGCCGGTCCCGGCGACACGGTCTCGGTGAAGGACGGCATCCCGATCGTCAACGGCAAGCCGTCCCCGCCGGACGGTTACGAGATCGTCCCCTGCGGCGGCGGCCAGGGATGCAACCTGCCGGACGAGATCACCGTTCCGGAAGGCCACTTCTTCATGATGGGCGACAACCGGGGCCAGAGCGACGACAGTCGGTTCTGGGGACCGCTACCCGAGGAATGGCTGATCGGCAAGGCCTTCGGCACCTACTGGCCGCCGAACCGAATCGGTGGCCTCTAGGCGAACCGCCGATCCGACCGGCGAAGGCGCCCCGGCGGCGGTCGCCGCCGGCATCTTTCTCCACGACCTCGAGCTGGGGGCGGAGCTGGTCGCCGGAGCCGATGAGGCCGGACGGGGCTGCCTGGCCGGACCGATCGTCGCGGCGGCGGTCATCCTCGACCGTGACTGCCTGGAGAGCCGCGGCACGGGGCGGCTGGAGGGCCTGGGCGACTCGAAGAAGCTGACCGCGAAGAAGCGGGAGCGGCTCTACCCGGAGATCCTGGCCTGCGCCCGGCGGGTCTCGGTGGTCATGCGCTCCGCCCGGTACATCGACGCCCACGGGCTCCACCGGAGCAACATCGAGTGCCTGAGCGAGGCCCTCGCCGGGCTCGAGGACGACGGCACCACGGTCCCGCTGCGGCTGGTCGACGGATTCCGACTCGACGGCTGCCGGCTCGAGCACCGCAAGCTGATCAAGGGCGACAGCACCTCCGCCGCGGTCGCCGCCGCCTCCGTGGTCGCCAAGGTGACCCGGGACCGCTGCATGGCCCGCGCCGGCGGACGGTATCCCGGGTACGGGTTCGAGGGGCACAAGGGGTACGCGAGCGTCGCCCACCGGGACGCGATCGTCAAGCTCGGGCCTTCCCCGATCCACCGCATGTCGTTCGACTCGCCCGCGTATCGCGGCATCGCCGCCTGAGCCGAGCCGCGTCGCGGGCCGCTCAGAAGGCATTCTCGATGTGGTCGTAGTCGACGAGCTCGCCGTCGCGGCTGAACAGGATCCCGACGACGTCGAACCGGACGTCGCGGACCATCAGCCCCCGGCCCGGGCCGGCCATCCAGGCCGCCGCGAGTCGCCGCAGCCGCCGCTGCTTGTCGGGGCCGACGGCGAGAGCCGGCCGCACCGGCCCGGTCCGCAGCCCGACGTGGGTCGACTTGACCTCGACCACCACCAGGGTTCGACCGGACCGGGCGACGAGGTCCAGCTCGCCGGCCTTGATCCGCCAGTTCCGCGCCAGGATCTGCCAGCCGCGCCGCCGCAGCCGCCGGGCGCAGATCTCCTCGGCGCTCCGGCCCGTGTTCAACCTCGCTTGAGTCATCCGTCCTCCTCCGTCTCGGGTGGTTGGCTCGAAGCTAGATGCCCCCGCCGGGGCCGGCCAGGAGTTGTCACACCCTGGTGAGGAAGGGGTCTCACAGGTCTTGCGGAGTGGCAGACACCTGTGAGCGAAACGGTCGTAGCTTCGGCCCATGCTTGCCGAGACGACCACCTTCACCCTCGACGGGATCGCCGCCAGGCCGGTCCGGGTCGAGGCCGACGTCCATCGCGGCCTGCCGACCTTCCAGGTGGTCGGGCTGCCGGACGCCGCCGTGCGCGAGTCCCGGGAACGGGTGAGGGCGGCGCTGGTCAACTGCGGGTTCGAGTTCCCGCTGCGCCGGATCACGGTCAACCTGGCTCCCGCCGATCTGCGCAAGGCGGGACCGGGGCTCGACCTGGCGATCGCCGCGGCGCTCCTGGGCGCGGCCGGCGAGGTCTCCCTGGAGCCGGCCGTGGGCTGGTCCCTGGTGGGAGAGCTGGCGCTGGACGGGACGGTGCGCCCGGTGCGGGGCGCGCTGGCGATGGCGGAGTCGGTCCGCGAGGGCGGAGGACGCGGAATCATCGTGCCACCGGCGAACGGGCCGGAGGCGGCCCTGGCGGGCGGGGTCGAGGTGCGGGTGCTCGCCAACGTGTCGGAGCTGCGGGCGCTGGAGGAGGGGGCGGTTCCCGGTCACCGGCCGGCTCCGCTCGAGATCACCGGAGACGGCGACGGGCCCGACCTGGCCGACCTCAGGGGCCAGCCGCACCTGCGGAGAGGGATCGAGCTGGCCGCGGCCGGCGGTCACGGCCTCCTCATGATCGGGCCGCCCGGGGCGGGCAAGTCGCTGGCCGCCCGGCGACTCCCGTCGGTCCTGCCGCCCCTCGAGGGGGAAGAGCTGCTCGAGGTCGCCCGGATCGCCTCGGCCTGCGGGCTGGGCGACCGGGTCAGCGCCCGGCGTCCCTTCCGGGCGCCCCACCACACCGTGTCTGCCGCCGGCCTGGTCGGCGGCGGCAGCCCGCCCCGTCCGGGCGAGATCACGCTTGCTCACCGGGGAGTGCTCTTCCTGGACGAGCTCTGCGAGTTCAACCGGCCGTCGCTGGAGGCGCTGCGGGAGCCGCTGGAGGCGGGGGAGGTGACGATCTCCCGGGCTCGGGGGACCCAGACCCTGCCCAGTCGCTTCACCCTGGTCGCGGCGGCCAATCCGTGCCCCTGCGGACGGGGTGAGGACGACCCCGGATGCCGCTGCGGCGAGATGGCCGCCCGTCGGTACCGGGCCGCTCTCAGCGGAGCCCTGGTCGACCGGATAGATCTGGTGGTGGCGGTTCGTCAGCCGGAGGCGGAGGAGCTCCAGTCCGGCCCGGGCGAGCCCTCGACGGTGGTCCGGGGTCGTGTCGTGGCGGCGCGTGAGCGGATGGCGGCGCGCCTGGGGCCGGGCCGCACCAACGCCGAGGCCGAGCCGGCGGAGCTGGCGGCCTTCGACCTGGGCCGCGAAGCCGCGAGGCTCCTGGCCGACGCCCACCGTGCGCAACGGCTCAGCGGCCGGGCGCACGACCGGGTGATCCGGGTCGCCCGGACCGTGGCCGATCTCGAAGGCTGCGACCGGATCGAAGGCAGCCACCTGGCGAGCGCGCTGCAGTTCCGGAGGAGAGGGGACGGATGAACGGGATCGGGCCGGACTCGTCCTGCGTCGAATGCCTGCGGCGATCCTGGCTGGTCGGACGGCTGGGGCCGTTCATCCAGGTCGCCTGCGACGACCGGGCCGGACGGCGGACGCCGGAGCTGCTCCGGCTGGCGAGCGATCAGTTGGTGAAAGCCGTGGCGCCGGGCCGTGAGGACGAGATGCTGAGCTGGGCCGCCTCGTTGAGCGAGGCCGAGCTGCGGTCGAAGCTGGAGCAGGCGGGCTGCTGGGCCTGCTGCCGGCATGACGAGAACTTTCCGGTGGGCCTGTCGGACGGGGCCGATGCCCCACCGGTGCTGATCGGGTGCGGCGACGGCCTGCCGCTCCGGGAGCTGACGGTGGAGGCCAGCGTGACCGTGGTCGGCGCCCGCCGCGCCTCCGGCTACGGCCTGGAGGTGGCGGGGTCGCTCGGCCGCGAGCTGGCCGCCGGCGGGCTGAACGTGATCAGCGGGCTCGCGCTGGGGATCGACGGGGCGGTCCATCGCGGATCGCTGGAGCGCGGCCGGACGGTGGCGGTGCTCGGCTGCGGCCCCGACCGGCCCTATCCGGTCTCGCACGCCCGGCTCTACCGGCAGATAGTGGAACGCGGCCTCGTGATCTCCGAGCAGCCACCCGGGACCGGGCCCCGGCGGTGGTGCTTCCCGGCGCGCAACCGGATCATGGCGGCACTGTCCGGGATGACCGTCGTGGTCGAGGCGGCGTCCCGCTCGGGATCGTTGATCACCGCGGAGATGGCGACGGACGCCGGTCGGGAGGTGGGCGCCGTCCCCGGCCCGGTGACCGCACGGGTGGCGATGGGGACGAACGATCTGATCGCCAACGGGGCGGCGCTGATCCGGGAGGGGCGCGACGTGCTCGACCGGATGCTCGGGGTCGGCGCGGGCCCGCCGGCCCTGTTCGGGCCGGTGACGGGGCCCGACGCGCAGGCGGTGCTGGACACGATCGAACACGGCTGCCAGACGGTCGACGGGGTCGCGGCGAGCACCGGCCGCCCGGTCGAGGAGGTGGCGGTCGAGCTCACCCGTCTGGAGCTGCAGGGCTATCTCCGCGGGACCGCTACGGGCACCTGGTCGCGGACCACGCTGGCGGCTCCATATCCTCCTGACACCGATGAATGACAACCTCGACTCCGCCGCCCGACCCGCCCAGCCCGGACCGACCGGACACATCCCCGCGGTCCTCTCGATCGCCGGATCAGACTCCGGCGGCGGCGCCGGGATCCAGGCCGACCTCAAGGCGTTCGCCCGCTGCGGCGTGCACGGCATGACCGCGATCACCGCCCTGACGGCCCAGAGCACGGTCGGGGTCGAAGCGATCGAGACCGTGCCGCCGGAGATGATCGTCGCCCAGGTCCGGGCCGTCGCGGGGGACATCGGGGTCGACGCGGTCAAGATCGGGATGCTCGGCACCACGGCCACGATCGAGGCGGTGGCCCAGGCGCTCGACCTGATCGGCGACGCGCCGGTGGTGGTCGACCCGGTCATGGTCTCCGAGAGCGGGGCGGACCTGCTGGAGCCCGAGGCCCGTGCCGCCATGGCCGAGCTGATCCTGCCGCGGTCCACCGTGCTCACCCCGAACATCCCGGAGGCCAGGGTGCTGACCGGGCTCGGACCGGACGCGACCCAGCTCGACCTGGCGAGGCAGCTGGTCGAGATGGGCCCCCGGATCGCCTTGGTGACCGGCGGCCACAGCGAGCAGCTGATCGACCTCTACTTCGACGGCGACGACGCGATCCCGATCGACGGCCCGACCTTCGACGCGACCTCCAGTCACGGCTCCGGTTGCACGCACTCGTCCGCGCTGGCGGCCCACCTGGCGCTCGGGCTCGACCCGCTGGCCGCGGCCCGGGCGGCGAGGGTGATCGCCTCCGAGGCAGTGGGCAACGGCCTGGACTCGATCGGGCGGGGTCCCGGGCCGGTCGACGTCTTCGGCCTGGGAGGGAACTAAGCTGACAGGCATGTCCACAAACGGCTCCGCTTCACCGTCAGGACTGCCGCGGCCTCGCTCGGCAGCCGTCTTCGATGGGCCCGACCGGGCCGCCGCCCGGGCCTACATGAAGGGCATCGGCCTGACCGACGATGACCTCAAGAAGCCGACCGTGGGCATCGCCAACACCTGGACCGAGGCGATGCCGTGCAACTACGGCCTGCGCGCCCTGGCCGAGTACGTGAAGGAGGGGGTCCGAGCGGCTGGCGGACTCCCGATGGAGTTCAACACCGTCGCCGTCTCCGACGGCATCACCATGGGCACCCAGGGAATGAAGTCGTCGCTGGTCAGCCGCGAGGTCGTGGCGGACTCGATCGAGCTCATGGCCCGCGGATACCAGTTCGACGCGGTGATCGCGCTGGCCGCCTGCGACAAGACCATCCCCGGCGCGGT
>JBEBTS010000132.1:0-6304 GCA_040393665.1 Conexibacter woesei
CCGACCGAGATCGTGGCCAGTGCCAGGCGGATGCGACCCATCAGCCCCGGACCTCGCTTACCTGCCACCCGGCCGAGTCGCTGCGGGTCAGGCCGAGTCGGAGCTCGCTGGCCGCGCCGGAACGCATCAGGGAGACGGAGACCGCCAGCCGGTCGCCGTTCTTGGTCCCCTTGACCACGTTCATCACGGTCGCCTTCGGCACCTTGCCGTTGGCCGGGAGCTTGGGCGGGTTCTTGCGGAGCTCGCGGGAGAGCTTCGCGGTCGAGGTCCGGTTGAGCTGCTTCGCGGCGTTCTTCTCCCCGACCTCGTACTTGACGAAGGTCGAGGCGAACCGATGGGCGACCTGGAGCGGCTTCGAGTCCGGCACCTCGGCCGGCTTCACCAGGCTGGCCGTCGGGTCGGACTGGCTGCCGCCGCCCGTGTTGCCGTTGCCCTTCTGCTTGCCGGCGGCGTTGAAGCTGGGGACGACTCCCTGGAGGGTGCCGTCGTCGGTCGCGGCGGCCTGGTCGGCGGCGGGCGCGTCCGTGGTGGGCGCGACCACGGTGTCGGTCGGCTGGCTCGGCGCCTGGGCCACCACCGGAGCGACCGGGGTCTCCTCCGACTGCTTGTAGAAGTAGAAGGCGGCGGCGACCGCGCCGGCGGTCACGGTGACGGCGAGGGTCGTGCCGATGTAGGCGAAGGGCGAGCGGTAGCGGAAGGACCCGAAGAAGTTGCCGAGGCCTTCAGCGACGTGGCGGAAGGAGTCGGAGACCGGCCAGAGAACGTACTTGCGGAGGAACCAGGATGCCTGGCGAAAGGGCCAGGCAAGCAGGCTGGGGGCCTTCTCTGCCGGGTCGAGTTGGTCTCTGCTGGTCTTGCTCATCTGGCTCTGGGGCGCTTCGATCGGTCGATTTCCCTGAATCTCGCGGCCAGACGCTTCCGGCGGCGGAGCGTGCAGGGTAACCGGGGAAACCCAAAGTGTAGGTAAAGAATCGGTTAATCCGCCCCGGGCGACCTGACTTGCAGGCGGCCTGCCGCCCGTACGGGACCGTTCCGGGCAGGCCCGGGCGGGCACCGAGGCCCGCCCGGAGCCGGATCAGGCCTGCCGCTGGAAATCGAGCGCGCCGTCGACGGCGTCGACGACCACCCGGTCGCCTTCCTTGAACTCGCCCTCGAGGATCTTGAGGGCGAGCTTGTCGACCAGCTGCTTCTGGATGACCCGCTTCAGCGGGCGCGCCCCGTAGGTCGGGTCGTAGCCGAGGTTGCCCAGCAGCACGCGTGCCTCCTCGGTCAGCTCGACCTCCACTCCGCGTTCGGCGACCCGGCCGATCAGGCCGTTGACCTGCAGCTCGACGATGCGGCCGATGTCCTCCTTCGAGAGCCGGTGGAAGATCACGGTGTCGTCGATCCGGTTGAGGAACTCCGGCTTGAAGGTGGCCGCGAGGACGTCCTCGACCCGTTCCCGGATCCGCTCGTCGACGGTCTCCCCGGCGATCTCCTGGCTGCCGACGTTGGAGGTCATGATCAGCACCGTGTTGGTGAAGCTGACGGTGCGGCCTTGGCCGTCGGTCAGGCGACCGTCGTCCATCAGCTGCAGCAGGGTGTTGAAGACGTCCGGGTGGGCCTTCTCGATCTCGTCGAGCAGGATCACCGCGTAGGGCCGGCGGCGGACCGCCTCGGTCAGCTGGCCGCCCTCCTCGTAGCCGACGTAGCCGGGAGGGGCGCCGACCAGCCGCGCCACCGTGTGCTTCTCCATGTACTCGGACATGTCGAGCCGGACGATCGCCTGCTCGGAGTCGAACATGAACTCGGCCAGCGCCTTGGCCAGCTCGGTCTTGCCGACCCCGGTCGGGCCGAGGAAGAGGAACGAGCCGATCGGCCGGTCCGGGTCGGACAGGCCGGCCCGGGAGCGGCGCAGCGCGTTCGCGACCGCGCTGATCGCCTCGTCCTGGCCGATCACCCGCTCGTGCAGGCGGTCCTCCATGTGCACCAGCTTCTCGACCTCGCCTTCCATCAGGCGGGTCACCGGGATCCCGGTCCACTTGGCGACCACCTCGGCGACGTCCGCCTCGGTGACCTCCTCGGTCAGCATCGTGCCGCCCTCCGCCTGGAGCTCGCCCAGCTTGCTCTCGGCCTCGGCCTGGGTCTTCTCCAGCTCGGGGATCTCGGAGTAGCGCAGGCGGGCCGCCCGTTCCAGGTCGGCCTCGCGCTCCGCCCGCTCGGCTTCGCGGTGCGCCTCCTCGAGCTTCGTCTTCGCTTCCTTGATCGCCTCGATCAGCGACTTCTCCGAGTGCCAGCGGGCCTTCATCGCCCCGGACCGCTCGTTCAGCTCGGCCAGCTCCGACTCGAGCGAGTCGAGCCGGCCCCGGGAGGCCTCGTCGGTCTCCGCCTTGAGCGCCTCGCGCTCGATCTCGAGCTGCTGGATCCGGCGCTCGACCTCGTCGATCTCGGTCGGCATCGAGTCGATCTCGATCTTGAGGCGGGAGGCCGACTCGTCGATCAGGTCGATCGCCTTGTCCGGCAGGAAGCGATCGGCGATGTAGCGCTCGGAGAGGGTGGCGGCGGCGATGATCGCCGAGTCGGCGATCCGCACGCCGTGGTGCACCTCGTAGCGCTCCTTCAGGCCGCGCAGGATGGCGATCGTGTCCGGCACGTCGGGCTCGCCGACCAGCACCGGCTGGAAGCGGCGTTCGAGGGCCGCGTCCTTCTCGATGTGCTTCCGGTACTCGTCGAGGGTGGTCGCCCCGACGGCCCGCAGCTCGCCCCGGGCGAGCATCGGCTTGAGCAGGTTGGCCGCGTCGACCGCGCCCTCGGCGGCGCCGGCCCCGACGATCGTGTGGAGCTCGTCGAGGAAGAGCACGATCTGCCCCTCGGCCGCCTGGACCTCGGAGAGCACGGCCTTCAGCCGCTCCTCGAACTCGCCCCGGTACTTCGAGCCGGCGAGCAGCGCGCCGATGTCGAGCGCGATCACGCGGCGGTCGCGCAGGCTCTCGGGCACGTCGCCCGAGACGATCCGCTGGGCGAGCCCCTCGACGATCGCGGTCTTGCCGACGCCGGGCTCCCCGATCAGCACCGGGTTGTTCTTGGTCCGGCGCGACAGCACCTGGATGACCCGACGCACCTCCTCGTCGCGGCCGATCACGGGATCGAGCTTGCCGGAAGCGGCGTCCTCGGTCAGGTCCCGGCCGAACTTCTCCAGGGCCTGGACCTGATCCTCCGGGTTGGGGGAGTCGACCCGGTGCGGCCCCCGGACCTCGGCGATCGCCTTGGCCAGGGACTCACGGTCCGGCAGGACGTCGGCGAGCGTCGACCCGTCGTCGGCGATCGCGAGCAGGATGTGCTCGGTCGAGACGTACTCGTCGCCGAGCCCGGCCATCTCGCCCTCGGCGCGGCGCAGGACATCGGCCAGGGCGGAGGAGGGGCGGGGCTCGGTCTGGCCGCCCTCGCCGAGGCGGGGAAGGTCCGACATCGCGGCGCGGGCGCGGCTGCGGATGGCGGTCAGGTCGGCGCCCAGCTTGGTCAGGACGGCGGGGACGAGGCCCTCGTCCTGCTCGAGCAGGGCCACCAGCAGGTGGGCGGGGGCCACCTCGGGGTTGCGGGAGGCGGCGGCGAGGCGCTGGGCGTCGGCGATCGCCTCCTGGGACTTCACGGTGAATCGGTCTGGCTGCATATCTCAGTTCTCCTTGCTTCCTGCCTCGAACCGTGCCTTTCCGGTTCTCAGCTCTGTGGTTCTGGTGTTTCCTCGCCGGGTCGCTGGACCCGGATCCGGACGGGCGCCGAGCCGGTGGGCTCGTAGGCGCCGTAGGGGACGATCTCGGTGTTGAGACGGTCGCGGACCCGATCCATCTCTTCGTCCAGTCGCTGCTCGAGCTCCCGGGTGCGGGCTCGCATCCGCTCCAGCTCCTCTCGCATCGACTCGACCCTGGCCTCCATCTCCAGCACCGTCTCGACCCCGGCCAGGTTGAGGCCCTCGCTGGTCATCTGCTGGATCCGGCGGAGCCGCTCGACGTCCCGCTGCGAGTAGAGGCGGGTGTTCTTCGGCGACCGCTTCGGCTGGATCAGGCCCTTCGATTCGTAGATGCGGAGGGTCTGCGGGTGCATGTCGGCGAGCTCGGCGGCGACCGAGATCATGAAGACGCCGCGGTCCTCGTCGACCGTCACCTCCACCCGCCTGCGGCCGGTCATTTCGTCTTCTCCCCGGACCGGTCGGCGGAAGCCGCCTTGCGGCCGCGCGCGCTGCGGAGCAGGTCGGCCCGGGGGTCGAACCCGTTGAGGGTCTCGGCCAGCTGGTCGACCGCGCGCCGCTGCTCGTCGTTCAGGTCCTTCGGGATCACGATGCTCAGGCGGTACCGGATGTCTCCCTTGGTCGGGGAGCCGGCCCGGGGCGGGCCCTCGCCGCGGAGCCGTTGGATCGTTCCCTGCTGGGTGCCCGCCTGGACCCGGATCCGCTTGGTCCCGGACAGGGTCGGGACCTCGACCGTGCCGCCCCGCAGGGCCTCGGTGACCGAGATCGGGACCTCGACCTCGAGGTTGCCGTCGTCGAGCCGCTTGAAGATCGGCGAGGGCGCCACCTGGATCGTCACGAAGAGGTCACCGGAGGGTGCGCCCATCGCGCCCGCCTCGCCCTTGCCGGCGACGCGGATCCGGGTGCCGTCCTTCACCCCGGCGGGGATGTTGACCTTGTACCGCTTGGTCTGGTGGGTCAGGCCGCGGCCGCCGCAGGTGTGGCAGGGCGTCGGGATGATCTTCCCGGTGCCGCCGCACTGCGGGCAGGGCTGGCTGATCGAGAAGAACCCCTGGCCCTGGGCGTCGATCCCGCTGCCGCCGCAGTGGGGGCAGGTCTCGGTGCTGGTGCCGGGCTCGGCCCCGCTGCCGTGGCAGGTCGGGCAGTGCTCGTCCTTGGGCACGGTGACCGTGAGCTGGGTCCCGGCCATCGCCTCGTCGAACGAGATCCGGGCGTCCGTCTCCAGGTCCCGCCCGCGCGGGGCGCCGGCCGGGCCGCCGCCTCCGCCGCGGTTGAAGATCGAGGAGAAGATGTCGCCGATGTCACCGGTGAACCGGCCGCCCTGGGCGCCCTGCGCCCCGAAGGGACCGGGGCCGCCCGGGCCACCGAAGCCGCCGAACATCCCGCCGCTGTCGTACTGCTTGCGCTTCTCGGGGTCGGACAGGGTGTCGTAGGCCTGCTGGACCTCCTTGAAGCGCTCCTCCGCCTTGGCGTCGTCGGGATTGCGGTCAGGGTGGTACTGGCGCACCAGCTTGCGGTGCGCCTTCTTGATCTCTTCCTGGGACGCCTTCTTGGAGACGCCCAGCGCTTCGTAAAAGTCCTTGGCCATTCGCTTACCTCACTGCCTCATCGGTGCTCACTGGGTGACGACCACCCGGGCCGGCCGCAGGACGGTCTCCCCGGAGCGGTAGCCGCGCTGCAGGACCTCGAGCACGGTGCCCGGCTCCTTGCCTTCGGCCGGGATCGCCTGCAGGGCCTCGTGGTAGGTGGGGTCGAACCGCTCCCCGGTCGGGGAGTAGGCCTCGACCTCGGCCTTCCGCAGGACGGTGTGGAGGTCGCGCCAGGCGACGATCACGCCCTGGTCGGCGATCGGGGCGTCGGCCGGGATCTCCCGCTCCAGCGCCTCGGCCGGGTCGATCTCGACGGCCGCGAGCACGCGCTCGAGGTTGTCGAGCGCCTCGATCAGGCCGCCGACCACGTCGAGCCGTCCCCGCCGGGCGGCGGACTGGCTCTCGGCGGTCATCCGCTTGCGGTAGTTGTCGAAGTCGGCCTTCGTCCGCTGGGCGAGGTCGAGGTACTCGTCCCGCTGGGAGCGGGCTTCCTCGACCAGCGCCGCGAGATCCTGGTCGACCGCGGCGCCGTCGGGCTGCTCGCCCGCGGCTCCGTCGACCTCGGCGGCCTCCGGCGCGCCGGAGGCGCCCGGGGCGTCCTGCGCCCCGGGGCTCCCGGTCACCTCTTCCGGCTTGGTGTCATCGGTGCGGTCGAGGGTCACTTGCTATCGCCCTCGTCCACTACCTCGGCGTCGATCACCTCTTCGTCGTCGCTGCCCGCGCCGCCGGCGCCATCGGCCCCGGCTGCCTGCGCTTCGGCCTGCGCCGCCTGGTAGACCTGCTCCGACACCTTGTGGAAGGCGGCCTGGAGCTCGTCGGTCTTCGCCTTGATCGCCTCCGCGTCCTCGGACTCGAGCGACTCGCGGACGGCCTTGATCGCGGTCTCGATCTCGGTCTTGCTGGCCTCGTCGACCTTGTCGCCGAGCTCGCTCAGCTGCTTCTCCGAGTTGTAGGCGGCGTTCTCGCCGATGTTGCGGGCCTCGGCCAGCTC
>JBEBTS010000133.1:0-6196 GCA_040393665.1 Conexibacter woesei
TGACGTTCTCCTTGAGGCCGACCAGACGGTCGCGCTTGCCTTCCAGCGCGGCGTCCGTCAGGACCTTGGTGGTCTCCTGGAAGGAGGCCGCCGAGAGGAACGACTTGGTGGCGAGCGATGCCTTGGTGATGCCGAGGATCTTCTCGGTCGACTTGGCGATCGTGCCGCCGTCGGCCTTGACCTGCTTGTTGATCTTCTGCAGCTCGTGACGATCCTCGAGCTGGCCCGGCAGGAGCTCGGTCGAGCCCTTGGTCTCGATCTCGACCTTCTTCAGCATCTGACGGACGATGATCTCGATGTGCTTGTCGTCGATCTCGACGCCCTGGACCTTGTAGACCCGCTGGACCTCGGCGACCAGGTACTGCTCGACCGCGGTCCGACCGCGGATCGCCAGCACGTCAGCCGGGTAGAGCGAACCTTCGTTCAGCTGCTGCCCGACCTCGACCTTGTCGCCGTCGCGGACGTTGAGACGGGTGCGCGGGGTGAACGAGTAGGTGCTCTCCTCGCCGTTGCCCTCGGTGACCGTCACGGTCAGCTGCTTCTCGCTCCGGTCGATCGAGACCTTGCCCTCGACCTCGGACATCTGCGCCAGGCCCTTCGGCTTGCGGGCCTCGAACAGCTCGACCACACGGGGCAGACCCTGGGTGATGTCCTGTCCGGCGACGCCACCGGTGTGGAACGTACGCATCGTCAGCTGGGTGCCGGGCTCGCCGATCGACTGGGCGGCGACGGTGCCGACCGAATCGCCGATCTCGACCATGAAGCCGGTCGCGGGCGAGATGCCGTAGCAAGAGCGGCAAACGCCCCGCTCGGCCTCGCACTTGAACGACGAGCGCACCGGGACGGTGACTTCCTCGTCGCCCTCGTACGCCTCGGCGATCTCGGCCAGCTCGGGCTTGCCGATCAGCTGGTTCTTCTTGAGCAGCTCGCGGCCCCGCTTGGTCTCGAACTTCTTCGCGGCCAGGCGGCCGATCAGGTTCTTGTTGACCTCGCCGTCCTCGTTGATCACCGGCATCTCGATGAATTCCTTCGTCTTGCAGTCGTCGGTCCGGACGATCACGTCCTGGGCGACGTCGACGAGACGACGGGTGAGATAACCGGAGTCGGCCGTACGGAGGGCCGTGTCGGCCAGACCCTTACGGGCACCGTGCGTCGAGATGAAGTACTCGCCGACCGACAGTCCTTCGATGAAGTTGGACTTGATCGGACGCTCGATGATCTCGCCCTTCGGATTCGCCATCAGGCCTCGCATGCCGGCCAGCTGACGGATCTGCTTGAACGAACCACGGGCGCCGGAGTTGGCCATCATGAAGATCGGGTTGAGCTGACGGAGGTTGTCCTCCATCGCCTGACCGACTTCCTCGGTGGCCTGGTTCCACTTGTCCGTGATCTGCTTGTGCCGCTCCTCGGCGGTGTGCCAGCCCTCGTCGAACTCGGCCTGGATCTGGGCGGTCTCCTCGTCGTAACGGGCGAGGATCTCCTCCTTCTCCGGCGGCGGCACGACGTTGTTCTTGGACACGGTGATCCCCGCCTTGGAGGCGAACTGGAAACCGACGTCCTTGAACGCGTCGAGCACCTGGGAGATGGCCGGCGCCCCGTAGGAGTCGACCAGCCATCCGACCATGTCGTTGATGTCCCGCTTCTTGAGGGACTTGTTGACGTAGGTGTACTGGCTCGGGTCGTACTCGTCCTCGAGCGCCTCGCTGAGGGCGCGCTCGATCCGGTCGTTGAAGATGATCCGGCCGACCGTGGTCAGGAAGTGGCCTTCCCGGCCGCCGCGGTACTCGGCGAGATCATGCAGCTTGACCACGCCGTTCTCGTAGGCCAGCTCGGCCTCCTGGGCGGTGCGGAACGGATGCGGCCGCTTCTCCAGGGTCGAGGCGTCGATCTCGCTGACCTCGTCCGCGGAGTAGGTCAGGTAGTACAGACCCAGCACCATGTCCTGCGTCGGGGTCGCCAGGGGCGATCCGTGCGCGGGGGACAGGATGTTGTTGGCGGAGAGCATCAGCACGCGGGCCTCGGCCTGGGCCTCGGCCGACAGCGGCACGTGGACCGCCATCTGGTCGCCGTCGAAGTCGGCGTTGAAGGCCGAGCAGACGAGCGGGTGGACCTGGATGGCCTTGCCCTCGACCAGGATCGGCTCGAAGGCCTGGATCCCGAGGCGGTGAAGCGTGGGCGCGCGGTTCAGCAGGACCGGGTGCTCCTCGATCACCTCTTCGAGCACGTCCCAGACCTCCGGGACCTCGGACTCGACCATCTTCTTCGCGGCCTTGATGTTCTGGACGGCCTTGCGCTCGACCAGCTGGGCCATGATGAACGGCTTGAACAGCTCCAGCGCCATCAGCTTCGGCAGGCCGCACTGGTGCAGCTTGAGCGACGGGCCGGAGACGATGACCGAACGGCCGGAGTAGTCGACGCGCTTGCCGAGCAGGTTCTGACGGAACCGGCCCTGCTTGCCCTTGAGCATGTCCGAGAGCGACTTCAGGGCGCGGTTGCCGGGCCCGGTGACGGGACGGCCGCGACGGCCGTTGTCGAACAGGGCGTCGACCGACTCCTGAAGCATGCGCTTCTCGTTGTTGACGATGATCTCCGGGGCACCGAGGTCGAGCAGACGCTTCAGTCGGTTGTTCCGGTTGATCACGCGGCGGTACAGGTCGTTCAGGTCGGAGGTGGCGAAGCGGCCGCCGTCGAGCTGGACCATCGGCCGCAGCTCCGGCGGGATCACCGGGATGCAGTCGAGGATCATCCACTCCGGCTTGTTCTCCGACTTGAGGAAGGCCGACGCGACCTTGAGCCGCTTGACCGCGCGGGCCTGCTTCTGGCCCTTGGCGGTGTTGATCTGGTCTTCCAGCTCCTCGCAGGTGGCCTCGAGGTCGATCTGCTCCAGCAGGTCGCGCACGGACTCGGCGCCCATGCCGCCGCGGAAGTACTCGCCCCAGCCGAACGGGGAGCCGAACCGGTCCTTGAGCTCGCGGAAGTCCGTCTCGTCGTTGATGACGTCCTTCGGCTTCATCGTCTGGAAGGTCTTCCAGACCCGTTCCAGGCGCTCGATGGCCTCACCGATGTAGGACTCGGTGTCGTTGATCTCGGCCTCGAAGTTCTTGGTGAGTTCCTTGATCTGCTTCGCGCGGTCCTCGTCGCTCAGCTTGCGCAGCTGGGCGGCGGTGAACCCGAGGGCGTCGGCCCAGAGGTGATCCTCGTCGTTGAACTTGGTCTGGGTGCCGTCCTCGATGTACTTGGTGCGGCGCTTCAGCGACTCGTCGAGCTCCTGCGTGGACCGCTGGAGCTCCTGCTCGTACTCGGCCAGCACGGAGTTGACCTCCTGCTCGAGCTTGGCCGAGTCCTTGGCGCGAGCCTCCTCGTCGACCCAGGTCACCATCGAAGCGGCGAAGTACAGGACCTTCTCCAGCTCCTTCGGCGCCATGTCGATCAGGTAGCCGATCCGCGAGGGGACGCCCTTGAAGAACCAGATGTGGGAGACCGGCGCGGCCAGGTCGACGTGAGCCATGCGCTCGCGCCGGACCTTCGACCGGGTCACCTCGACGCCGCAGCGCTCGCAGACGATGCCCTTGTAGCGGACCCGCTTGTACTTGCCGCAGTAGCACTCCCAGTCCTTGGTCGGACCGAAGATGCGCTCGCAGAAAAGGCCGTCCTTTTCCGGCTTCAGGGTCCGGTAGTTGATGGTCTCGGGCTTGAGGACTTCGCCCCAGCTCCAGGACCGGACCTTCTTCGACGAGGCGAGACCGATCTCGATCGCGTCGAAGTTGTTGATGTCAATCACGTTACTCATTCTCCACACCTGCTTCCTCGGCTTCGCCGGCTTCATCGCCACCGGCATCACCGTCGTCCTCCGATTCGACCGCCTCGTCGGCGGCGACATTCGAATCTTGGGCGCTGACCTCGGTCAGATCCATGCCGAGGTCCTGGGCGGCCTTGAGCAGGTCGTCCTCTTCCTCGGCCAGATCGCCGACGCCCTCTTCCGAGACCACGTTCGCGTCGAGCGACAGGGCCTGCATCTCCTTGAGCAGCACCTTGAACGACTCGGGGATCGACGGCTCGGGGATGTTCTCGCCCTTGACGATCGACTCGTAGGCCTTGACCCGGCCGACCGTGTCGTCGGACTTGACGGTGAGCATCTCCTGCAGCGTGTAGGCGGCGCCGTAGGCCTCCAGGGCCCAGACCTCCATCTCGCCGAAGCGCTGACCGCCGAACTGGGCCTTGCCGCCCAGCGGCTGCTGGGTGACGAGGCTGTACGGGCCGGTCGAACGCGCGTGGATCTTGTCGTCGACCAGGTGGTGCAGCTTCAGGATGTACATGTAGCCGACCGTGACCTTGCCCTCGTACGGCTCGCCGGTGCGGCCGTTGTAGAGCTGCTGGGTGCCGGAGGCGCGGGCGCCGGGGCGCTCGTCCATGTCGACTCCCATGTCGATGCCGCGGGCATCGCCGTGCTCCTTGGCCCACTCGACCAGCGCCGTGTCGACGTCCTCGACCGAGGCGCCGTCGAAGACGGGGGTCGAGACGTAGACCCGGTCACGGGTCTCGGCCTTGTTCTTGTACGCCTCGGAGCCGTCGTCGTACCAGCCCTCGCCGGCGACCCACCCGAGGTGGGTCTCCAGGATCTGGCCGATGTTCATGCGGCTCGGCACGCCCAGCGGGTTGAGGATGACGTCGACGGGGGTTCCGTCGGCCAGGTGGGGCATGTCCTCCTCGGGCACGATCTTCGAGATGACGCCCTTGTTGCCGTGGCGTCCGGCGAGCTTGTCGCCCTCGGAGATCTTGCGCTTGGTCGCAACGTAGACGCGGACCAGGTCGTTGACGCCCGGGGGCAGGTCGTCGCCGTCGTCGCGGCTGAAGGTCAGCACGTCGATCACGACGCCGCCCTCGCCGTGCGGCACCTTCAGCGAGGTGTCGCGGACCTCACGGGCCTTCTCCTTGAAGATCGCCCGGATCAGCTTCTCCTCGGCGGTGAGCTCGGTCTCGCCCTTCGGCGTGACCTTGCCGACCAGCAGGTCGCCCGAGGAGACCTCGGCGCCGACGCGGACGATGCCGCGCTCGTCGAGGTTGCGCAGGCTCTCCTCGGAGCGGTTCGGGATGTCGCGGGTGATCTCCTCGTCGCCGAGCTTGGTGTTGCGGGCGTCGATCTCGTACTCCTCGATGTGGATCGAGGTGAGCTCGTCTTCCTTGACCAGGCGCTCGGAGAGGATGATCGCGTCCTCGAAGTTGTAGCCCTCCCAGGACATGAAGGCGACCATGCAGTTCTTGCCGAGGGCGACCTCGCCGCCACCGGTGGACGAACCGTCGGCCAGGACGTCGCCCTTCTTCACCTTCTGGCCGTTCTTCACGATCGGCCGCTGGTGGATCAGGGTGCCCTGGTTGGAGCGCATGAACTTGAACAGCGGGTACTTCTCGGTGCCGCCCTTGTGCTTGAGCTCGATGGTCTCGGCGTCGACGTAGACGATCTCGCCGTCGTGTCCGGCGAGGATCACGTCGCCGGTGTCCACCGCGGCGCGACGCTCCATGCCGGTGCCGATCAGCGGCGGATCAGGCCGCATCAGCGGAACGGCCTGGCGCTGCATGTTGGAGCCCATCAGGGCACGGTTGGCGTCGTCGTGCTCGAGGAACGGGATCAGGGCTGCCGCGACCGACCAGATCTGGGTCGGCGAGACGTCCATGAGGTCGATCTCCTCGGGGGTGGCGTTGAGCCACTCACCGTCGCCGCCCCGGCAGAAGATGGTCGGGCCGACGATGCGATCGCCGTCCATCTCGGCGGTCGCCTGGGCGATCACCTTGTCCTCTTCCTGGGTCGCGTCGAGGTGCACGATCTCGTCGGTGACGACGCCGTCCTTGACCACCCGGTAGGGGGTCGTGACGAAACCGTGCTCCGAGATCTGGGCGTAGGAGCTGAGCGAGCCCATCAGACCGATGTTCGGGCCTTCCGGGGTCTCGATCGGGCACATCCGGCCGTAGTGGGTCGGGTGGACGTCGCGGACCTCGATGGGCGCGCGCTCACGGGTCAGGCCACCGGCGCCGAGTGCCGAGAGGCGACGACGGTGGGTCAGGCCGGCCAGCGAGTTGTTCTGGTCCATGAACTGCGAGAGCTGCGAGGAGCCGAAGAACTCCTTGAGCGCGGCAGAGACCGGGCGGATGTTGATGATGGTCTGCGGGGTGATCGCGTCCGAGTCCTCGGTGGTGAGGC
>JBEBTS010000134.1:0-6065 GCA_040393665.1 Conexibacter woesei
CCGCCTCGGCGATCCCGTCGGCGAGCGAGACGGAGGGAGCCCATCCGGTCAGGCGGTTGAGCTGGGTGGCGTCGACGTACTGCCGGTCGATCTCGCCCGGCGGCACTCCCTCGCCGAGGTAGACCGGCTCGATCGCCGGCTCGGTTGCGCCGTCCACCTGGGAGGCGATCAGCTCGACCACCTCGCGGACCGAGTGCGGCTCCCCGGTGCCGGCGTTCAGCGCCTCGCCCCGCCCGGGACCGGACAGCACCGCGGACTCGATCGCCAGATAGGCCCGGGTCGCATCGGAGACGTGGAGGTAGTCGCGTTGCGGCGAGCCGTCGGACCTGATCACCGGAGCGCGGCCCTCGAGGATGGCGGTGGCCGCCTCCGGCACCAGGCGGGACCCGTTCAGGTCCCCTCCGCCGTAGACGTTGGCGAGGCGGGTCACGCCGACCGGCAGCCCGAAGGCCTGCCAGTAGCTGCGGCTGATGACATCGGCGGCCGCCTTCGAGCCCTCGTACGGCGCCGCGGGACGAAGCTCCTGGCCCTCGCGATACGGAAGCTCGGGGCTGGGGCCGTAGGCCTTGTCGGACGAGGCGACCACCACGGCGCCGACGCCGGTCGCCCGGGCGGCCTCCAGCACGGTCCAGGTGCCCTCGACGTTGGCCCGGAAGGTTCCCACCGGATCGGCGGCGGCAGGACCGACCAGGGTCTGGGCGGCGAGGTGGAAGACCGTGTCTGCCCCGGAGGCTGCGCGGGCGGTCGCCGCGGGATCGGCCACGTCACCCTCGATCAGCTCGACCTCGCCCTCCAGCCCGTGCAGGGCGAGGGCGCGCCCCGGCGCTCCCGGCAGGTCGAGCACGACCACCTCGTCGCCGCGCTCCAGCAGCGCCCGCACGAGATGGCCGCCGATGAAGCCCTGGCCGCCGGTGACCAGCGCGCGGCTCACCGGTTGTCCTCGAACAGGATGGTCGACGGGTCGGGCACGGCATCGGGCGCGACCCCGTCCGCCGAACCGGCCCGCAGCCAGGGCGCGTCGCCCCGATCCCACAGGTCGTTCAGCGTGACCAGGTCCTTGTAGGTGTCCATGCAATCCCAGAACCCGTGGTGGCGGAAGGCGCGGAGCTGATCGTCGGCCGCCAGCTGCTCCAAGGGGTCGCGCTCCAACACCGAGTCCTCGTCCAGGCGGTCGAAGACCTCGGCCTCGAAGCAGAAGAACCCGCCGTTGATCCAGCTCTCAGAGCGAGGCTTCTCGCGGAAGCCGGTCACGGCCTCCCCCTCGTCGATCTCGACCACCCCCCACTGCAGGTTCGGCCGGACCGTCGTCATCGTGGCGGCGCGGCCGTGCTCGGCGTGGAAGGCGAGCTGGGCCGCGAGGTCGATGTCGGCCACCCCGTCGGCGTAGGTGACGCAGAAGGTCCCCTCGCCCGCGGCCTCACGGGCGGCCAGGACCCGGCCGCCCGTGGGCGTGTCGAGCCCGGTGTCGAGGCACTCGACCTCGACGCCCTCGGGCCACTCGGTCGCTCCGACGAAGTCCGAGACCATCTCCCCCAGGTAGCCGGTCAACGGGTGGAACCGGGTGAATCCCTGGGCCGCGTAGATCGAGACCACGTGCCAGAGCAGCGGCCTGCCGCCGACCTCGACCAGAGGCTTCGGCAGGGTCTCTGTCTTCTCGCGCAGGCGGGTGCCGCGGCCCCCGCTCAGGATCAGGACCGGGGGTTTCAGCCTCCGGCCACCGCGGGGAGGATCGTGACCTCGGCCCCGGCGTCCACCCCGGTCTCCAGGCCCTGCCCGAAGCGGATGTCCTCGCCGCCGACGTACACGTTGACGAACCGGCGCAGCTCCCCTTCCTCGGTGATCCGATCGCGCAGGTCGCCGTGCTCGGCGAAGACGGCGTCCAGGACCTCGCCGACGGTGGAGCCCTCCACGGACAGGTCGGCCTGGCCGCCGGTGGCGGCCCGGAGCTGACTCGGGATCTTCACTGTGACTGCCATCAGACGTGTACCTCCTGGCCGAAGCTGGACTCGAAGCTGACCGGATCGGGGTCGATCTCGGTGAGCGCAAAGCTATCGCGATTGGCGTCGAGGGTCTTGAGCCCCTCGCCGGTGATGTAGACGACCACCTTCTCGCCGTCCTTCAGCTCGCCCCGTTCGGCCAGCTTCTTCAGCACGCCGACGGTGACGCCGCCGGCGGTCTCGGTGAAGATCCCGGTGGTCTCGGCCAGCAGCCGGATCCCCTCCCGGATCTCGTCGTCGGTGACGGCGTCGATCCCGCCCCCGGTCCGGATCGCCTGGGCGACCGCGTACGGGCCGTCGGCCGGATCGCCGATCGCGAGGCTCTTGGCGATCGTGTCCGGCTTCTGCGGGCGGCAGACCTTGCTGCCCTCGGCGAAGGCGGTGGCGACCGGCGAGCAGCCCTGGGCCTGGGCCCCGTTGAACGCGGGCAGCTCGCCCTCGACCAGCCCGACCTCGAGCCATTCCTCGAAGCCGCGGGCGATCTTGGTGAAGAGCGACCCCGAGGCGATCGGCGAGACCACCCGGTCCGGCAGCTGCCATCCGAGCTGCTCGACGGTCTCGTAGGCGAGCGTCTTCGAGCCCTCGGCGTAGTACGGACGCAGGTTCACGTTGACGAAGGCCCAGGGCTTCTCGTCGGCGAGCTGCGTGCAGAGCCGGTTGACGTCGTCGTAGTTGCCCTTGACGCCGACCAGGTGGGTGCCGTAGATGTCGGTCGCGAGCAGCTTCTGCTCCTCCAGGTTCGCCGGCACGAACACGTAGGAGTCGAGCCCGGCCGCCGAGGCGTTGGCGGCGACCGAGTTCGCCAGGTTCCCGGTCGAGGCGCAGGCGATCGTCTCGAAGCCGAGCTCGAGCGCCTTGGCGATCGCCACCGCGACGACCCGGTCCTTGAACGAGTGGGTCGGGTTGGCGGCGTCGTTCTTGACGTAGATCTCCGCCCCGGTCCCGAGCCGCTCCGCCAGCCGGTCCGCCCGGACGAGCGGGGTCAGGCCGGGCTCGAGCGGGTTGGTCGGCTTGCCCTCGAAGGGCAGGAAGTCCGAGTATCGCCAGATCCCGCTGGATCCCGCCTGGATCCGACGCCGGGCCTCCGCGGCGTCGAGGTCCGAGTAGTCGTAGAGCACTTCGAGCGGCCCGAAGCACTGGTCGCAGAAGTAGTTGGCTCCGAGCTCGAACTCGGTCGCACATTCCTTGCATCTGAGGTTCTTGACTGCCATCCGATCAACCCTTTCTCCACCTGTCCGGTGAAATGAAAAAACCTTCGCCTGTGGGGCGAAGGTCCGATCGGATGCTTCTCCCCACATCTCCCGGCTCGAAAGCCGCTGGATTTGGCACCTCGCTCGAACTTTCGTTCAAGTGGTTGCCGGGGTTTCATTGGGCCAAGTCCCTCCACCCCTCTAGATGTGGCGCTTATGTCTGCCGTTCACGTTAGCACTCACGGTCCCGGTTCGCACCGTTCCCACCGGAAATGGCCCGGATCCGCCTTTCGACGCGTGGTGGCATAACCTTGTGCCATGCCTGCAAAGCGCGCTGACATGACCGGGGGCGGCGATGCCGAACCTCCCTCGCATCCGACGTCATCGTGAGCCGCAGGTAACGACCCCGGCGCCGGTCGAGACGGAGCCGGCCGCTCCGCGCGTGGAGGAGCTCTCGGCGGGCGGCCTCCGCTGGATCAACATCGAGAGCCCGGGCGGCACCGAACGGGTCTGGCTGGAGGAGCATTTCGACTTCCACGCGCTCGACCTCGAGGACGTCCTCTCGCAGAACCAGCGGCCGAAGATCGACGAGTACCCCGAGTACCTCTTCCTGGTCATCCACATCCCCGTGTTCGACCGCAAGATCGGCCGGCTGGTGGCCGGCGAGGTCGACATCTTCGTCGGCCCCGACTACGTGATCACGCTGCCGAACCAGCCCCTGCCGCCGATCGAGTACCTGTTCGAGCGCTGCCGGGCCGACCTCACCCTGCGCGACAAGCTGTTCGCGCGGGGCTCCGGGTACCTGATGTACCGCCTCGTCGACGACTCCTTCGACTACTGCTTCCCGATGCTGCGCAAGATCGGCAACAAGCTCGACGCCCTCGAGGACGAGATCTTCGAGGGGCAGTCCGAGGACCTGGTGCGCGACATCTCGAACGCGAAGCAGGAGATCATCAACTTCCGCAAGGTGATCCGGCCGCAGCGGCCGGTGCTGACCGACCTCGAGAAGGTCAAGACCCGCTACCTCGCCTCCGACCTCGACCTCGAGATCTACTTCGACGACATCGTCGACGCGCACGAGCGGATCTGGGACCTGTTGGAGAACTACAAGGAGGTGATCGTCGCGCTCGAGGAGACCAACGAGTCGATCATCAGCCACCGGGTGAACGACATCCTGCGGGTGCTGACCGGCATCAGCGTGATCGTGCTGCCGCTGACCCTGATCGCCTCGATCTTCGGCATGAACCTGGGCCTCCCCGGCGGCGGCGACCCGGAGCAGCACGACTTCGCCAGCTTCTTCGTCGTGATGGGCGTGATGCTGGCCGTGCTGATCGGGATGGTCATCTTCTTCCGCAAGCGCCGGTGGCTATAGCCTGCAGTCCGCATGAGTGAGAACCGGATCTGGGCCCCGTGGCGCCTCAAGTACGTAAAAGATGCCGACAAGGACAACGAGGACCAGTGCGTCTTCTGCGCCAAGCCGGCGCTGGGTGACGACGAGACCGCTCTGATCGTCCATCGTGGCGAGCGCTCCTTCGTGATCCTCAACCTCTACCCGTACACGAACGGGCACCTGATGGTGGCGCCGTTCGAGCACGTCGGCCGGATCCAGGACATCCCCGAGGAGACGACCACCGAGATGCTGGCGCTGGCGAAGCTGGCGATGAACCGGCTCGAGGACGTGTACAGCCCGCAGGGCTTCAACGTCGGCTTCAACCAGGGCCGCGCCGCCGGCGCCGGGGTCGAGCACCACATCCACATGCACGTCGTCCCGCGCTGGGGCGGCGACACGAACTTCATGCCGGTCATCGCCGATCACCGGGTGATGCCCCAGTCGCTGGAGGACAGCTACCGCATCCTGCGGGGCGCCTTCGGACACGATTCACCCCAGCAGTAGATCCCCCAGTCGAGCAGCAACAGGAGCGCAGAGCGATTTCTATCTTCAAGGCATACGACGTCCGCGGCCTGTACGGCGAGGAGATGGACGAGGCGACCGCGGAATCGATCGGCCGCGCCTTCGTGCGGGTGCTGGCCGCCCTCCGGGAGAAGCCGGTCGCCGAGCTCCGGGTCGGCCTCGGCCGTGACATGCGGCTCACCGCCCCGGCGATGGCCGCGGCCTACAAGGCCGGGATGGTCGCCGAGGGGGCGCACGTGATCGACGCCGGGCAGGTCGCGACCGAGATGCTCTACTTCCTCGTCGGCAGCCGCGGGCTCGACGGCGGCGCGATGTGCACCGCCTCCCACAACCCCAAGGCCTACACCGGGGTGAAGCTGGTCCGCGAAGGCGCGCTGGCCCTGTCCGGCGACGCCGGGATCAAGGACATCGAGCGCCTGGTCGAAGCCGGGCTCGGCGAGGCGCCCGGCGGCGGCTCGTCCGAGGACGTGGACCTCTGGGACGAGTACCGGGCGGCCGCTTTGAAGTCGATCGACCCGGCCAAGGTCAAGCCGCTCAAGGTCGTGGTCGACGGCGGCAACGGCATGGCCGGGCCGATGGTCGGACCGATCCTGCGCGACCTCGGGCTCGACCTGGTCGAGCTGTACTTCGAGCCGGACGGCAACTTCCCCGACCACGAGCCGAACCCGCTGCTGGAGGAGAACCGGCGGCTGATCATCGAGACGGTCAAGTCCCAGGGCGCCGACCTCGGCATCGCCTGGGACGGCGACGCGGACCGCTGCTTCTTCATCGACGGGGACGGCCGTTTCTGCGACGGCGACTTCATCTGCGCGCTGCTCGCCCGGTCCGCCCTGGAGGGCGAGCCCGGCGGCACCATCCTGTACGACCCCCGCTCCAGCCGCGCCGTTCCGGACGTGGTCGCGGCGGCCGGCGGCCGGACCGACCTGTCCCGGGTCGGCCACGCCTTCTTCAAGAAGCGGATGCGGG
>JBEBTS010000135.1:0-6054 GCA_040393665.1 Conexibacter woesei
ACCGCGAAGTTGTAGAGCACCGAACCGTCGCCCCGGGCGATCACGAAGTCGTCGTAGCTGCGGTTGGGGAACCGGATCTCGCCGCGGATCATGTCGTCGACCACCGTGTCGCCCTCGTCGGGCACCCGCAGCCGCACGGCGCCGGTCCCGTCCGGGCTCGGCGTGCCCCGGTACCCGCGGTCGCTGCCGTGCTCGGCCTTCCAGGCCTTGACGTCGTCGGCGGTCGCCGCGTCGCGATAGGCGGCTCCGGAGGCGAGCAGGCGCTCCAGCGCCGCGGCGTGGTCCTGCGCCCGCCCGATCTGGGAGATCGGGCCCTCGTCCCAGTCGAGTCCGAGCCAGCGCAGAGCATCGAGGATCTGGGCCACGTTCTCGACCGTCGAGCGGTCGGGGTCGGTGTCCTCGATCCGGAGGATGAAGGTGCCATCCGCATGCCGGGCGGCCAGCCAGTTGTACAGTGCGGTTCTGGCCCCGCCGATGTGCAAGGCACCGGTCGGGGAAGGCGCGAATCGGACTCGGAGGTCGTTGTTACTGATGCTCATCGGTGCCCATGTTTCCACAGCCGGTGGCTTGGTGAAGGCCGTGCCCCGCGGCGTCGACCTCGGCTGCGAATCGATCCAGATCTTCAATCAGAGCCCGCGCGCCTGGAAGCCGACGCAGTACGGCGAGGACGACTTCGCCGAGTTCAACGAGGCCCTGGCCGAGTCGCCGATCGAGGGCGTGATCATCCACGCGATCTACCTGATCAATCCCGCCACCCCGGAGCAGGAGCTGCGGGAGAAGTCGCTCCAGTCGCTGATCCACGCGCTCCGGGTGGGCGATGAGATCGGGGCCGCGGGCGTGGTCCTCCACCCCGGATCCCGCAAGCAGGACGAGCTGGTCCCGGCGCTGCAGCGCGCCGGCGAGTTGATCGGCGAGGCCCTTCAGGAGAGCGAGCGGTGCCCGGTCCTGATCGAGCAGATGGCGGGCCACAAGGGCATCCTCGGGCACACCTTCGTCGAGATCGGCGGGATGATCGAGGTCGCCGGCGGCTCCGACCGGCTCGGGGTCTGCCTCGATTCCTGCCACCTGTTCGCCTACGGCTACGACATCCGCACCGAGGAGAGCCTCGGCGGCGTCCTCGACGAACTGGACAAGGAGGTCGGCATCGACCGTCTGCGCGCGCTCCACCTGAACGACTCGCTGGAGGAGCTCGGCGCCCGCCGGGACCGGCACGCCGACCTCGGCAAGGGCGAGATCGGGAACGACGCCCTGGCCGTCTTCCTGTCCGAGCCCCGGTTCGACGGCCTGGTCGCGACGCTGGAGACCCCGGGCAAGGACAAGAAGGGCGCCTCGAAGCGGGACGTCACCCACGCCCGCAAGCTGCGCGAGCGGGGCCGCGAGGAACGCGGCCTGCCCGCCGAGAGGTAGCCCCGCGGGCGGCGGCTCGGTCCGCTTCGGCGGACGACGGCCAGGGCCGCCTCCGGGCCGGCTAGCCCGGACTTTCCGTCGGCGTCGGGGACGCCGAGCCGGCCGCTACCCTTAGCGCCATGTGCACCTCGCTGACCTACACCGATGCTGATGGCGGAGTCTACTTCGGGAGGACCCTCGAGCTGGACATCGAGGAGCCCTACTTCGTGACGTACGTGCCGGTCGGCACTCCGTTCCACTCGGACGCGGAAGACTCGGACCAGCTCCGCTTCGAGACCAAGCACCCCTTCATCGCGGTCACCGCCCCGATCCGCTTCCCGACCAAGGAGAACCCGCTCGGCCCGAGCGACATGAAGACCTCCGAGGGCATGAACGCGTCCGGGCTCAGCTTCAGCCTCCTGGCCTACCCGACCAGCGCCCCCGACAAGTCGGCCGGCGAGGTGACCAAGGCGCTGCTCGACGCATCCGACCTCGGCTCCTGGGTCCTCAGCCAGTTCGCCACGGTGGACGAGGTCAAGGCCGGCCTGGCCGAGCAGCCGGTGCACCTCACCCGCCTCGCCCTGGTCGGCGACGCCACCTTCCCGTTCCACATCGTGGTCCACGACAAGGGCGGCGCCTCGATCGTGGTCGAGTGGCACGACGGCGAGGAGAAGATCTACGACAACCCGGTCGGCGTGATGACCAACGGCCCGGACTTCCCGTGGCACCTGACCAACCTCCGCAACTGGACCCACCTGACCAACGTCAACCAGTCCTCCGCCAAGTTCGGGGACCTCGACGTTAGCCAGCCGGACTCCGGCATCGCGTCGGCCGCGCTGCCCGGCTCCAACACCTCGGTCGGCCGGTTCATCCGGGCGGTCTACTACTCGAACTTCACCGAGAAAGCCGACGACCCCGACAAGGCCGTGCTCAACCTGGCCCGGATCATGAACAACTTCGACCGTCCCCGGGGCGCCACCATCGACCCGCCCGCGGCGTCCGGCGGCGAGGGAATGAAGTTCCAGGGCATCGGCGGCGACGACAAGAACCCGCCCACCGAGTACACCTCGTGGACGAACCTCTCCGACCTCGGCCGCTCGCAGTTCTTCCTCAGGACCTACGGCTCGTTCAACTACACCCGGTTCGACCTCGCGAAGCTGAGTTCGTCGAACGAGCTCCACCTGGTCCCGACCGCAGGGCTCGATCCGCTCGGCGGCGACGGCACCGAGACGCTGCTCGCAGCGAAGCTGCCCGGCGCCTGATCCGGCGACCGGGCGCGCGAGACGACGGCCTGCCCCGGTCGTCCCTGGCCATGCTAGGCCCGGCCGTGCCGGGCCTCAGCTCGGTCCGGGCGGCAACTTGAGCGTCTGAGCGAGGCGCTTCCCCGCGTATCTTGCCGGGCGGAGCACCTGCATCACCTTGGTGCCGACCAGCAGCCCAAGGGCGATCGAGAGGATCGCCGAGAGCGCGCCCACGATGCCGCCGATGCCGCCGTTGGTCGGCTCGATGGTGGCGAGCTCGCTGACGCCGAGCAGCCCCAGCGATCCCGGCACGAGCATCAGGAACGCCGGCAGGAACAGCGCGAAAGCCGGCGGGGCCGAGTCGAACCGCTCCAGGTACTGCACCAGGGGCACAACGACCAGCGTGGCGGTGAAGCCCGAGAGGACCGGGCCGAACATCGCATCGCCCGCGAGCTGGGACCCGTGGGCCACGAGGAGCACCAGCAGCAGCCAGGGCAGGATCGCCCGGGGCGCCGACTCCCGCACCGACACGCCGATCGCGAACACCGGAACCCCGACCCACGGGGCCCAGGCGGTGAACCCGTCGCCGTGGGCCTGGTTGGCCGAGGGCTGGACGCCCATCAGGCTGGCGGCGGCGAAGATGCCGAAGGCGAGCAGCGCCAGCTGCAGCATCCCCTCGAGGAAGCGGCTCGATCCGCTGACCACCTCGCCCGAGGCCAGGTCCACCGCCGACATGGTCAAGAGCGCTCCCGGCAACAGGACGGCGAGGGCCGGGATCAGGGCCTCGACCGGAGCCGAGTCGTACCGGTCGCCGGTCACGCTGAAAGCGACGATCGAGGCGACGAACGCCACCACGACCGGCATCACGGCGGAAAGCCCCGGCAGCTTCCGGGCCAGGGCCAGCATCAGGCCGACCAGGGTCCCGAGCCCGAGGTAGAGCGGGATGCTGGCGTCGTCGGGGCGGAACAGGAGGGCCATGCCGAAGGTCATGATCACCGTGCCGATCACCTCGGGCAGGATCGGTCGCCGCAGCTTGGAGCGCTCGACCTCACGCAGGCTGTGGATCGCCTCGTCGGGCAGCAGCTTGCCCCGCTCCGCGATCCGGGCCAGGTGCATGACCCGGATCACCTGATCTATCCGGAGGTGGTCGCTGGCCAGGTCGCGGCTCATGATGTGGGCCGGGCGGTTCGGGTCGAAGGAAGCCATCATCAGGTTGGGAAGGACGATGAACTGCGCCTCGGGGGCTCCCCAGACGGTGGCGATGCTGCGCAGCCGGAGGTTGATGTCGCTGACCGCGTCGCCGCTGGCCAGGAGCAGACGACCGAACAGCATCAGCGCCTCGACCAGCTCGTCTCGTCCCTCCGGCCCGGGTAGGCCGTCCGCCGCCGGCTCCCCCACGGACCCTCCCGCCGTTGATCCGTCGGCGCTCATGCGTCCACCGGCGCCTCGGCCGGGGCCTTCTGCCGGGCCTCGATGCTCGCCGCCTGCTTCTTCGCCTGCCAGCGTAGGTAAGGGGCGGTCACGATCATGTTCACGATCACGCAGAGCATGACCGCCGCGGTGTACTTCTCACCGGGGAAGTTGACCGCGGCGATGGCCAAGGCCAGGGCCGGATGCCGGCTCGCCGAGGAGACCGCCAGGACGACCGCCCGGTCCCGTTGCGGGCCGCCGAGCAGATGCCCGACGCCGAGCGCCCCCAGGTTGAAGAGCACCATCGCCAAGACCGCGCGAACGCTGAGGACGTGGGGAAAGTCCCTTAGCGCGACGATCAGGACGATCGCGCTCGCCACCAGCATCCCCAGCCCGGCGAAGTGGGCCAGCGGGACGGCGACCCGGCGGGCGAAGCCCTTGAAGCGCGCCCCGACCAGGGCGCCGAGGATCGTCGGCACCAGGACGACCGCGAGGACGTACCGGGCGATCTCCCAGGCGGGGATCCCGTACGGATGGTGCGACACGCGGCCGAGGAGATCCGCCTGGAGCGGCACGAAGCCGACCGTGAGCAAGGCGACGATCAGGGTCAGGCCGATCCCGTAATGCCGGTTTCCGCTGGCTTCGAGCTGCTTCCAGGGGAGCAGCGGCGGGATGATCGAGATCGACATGGTCGCGATCGCCACGCGGATGACCAGCGGGATGTCGATCCACTCGATCACCGAGATCGCCACCACCGGCGCGAGCACGAAGATCGAGAGCAGCGAGATCAGCAGCAGCCGCTGGTCGTGCACGAAGAAGAGCAGGTCCTCCTTCTCGACCCGCATCGCGTTGGCGAACACCGTCAGCCCCAGGGTGACGGAGAGCAACAGCCCGACGGCTGTGGCGACCAGCTCCAAGCCTCTCTCCTAGCCGAAGGTCCCGCCGACCGACGGGCACCCGACCGACGGCCGAAGGGACATGGCTTCGCCCCCTCGGCTCGCGCGATCGTCTTGATTGGCGCTCCGCGGAGCGCCGACCGTCATCTGATTCCCTCAGCCGGCCTGAGCCTTCGCCTGGGCGGCGGCCTCGGCGAGCTGCTTCTCCAGCTTGAGCGAGAGGAAGGTCATCGGCCCCTTGTCCTCGAAGCTGCCGCTGACGTTGCCGGCCAGGCCGCCCTCCAGGGCGAGCTCGCTGATCAGATCGAGCTTCATCTGGGGCGAGCCCTCGCTGAAGTCGAGGTCGTCCAGGTCGACCCACACGATGTTGGGCCGGGTGGTCGACTCGAAGACGTACCGCTTGTTGGTCAGGTCGGTCACCGTCTGCCAGATCGTCTGGGAGGCGTCCGGCTTGCCCGGGTCCGGGATCCGGAACGGCTGGGCGGCGTTGCGGATGACGCTGAACATCGCCGCGATCGCCTCGAGCTGGGTCTCCGGCTGCTGCAGCCGGCTCACGTAGTACGAGGCCCGCGCGAAGCGATCCGTCGCCAGGTTCGATCCGGGGAGCGGATCGTCCCCGCCGAGCCCGGAGACCTTCTTGACCAGCTCCAGCTGCTGATCGTAGGTCGGCGAGTTGGTCATCACCTTGTACTCGGGGCTGTGGTAGACCTTCGCCTCGCCGTCGACGTACTCGACGATGCAGGAGTCGCCGGTGGCGTCGTCCAGAGCCAGGTGGATCGTGGGCGGCTTGCCGCCCGTCGGATCGCTCAGCTGGACCACCTGGACGTCGGTCTGCTCGATCCACTCGACGGCCTCGGCGACGGTGGCGAAGTTGTCCAGGAAGTACTGCAGCCAGATCGCCTGGCTCAGCTTGGTCCGCCCCTCTCCGGGCGTGCCGTAGTCGGACTCCGCCAGCCACAGGACGTGGCCGGCCAACCCGGCCTCGTTGACCCCGTCGACCGAGATGATGTCGAAGGACGTGGCGATCACGCTGCCGTACTTCGACTTCCAGGTCAGGTCACCGTCCACCCCGTCGTCACGCTCGACGCCGCGCGGCTGCTTCCACAGGTTCGTCATCAGAT
>JBEBTS010000136.1:0-5930 GCA_040393665.1 Conexibacter woesei
ACGAGCCCCGCGACGCCGTCGTCTTCCTGCAGACGATCGAGCACATCCAGGACCCGGGCTCGCTGGTGGCCGGGTTCGCGCGGATCGCCCCCGTCTCCTACATCTCGACCCCGAACCTGCTCACCCTGGCGCCGGAGGGCGCCGAGAAGTCGGACAACCCGTGGCACATCAAGGAGTACCGGCTGGAGGAGTACCGGGCGCTGCTGGAGCCCCACTTCTCACGGGTCGAGATCCTCGGCCTCTCGCACGCCCGCAAGCTCAAGTGGCACGAGCTGGCGCTGTCGCTCGGCTGGGACCGGGTCCACGAGACCTTGGGCCTGAGCAAGGCCTTCTACGACCGCTTCACCCCGTCGATCGCCTCCTCCGACTTCCGGCTCAGCAACCACAACCTCGAGGACGCCCTGGACTTCATCGCCGTCTGCCATGCCTGACGCAGGGGTGGGCGATCTCGCGATCGTCCTCCACTCGCACATGCCCTACGTCGAGGGCTACGGGACCTACCCGTTCGGCGAAGAATGGCTGTTCGACGCGATCGTCCGATCCCACCTCCCGGTGCTGGACGTCGCCCGCGACCTGACCCTCACGGTCACCCCCGTCCTGGCGGACCAGCTCGAGGACCCCGGGGTCAGGGAGCGGCTGCGGAGCTTCCTGGTCGATCACCGGCTGGAAGCGGCCGCGAGGGACGTGGAGACCGCGGAGCCCCGCTTCCGGGCGGCGGCGGAGGCCGAGGTGGCCCGATACGCCCGTGCCCTGGAGCTCTTGGACTCCTGGGACGGCGACCCGCTCTCGCCCTTCGTCGAGGCCGGCCGGTCGGGCCGGGTCGCGCTGGCCGCGTCGAGCGCCACCCACGCCATCCTGCCGTTGCTCGCGACCCGGGTCGGGCTCGACCTCCAGATCGCCACCGGGACGGCCTCCCACCGGCGTCGCTTCGGGTGGGGCGGCGGGTTCTGGCTGCCGGAGTGCGCTTGGCGGCCGGGGCTGGACACGGCCCTCGCCCGCGACGGGGTCGAGTGGTTCTGCCTCGACCAGAGCCGCCACGAGACCGGCGATGAGTGCCTGGCGCCGGTGCGGACCCCGGCCGGCCCGCTCGCCTTCACCATCGACTGGACCGCGATCTCCTGGCTGTGGGACATGCAGGGGTACCCCTCCTGGCCCGGGTACCGGGACTTCCACCGGCTCTCGATGAACGGGGTCCACATCTTCCGGATCGACGGCGAGCCCTACGACGCAGAGGCGGCCCGTCAGCGGGCGGCCGAGCAGGCGGAGGAGTTCCTGGACGCGGCCGCCGAGCGCCTCGGCCGGTACCGGGAGCGCACCGGCGAGGCGGGGCTGATGACGTTCGCCTTCGACTGCGAGCTGCTCGGGCACTGGTGGTCCGAGGGGCCGATCTGGCTGGAGCGGGTGCTCGCCGGGGCCGAGGCCCGGGGGATCCGGCTGGTCACCCTGGACCGGGCGGCGGCCGAGCGAAGGGGAGAGGCCGGATCCGGGACGGTCCGCGAGGCGCCGCTGCCCGCGTCGACCTGGGGCGAGGAGAAGGACTTCCGTACGTGGGACTCGCCCGTCGTCTCCGACCTGGCCTGGGGCACCCGGAGGCTGGAGCTCGAGGTGACCGAGGCGATCAACCGGGGGATGCCGCGGGCGGCGGCGGAACGGGCCGCACGCGAGCTGCTGATGGTCCAGTCCAGCGACTGGGCCTTCCTCGATGGCCGTCGCCAGGCGGGCGACTATCCCTTCGAGCGGGTGCTGCTGCACACCGGCAGCGCTTTCGAGGCCCTACAATCCGGTTCCGGTGTACAGGTCGATACACGGGTACGTGCGCTCGCCCCGGATCTGAGCCTCGCCCCGATGCTGGTCCCCTGACACCGTCCAGCCCCAGTCCCCGTCCCTTCAATCTCGCCCAACGGCCCTGACGCCCGAACTCCCGGAATCAACTTGAACCGTGTCCTGATCGTCACCTGGGAGTACCCGCCGCTGATCGAGGGCGGGTTGGCCCGTCACGTACGCAAGCTCTCGGAGGCGTTGATCCGGCACGGGATGGAGGTGCACGTGCTGACCCGCGGCGGCGATCAGGCCACGGTCGAGGAGACCATGGCCGGGGTCCAGATCCACCGCATCGTCGAGCCGGAGCGCCCGACCGACCTGGCCGAGTTCGTCACCTGGGTCGAGCGCATGAACTCGGACATGCTGGCCGCCGGGGTCGAGCTGGGGGACCGCTACGAGTTCGACCTCGTCCACGGTCACGACTGGCTGGTCGCCGGCGCCTGCGACCACCTCGCCCGACGTTACGACTGCCCGCTGGTCACCACCATCCACGCGACCGAGTACGGCCGCCACCAGGGCTGGGTCGACAAGCACCCCCAGTCGCACATCCACGGGGTGGAGAAGTGGATCGCCAACCGGTCCGACCGGGTGATCACCTGCTCCGACTTCATGCGCGAGCAGGTGGCCGACATCTTCGCGGTCGAAGAGGGGCGGATCACGGTGATCCCGAACGGGATCGACCCCGACGACCTGCCCGCGGACGACCCGGCCGAGCTGGCCCGGCTCCGCTCCGAGTTCGCCGCCCCGGACCAGAACCTGGTCCTGTTGATCGGCCGGCTCGTCTACGAGAAGGGCTTTCAGCTCGCCCTGGAGGCGATGCCAGCCGTGATCGAGGCGGTCCCGAACACCCGCTTCCTGGTCGCCGGCTCCGGCACCCACGAGGCCGAGCTCCACAAGCAGGCCGAGGAGCTGGGGCTGATGAAGCACGGCACCTTCCTCGGGTGGATCGGCGACGACGTGCTCCACTCGCTCTACCGGATCGCCGACCTGACCGTGGTTCCCTCGATCTACGAGCCGTTCGGCCTGGTCGCGCTCGAGGCGATGGCCTCGGAATGCCCTTGCATCGCCGCCGACACGGGTGGCCTGCGAGAGGTCGTGCCGCTGGAGGGGGCCGGACTGCGCTTCCGCCCCAAGGATCCGGAGCACCTGGCTGAGGCAGCGATCCAGGTCCTCTCGGACCAGGCGCTCAGCCGTCGCATGATCGAGGAGGGCCTCGATCACATCCGCCGGTTCGACTGGGACGACGTCGCCCGGCGGACCCTCGATCTCTATCGCGAGCTGACCCCGGTCACCGACCTGGGCTGAGCCCGTCCGGGTCGATGCCGGGCGCGTGGGTTCGTCCTCACGCGCAGGTCGCGCGAGGACGAACCCACACCCTGGTCAGACCGTCCGCTGGTAGGAGCGGAAGGCGCGGGTGGCGAAGGCGGCCATCAGCGTTCCGAAGACGAGCAGCAGCCCGACCCGGCTGGCGATCAGCCCCCAGTCCGGTGAGGCGTCCATGGCGGCCGAGCGGCCGGCCTCGATGCCCCAGTTGACCGGGTTGAACTTCGCGACCGAGGCGATCCAGTCCGGCGCGAGATCGAGCGGGATGAAGGCCGCGGCCATGAAGGTCAGCGGCAGCAGCAGGAACTGCATCATCGCGATCAGGCTCTCCTCCTTGCGGATGATCAGCGCCAGCCCGTTGGAGAAGGCGCCGAACCCGAACCCGACCAGTGCCGCGATCAGGATCAGCAGGATCAGGCCGCCCACCCCGTTGGGGTAGCTGGCGCCCATCACCAGGGCCAGCAGGAGGACGATCACCGACTGGATCGCGACGCTGAGGGCGCTCTGGAGCAGGGCGCCCATGATGATCGAGGAACGCTTCGCGGGGGAGACGAGGAAGCGGTCGATGATCCCGCGGTTGAGGTCCTCGATCATGCTCATCCCGCCCCAGCCGGCCGAGAAGAAGGCCGTCATCACGATCACGCCGGGGGTGATGAACTCGAGGAAGCTGATCCCCTGGGGCCAGCCCGGGGTCTCCTCCATCGTCTCGAACAGGCCGCCGAACAGGACCAGCCAGATGATCGGCTGGATCAGGGTGACGACGATCCACCAGGGCTGGCGGAGCAGGGCGCGGATATGGCGCTGGGCCATGTGCCAGGTGTCGAGCAGGGCGTTCACGCGGCCACCTCCTCACGGTCGGAGCCGGGTTTCTGCTGATCGGCCTCCGACTTCTCGGCCTGCTCCATCGTGCGGCCGGCGTACTTCAGGTAGACGTCGTCGAGCGACGGTCGCGAGACCGTGACCGAGTCGGCGGTGATCCCGGCCGAGTCGAGGGTCTGCAGGATCGACGGCACCGAGCGGGCACCGTCGGCCGCGCGGGCGTGGAGGGTGCGCTCGTTGAGGATCACCTCGCCGACGCCGTCGACCCGGGCCAGGGCGGCGGTGACGGCTTCCTCGGTCACCCCGGCGCCGACCTCGACCTGGATCGCGTCGCCCTTCAGGCCGCGCTTGAGCTCGTCCGGTGAGCCTTCGGCGACGATCCGGCCACGATCGACGATCGCCAGGTTCGCGGCCAGGTTGTCGGCTTCCTCCAGGTAGTGGGTGGTGAGGAGGATGGTCATGCCCTCGGCCGATGCCAGGGTGGAGATCTCCTCCCACATCTCGGCCCGGACCTCGGGGTCGAGGCCGGTGGTCGGCTCGTCGAGGAAGAGCACCGAGGGGCGGTGGACCAGGGCCATCGCGATCGTCAGCCGCCGCTCCATCCCGCCGGAGAAGCCGCGCACGATGCGGTCGGCCGAGTCGGCGAGGTTGAAGCTCTCCAGCAGCGAGTCGATCCGGGCCTCGAGGTCCCGTCCCTTCATCCGGTAGAGCTGGCCCTGGAGCCGCAGGTTCTCGCGGGCGGTCGCCTCGCGGTCGGCGGTCGAGCTCTGGGCGACGACCCCGATGCGGTTCCGCACCTCGGCTCCCTGGCTGAGGACGTCGAAGCCCATGATGCTGGCGCTTCCGGACGTGGGGTGGGAGAGGGTGGTGAGGATCTTCACGCAGGTGGACTTGCCGGCGCCGTTCGGTCCGAGCAGGCCGAACACCGTTCCCGGCTCGACCGAGAAGGAGATCCCGTCGAGGGCCTGGATCCCGTCCCCGTACTGCTTGGCGAGGTCGTGGACCTCGATCGCTTTCTGTTCAGTCATCTGCTCCTCCAGGCGCCCGGCTGGCGCCGTTGCTGTTCAAGGTCATTAGAAGATCGGGTATCTTAGCAATTAAGAGAATCGGTCGAAGCCGGCCGGAATCGGCTGGGACTGGAAACGACGATGAAGCAAGATGCCCGTGACGAGCTGCTCCCAAACCTGATCAGAGCGATCCGCGATTACCAGATCGCGGTCGAGAAGTTCGACGACGTGGTCTGCCGCGCGCTGGGGCTGAATCGCACCGACGGCCGCTGCTTCGACGTGGTCGACCACCAGGGGCCGATCTCCGCCGGCGACCTCGCCCGGGCGGTCGGCCTGACCAGCGGCGCCGTCACCTCGGTGATCGACCGCCTGGAGGCGAAGGGGTACGTCCGGCGGGCGTCCGACCCGGAGGATCGGCGCCGGGTCCTGGTCGAGGTGACCGCCGAGGGGAGGTCGGCGGCCCGGATCCACTACACCCCGCTGGTCGAGCGCTCGGCCGAGATCCTCGAAGGGCTCGGGCGGCGCGAGATCGAGCTGCTCACCCGGTTCCACCGGCAGGGCGCCGAGATCAACGAGGAAGCCGCCGAGGCCCTGCTGGAACGGCTCGCCGAAGAGCGGGACTGAGCTCGGCCGGCGGGGCTACTCGGGGATCGGCAGCACGCCGGGGCCGGGCTCCGGCTCGACCGGATCGGGCCAGGAGAGATGGTCCGGGGCCTCGCGCATCCGCAGCACCCGGGCGGGCACGCCACCGACCACCGCATTGGCGGGGACGTCCCTCGTCACCACCGAGTTGGTGCCGATGACGGCGTTGTCGCCGACCCGCACCCCGCGCAGGATCGCCGCCCCGTAGCCGATCCAGACGTTGGACCCGACCACGACGTCCTCCTTGTAGATCCCCTGGCTGCGGATCGGCCGCTCGACGTCGACGACCCCGTGGTCGAAGTCGATGAACATGGTGCG
>JBEBTS010000137.1:0-5897 GCA_040393665.1 Conexibacter woesei
GCTCCGGCGCGTGGGGCACCGGGGGGGGGGCGGCGGAGGGGGGCCCCCCCGGCCGGCCTACGCGGGGAGCCCGGGCGGCGCCCCCATCGACCACCGCCTCAGATGCGTCGGACGGACGCATGGACTCAACCATCACTGAAGACCGGGGGTCGGATCACGACGAGGGTGAGGGCGTGAGCGTTGGTGGGGAGCCGGTCGGGGCTTCCGACGGTGGGCAGGCGGACGGGTCTCGCAGGATCAAGGCTTCTCCCATCGCCCGGCGGATCGCGGCGGAACGCGGGGTCGACCTGGCCGAGCTGGACGGGTCCGGGCCGGGCGGACGGATCATCAAGATCGACGTCGAAGCCGCCGCCGAGGCCGGGACCGGTGCTCCCCGCGAGGCCGCGAAGGCGCCGTCGGCCCCGGTCGAGGGCGGCAAGGGCGAGACCGAGAAGGTCGAGCTGAGCCGGATCCAGCGGACCATCGCCCGGCGGATGGCCGAGTCGAAGGCCACCATCCCCCACTTCTACCTGCGGACCGAGGTCGACATGGAACGGGCGATCGCGGTCCGGGCCGCTTTCAAGGCGACCGCCGAGGACGGCCCCGTGCCCTCCCTCAACGACATCGTGGTCAAGGCGACGGCGATGGCTCTGCGCGAGTTCCCGCGGGCCAACGGCGGCTATCGCGACGAGGCCTTCGAGCTGCATTCCCGCGTCAACGTCGGGATCGCGGTCGCGACCGAGGACGCGCTGATCGTCCCGGTGGTCACGGACGCCGACCGGAAGTCCCTGCGCGACATCGGGGCCGAGAGCCGCAAGCTGGCCGAGCGGGTCCGGACGGGGGAGATCACCCCGCCCGAGCTGGCCGGCGGGACCTTCACCGTCTCCAACCTCGGGATGTTCGGTGTGACCAGCTTCGACGCCGTGATCAACCCCGGCCAGGCCGGCATCCTCGCGGTCGGGCAGGCGGTCGAGCGGCCGGTGGTGCGCGACGGCGAGCTGACCGCCGGACGGGTGATGGACATGACCCTCGCCTGCGATCACCGCATCCTCTACGGCGCCGACGGAGCCCGCTTCCTCGCTGCGATCAAGGCCGGCCTCGAAGAGCCCGGGCTGCTTGCCTGAAGCCGCCGAGGGCGCCATGGCCTTATCGTCAGTAGCGGTTTGAGCGACACAGACATCAACACCCCAGCGACCTCGTCAACCGCAGCAGCCGTCCCCGCCCCGGGCGGACCCGGATCCGTGGGCAACAAGGGCGAGGGCGAGTTCATCGAGTACTCGCGGCCGCGGCAGACGATGTCCCGCCGGATCGCCGAGTCGAAGGCGACGATCCCCCACATCTACCTGCAGATCAAGGTCGACGCGTCGCCGCTGGTCGCGTTCCGGCAGCGGTCGCGGGAAGAGGCAGCCGGTCCCGTCCCGACCGTCAACGACCTCGTCATCAAGGCCGCGGCGCTCGCCCTGCGGAACCATCCGCGCGCCAACGGCACCTGGAGCGACGGTGGCATCCAGCTCCACGGCCGCATCAACGTCGGGGTGGCGGTCGACACCGAGGACGGCTCCGTCACCCCCGTGGTGACCGATGCCGACTCGCGGCCGCTGGCCGAGATCGCCGCCGAGGTCAAGCGGCTGGCCGAACGGGCCCGGACCGGGGAGATCACCCCGCCGGAGCAGGCCGGAGCGACCTTCGCCATCTCGAACCTCGGGATGCTGGGCATCACCAGCTCGGAGCCGGTGGTCAACCCCGGCCAGGCGGCCAAGCTCGCCGTCGGCGCGATCACCGAGCAGCCGGTCGTGCGGGACGGCGAGATCCGGCCCGGCGCGGTCATGGAGCTGAACCTCTCCTGCGACCATCGCGTCCTCCACGGCGGCGAGGCTGCCCGGCTCCTGGCCGAGGTCAAGTCCAACCTCGAGGATCCCGGGTCCCTGACATGAACCGGACCGCCGCCTGAGATGAACGCCGGGGTCACAGGCAGCTCCCGGGTCCGGTCGAGCGCCGGGGTGGCGGGCAGTGCCGCCGTCGGTTACAGCGCCGGGGTCGCGGCGAGCTCGGGCGTCGGGTTCAGCGCCGGGATCTTCGCCGGCTTCCTCGTCTTCTTCTCCGCCGCGATGGCGGGCTGCCTGGCGTGCCTGGGCTGCTTCCGCTGCCGTCGGTGCGTGGGCTGCATCGGCTGCAACGACTGCGTCGACTGCATCGGGTGCGTGGGCTGCACCGGGCTGCGCGGCGTGACCGGCGCCGTGGGCAGGAAGGGATGACGATGGAGCTCGGAGTGGTGTACCTCGGCCTCCGCGACTACGCCGCGATGGTCACCGCCCAAGAGAAGCTGGTCGAGCGACGGCGCGCGGGCAAGATCGGCGACCTGCTGTTGCTGCTGGAGCATCCGCCGACCTACACGCTCGGCCGCCGCACCGAGCCCGGCGACCTGCTCCACGGGCACGAGTGGTACGAGGCGCGCGGGATCAAGGTCAGCGAGACGCCGCGGGGCGGCAAGGTCACCTACCACGGCCCTGGGCAGCTGGTCGCCTACCCGATCGTGGACCTGCGGAGCGTCGGCGACCAGCCCGACGGTTCGGGCCGGACCGACGTCGCCTGGTTCGTCAGCGCGCTCGAGACGGCGATGGCGCGGACCCTGCGGCGGTGGCGGGTCGCGGCCGGCACGATCGAGGGCCTGACCGGGCTCTGGGTGGACGAGTCCGGCCCGCTGCCGGAGGACGCGACCGCCGCCTCGACCGCGGCCGGGGTCGGAGCCGGGCGGATCCGCAAGATCGGCTCGATCGGCCTGAAGGTCAGCCGCGGCATCACCAGCCACGGCCTCGCGGTCAACGTCACCGACGACCTCTCCCCGTTCCAGTGGATCAACTCCTGCGGGATCGAGCATTGCGCCGCCACCTCCGTCTCGGCCGAGCTGGCCCGGGTCCGCGAGGCGGCCGGCGACGACTCCGATTCCGCTTACGCCGCCCGGTTCGTCCCCGCCGCGGACGGCGTCGGCACCGCCCTCGCCGAGGAGCTGGGGGAGATCCTCGGCCGCGATCTGGAGGCGGTCGAGCCGGCTTCGCTGGGCTTCGGAGAACCACTCCCCACCCCGCCCCCTCCGGCCGGGCCGTCGAACCCTTAGCCTTGGAGGCTCCGCGATGACCACTTCCCAGACCGAGACCCACCCCGCGACCGCCGACTCCCCGGCGGAGCGGATCCACGTGACCCGCTCGCGGGCCAATCCGGGCGGGGCCGACATCTCGACCGAGGGCACCATCCCGTTCCGCTCGCGCAAGCCCTCCTGGCTCAAGGTGCCGCCGCCCGGCGGGCCGGCTTACCGGGAGATCAAGTCGATGATCGGCGAGGAGGGCCTCAACACGGTCTGCGAGGAGGCGAACTGCCCCAACATCGGCGAGTGCTGGGAGCGCGGCACCGCGACCTTCATGATCCTCGGCGACGTCTGCACGCGTCGCTGCGGGTTCTGCAACGTCCAGACGGGCAAGCCTTCCTTCAACGATCCGCTGGAGCCGCTCAAGGTCGCCAACCAGGTCCGGAAGCTCGGCCTCAAGCACGCCGTCGTGACCTCGGTCGACCGGGACGACCTGCCCGATTACGGCGCCTCCGCCTTCGTCGGCGTGATCCGCTCGATCCGGATGCGGGCCCCCGGCTGCAAGGTGGAGATCCTCACCCCGGACTTCCGCGGCCAGGAGATGCCGCTCGCCCGGGTCGTCGCCGAGCGTCCCGACGTCTTCAACCACAACGTCGAGACGGTGCCGCGGCTCTACCCGAAGGCCCGGCGCGGCTCGAAGTTCCTGCGTTCGGCCCGGGTCCTCCGACTCGCCCGCGAGATGGGCGAGGGCGAGGTCATCACCAAGTCGGGCCTGATGGTCGGGCTCGGCGAGGAGTTCGACGAGATGGTCGAGACCTTCGGCATCCTGCGCGAGCACGGGGTCCAGATCCTGACCGTCGGCCAGTACCTGCGGCCGACCGAGAACCACCTGCCGGTGGTCCGGTACTGGCACCCGGAGGAGTTCGAGGCCCTGGAGAAGGCGGCCTACGAGATCGGCTTCGAGTCCGTCGCCGCCGGACCGCTGGTCCGCAGCTCCTACCACGCGGACGAGAGCGCCCGCAAAGCTTCCCTGGCTGCTTGATCCCGTTCCGCGACACGATGGAGGCCCGCGGGCCCGTGTGGGCGACGCTCGTCCTGATGCTGGCCAACCTGGGCCTGGGCCTCGCCGGCGAGGTGCCGCACCTCAATGCGCTCCAGCTGATCGTCGCCGTGATCGGCCTCTGGCTGTTCGGGGCCTACGTCGAGCGTCGACTCGGCTCGATCGCCTTCCTCGCCATCTACCTCGCGCTCGCCGGCTCGACCGGGTTCCTGATCGGTGCGATCGACGAGGCATCCGGGTCGTTCGCGATCAGCCTGTTCCTGCCGGTCCTCTGCCTGGGACTGCTCCACCTCGCACTCGCACCGCGATCCAAGATCGTCTGCCTGGTGCCGATCCCGTTCGCGATGACCTTCTTCGAGGTCCCGACCGCCGCCATGCTGGTGGTCTGGCTCGCCCTCGAGTTCATCCTCACCGCCGCCTGACGACCCGAAAGCAGTCGAAGTGCCCCCAGTCGTGGTCGTCTGACGACCACGACTGGGGGCACCTCGCTTCGTCTGGGCGCCGGGGCCGGAACCTGGTCCCGCTCTCTACGATGGTGCTGATGACCGATCGGAGCTCACCCGACGAATCGCCGTCCGAGCCGGACGGCTCCGCGGACCGCGCGGCGGACCAGCGGACCGAGGCCGAGCATCGGCCGGAAGAACGGATCCCGAAGCTGGACCGCGGCAAGCTCCGGGTGCTCAACTTCGGCATGAGCTTCGTCTACTGGTCCGCCGCGGTCGTCTGCCTGCTGGTCGCGATCGCGGTCCTGACCAACCTCGGCTCCGGCGAGAAGTCTGACTCCGAGTACCTCACCGTGGCCGGCGGGGCGCTCGCCTTCGGCCTCCTGCTCACCTGGACCGGCTTCCGCACCTACCGCAGCGTCGCCGACAAGGACTCCGACCGCGACTGACCTCGGCCGGACACGGTCGCCGGGACGAGTCGATCCGCCTTCCGGCGACGCCGCCGGGCGTAACGCCGATCGGCTTCGGGGTAGATCCCGACATGGAGGACGAACCACTCGCCCGCGTCGGAGCCCAGGGCGCGAACGTACCGCTCACCCTGCTCGGGATGGCCTTGCTTCTGCTGTCGCTGCCGTTCTTCCTCGCCGCATTGGGTGCTCTCGCGAACCTCGTTGGCTACCAGGACGGGGCGACCTCGACCTATCTGACCTTCGGTCTGCCGGCCCTGTTGGGTGGGTTCATCCTGATCGCCGCCGGTATTCGCGTGTTGGTCGCCGCTTCCCGCAAAGGAAGGTAGCCGCGGTCCGACTGACCCGCCTGTCAGGTCAGACCGAGATCAGGCCGGCGGCGGTGAGGATGAGGACGCCGCTGCCGAGCAGCAGCCGGTAGCCGACGAAGATCGCGAACGAGTTGTTCGAGAGGAAACGGAGCAGCCAGGCGATCACCGCGTAGCCGACGACGAAGGCGACGAGGGTGGCGACGACGACGTTGAGGATCGGCTCCCCGACGGCCTCCTCTCCGGACAGGATCCCGTACAGCTGGAAGAGTCCGCTCACCACCACCGCCGGTATCGCCAGCAGGAACGAGAACCGGGCGGCGGCGGCACGGTTGAGGCCGAGGAAGAGGCCGGCGGAGATCGTCGCGCCCGACCGGGAGACGCCGGGGATCAGGGCCAGCGACTGGGCGAACCCGATCAGGATCCCGTCCCGGACCGAGAGGTCGCCGACATCACGCCTGCGGGAGCCGACGTTGTCGGCGACTCCCAGGACGATGCCGAACACGATCAGCATCGAGCCGACCAGCCACAGGTTGCGGGCGGCGTTCTCGATCTGGT
>JBEBTS010000138.1:0-5894 GCA_040393665.1 Conexibacter woesei
CGTCAACCGACAAGGACGTCTCGATCGGAGGCGCCACCCTCGCGGGAGAGGCGCTCCGGCTCGACCTCGTCGATGAGCTGCGCCTGCTGCGCCACCCGATACTCGTCGGGGGCGGCACGCCTTTCTTCCCGCCACTCGACGGGGACCTCCACCTGGAAATGGTCGAGACCCGCGAGTTCAACTCCCGGTTGATCTACGAGCGTTACCGGCGGGTCCGCTGACCGAACCCGCACGAGCCATCCGCTCGCCCCGCCTCGCCAGAGCGCTTCTCCGAGCTCTCTCCGTCCGTACCTGCCCCCGCCTCAAGGACGGGGGACACAGGCACGGAGATGATCAACTGTCGCCGTCCTTGCGCATCTGGGCGACACCGACGACGCAGCGGCTGAATGGTGTGCCCTTCTGACCCTTCACGTGCTTCTTGCTGAGGGCACGGCACGCCTTCCGGGCGGCGAGCTTCTCGTTGCGATCGGCTTTCGCCATCGCGGTCACACAGCGTGAGAACGCGGTGCCCTTCTCGCCCTTCACTTGCTTCTTGCTCTGGCCCTGGCAGTACTTGCCGTAGGCCTTTGCCTTGCTTGCCTTGTTCTCCTTGGCCTGCTTCTCCTGCTTCGGACCTTGCGCGTGATCGGGGTGGCCACCCGCCAATGCGGATGATGCCGGCACGAGCAGTGCGGCCGAGGTCAGGGCTATCAGTGCGATCTTCACTTTGGTTCTCCTTTCGGACGACCGCGGACGCGGTCCGTTCAAGTCAAGAACGGATCGCGAGGCCGGAGGTAAGGGCCTACTTGCCCGACCTTCCCGGTGATTCCGGCCGGCCGACGGCGTTGGACACGCCCCCTACCCCACCGTTGCCATGGCCGCGGTCGGTGCCGCTCCCCCCGGCTCCTCCGTCATCGCTCGACTTGCCCGGAGGATCGGCGGGCTTCCGAGATGGTGGCGGACTTCCGGTCTTCCCGGGCTTCGCGCTCGACGCCTCCGCGGCTCGGTCCTGCCCGTTGACCGACGTCGTCGGGAGAGTCGACTGACCACGATCGCCTTCACCGGCCGCGGCAGCGACACGGTCGATCGAGCCGGAACCGACATCTCTCGGCGGGCTGCCCGCATGCCTCGATCTCGCCGGCGCTGCCCTGAGCAGGCGACGATCGTCCGGGCCGTCCTTTCGGTTCGCCGTGCTCACGTCGCGCGATGCTCGGGCAACGTCATCTCGCGAAACCTTCCCGGCCCCGAGATCTGCAGCCGGAATCGTGTGCCCGTTCCGTGAGACCCGGTCGGTGCCGGACCTGGCCGGATCCCGGTGCTTCGCGATCTCCGCGCTACCGAGGCCGATCCCCCCGGCGACCACCACCGCCAGCACGCCCTTCGAGACGACGCCGGTCGACACGAGTCCCCCCGCCGCGGCACTACCCGCGACTCCCCCGGTGGCGCCACCGCCAGCCATTCCAGCAGCCGATCCTCCGTCTCGGATCGCCCCGAGCATCCCGGCAGCGAACCCGAGCGGAAGGACCGGGGACAGAGACCGGAAACCGGCTTCTCTGACTCCGATCGATCGCTCGAAGTCCCTGCATCCGGCGCACTTCCTCAGGTGGGACCTGACCTTTCTGCCCTTCAGCCGGCGTCGGTCCATGGTCGAGATCGTCCGCCGGACCTCGTCGCAGTCGAGACTGCGGCCTAGGGCCATCTGCTCGAGCGCGAGCCGTGCCTCGTAGACCGCCTGTTTCGCCCCTGCCTCCGAGGTGCCGACGCTACTCGCGATCTCCGCGTATCCCAGGCCGGAGAGCTCGCGCATGACCAGCGCCGAGCGCTGGTTCTCCGGAAGCTCGTTCAGGTCCTCCACCAGTTGGCTCAACCGTTCCCGGTTCTCGGCGACCCGCTGAGGTTCCCGGGACCCGGAGCGGTCGGTGATCGCGTCGACTTCGAGCCCGTGCTCGCTCCTGCGGGCCGACCGGATCTGATCGACGCACTCGTTTCGCGCCACCCTGTAGAGCCACGGCTTCATCTGGAAATCCTTGTCATCCGGCATCGAGGTCACCGCTTTGGTCATCACGTCCTGAAGGACGTCCTTCGCTTCCTCGGCTCCCACCATTGCCGCGCAGAAGCGGTAGATCGCCTGGTGGTAGCGTCGAAAGACCTCCTCGAAGGCCGCCGAGTCCCCTCCGGAAACCCGGCGGGCCAGCTCCTCATCGCCACAGAGACGGTTCGAGAGGCGAGAAGTCAGGTGACGGGCTTTGCCAGACGTTTCGGGCATCTCCTTACGAACACTCGTAACCCTTGAACGGTTCGAAGGGGAGAAAGTCAGGACCTTTCGGGCAAGGCGCGGCTTATTTGCCAGTCGTGTGCGACCCACGATCGCAATGGGACGAAGACAGAGCTTTCAGTCCACGGTCGATGTCGTCCGACGTATTCAGCAACGGAGGTGCCGGTGCTGGTCTCAGGCACTGGTCCCTGGAAAGACAGTTGATTTCGAGGGCGGTTGCGAATCCTCCGCAAAAGGAGACCCGCAGTTGCGGGGACTCCGAGAGGGGTGAGCGACGGGATTCGAACCCGCGACCGCCTGGACCACAATCGGCCTGGCTGCCGCTATCGACCTGATAAAACGCGGCTATTTGCAGGGATTTTGGAATGCTTAGTACATCGGCTAGGGAGCAGATATACGCGGATAGGCGGCGAATATGCGGGCATTTCAGGCACTCGACCGGCGAAGTGCCTGGAGATCGCGGGACGAGCCTGGCCGGTTCAAGTCGTACTCGACCGGCGGGCTCGCAGCAGTCGGTCGTGGTCTCTATGCGAGCCATGCGCTCAGTTCCTCGAGTTCTTCGGGGTTGACGTAGTAGTACGCCCAGAGTCCCTGCCGCTCGGAATCCACTATCCCGGCGTCACGGAGCTTCTTGAGGTGATGCGAGAGCGTCGATTGACTCACGTCGAAGAGCGGCACCAGCTCGCAGACGCAGACCTTGCCGGCATGCTTGCGGAGCACGTCGACGAGAGTGAGGCGGATCGGGTCGCCTAGAGCCTTGGCGATCTTCGCCATGCGCTCCGCGTGGGCGCGCTCCACATCCGGGTAGACAACCGGCTCGCAGCAGGGTTGGCCGTTGGGGCTCTTCCGCTTCGGGGTGAGGGTCAGTTCGGTGCTCATCGAAATCCATCAAATCAGTTCCATCGACGTTTGTCAATTGATACGGTCGCTATCAATGGAGTCGATGAAAGACAGAACATGAGCCGCGTCCTTTTTGTCTGCCTTCAAAACGCGGGCAGGTCACAGATCAGCCGGGCGCTGTTCGAGCAGGCCGCCGAGGAGCGCCACGAGGCCGACTCGGCCGGCACCACCCCAGCCGACGCCGTTCACCCGGAGGTGGTCGAGGCGATGGCAGAGGTCGGGATCGACCTGAGCGGTGAAATGCCAACCGAGCTGACCCGCGATCTCGCGGAATGGGCGGATGTAGTGGTGACGATGGGTTGCGGGGATGCCTGCCCCTACATCCCGGGCAAACGCTACATCGACTGGCAGCTCGAAGACCCGGCCGGCCAGCCGCTCGATCAGGTCCGCTGGGTACGCGACGAGATCGAGAAGCGAATCGACGCTCTAATCGCTGAGCTAGACCAGGACGCCTGAGCCATGACCCGCCTCAGTACCCTCGATCGCTACCTGCCTCTCTGGATCGCTCTCGCGATGGCCGGCGGTCTCGCCCTCGGTTCTCTTCTCCCGGGGATCGAGTCCGGGCTGGACTCGCTTCGCATCGGCACGATCTCCCTCCCGATCGCGCTCGGCCTGATCTTGATGATGTACCCCGTCCTCGCCAAGGTCAGATACGAGGAACTGGGTCACCTCAGCGGTGAGCGGCGCCTGATGGTCAGTTCGCTGATCCTCAACTGGATAGTCGGGCCGATGCTCATGTTCGCGCTCGCGTGGATCTTCCTCGCCGACCAACCCGAGTTCCGCACCGGCCTGATCATCGTCGGCCTCGCCCGCTGCATCGCGATGGTCCTCATCTGGAGCGACCTCGCCTGCGCCGACCGCGAAGCGACCGCCCTGCTAGTCGCGATCAACTCGCTGTTTCAGATCGTCGCCTACAGCCTGCTCGGCTGGTTCTACCTCACCGCCCTCCCCGACCTGCTCGGCCTCGACAGCCAGGGCTTCCACGTCTCGATCTGGGAGATCGCAAGGACCACCCTGATCTTCCTCGGCATCCCACTACTCGCCGGCTACCTCACCCGACTCATCGGCATCCGACGACGCGGCGCCGACTGGTACGACAACAGGTTCCTCACCCGGATCGGTCCGTTCGCTCTCTACGGACTGCTATTCACCATCGTCCTCTTGTTCGCCATCCAAGGCGAAGCGATCACCAACCAGCCGCTAGATGTAGTGCGTATCGCGGTGCCGCTGCTCGTCTACTTCGCGCTCATGTTCGCGGTGTCGTTCTGGGCCGGCTGGATCATGCGGATCGGCTACGAACGCACCGCCACCCTCGCCTTCACCGCCGCCTCCAACAACTTCGAGCTTGCGATCGCGGTCGCGATCGGTGCCTTCGGTGCGGCCTCCGGAGAGGCACTAGCCGGAGTGGTCGGCCCGCTGATCGAAGTCCCCGTGCTGGTCGGCCTGGTCTACGTCGCGCTCTACCTAAAACGGCGGCTCTACTCACCTCAAACCGGACAGCTCCCTGCCGACCTCTCACCACCACCGTGAGGAGACCGGCCCTCAACGACCGCGATCGAAGCGCACTCGGACGACCGAAGAACATCAATACCATCCCTCAAGCTCTCGGAAGCCCGAACAGCTGGCTCGTCAACCTGAATCAGTTGCTTATCGAAAAGGCGTCTTTGATCGGGTGTCAAGTCACTGATGTTTCCTGGTTCGACTGAACGTCGCCGACCAGTCTTCCCGGCACACTAGATCGAGGCTATCGCGGCCCGTTTTCCGAGAGGCCCGGGTCGAGCCGAATCGGAATCGGACCCCGTCACGACCTCCCAGGTCCACGTCAAGTCGGCTGACTCAAAGCGAACCGTCGACCGTGCCGCCTCGTTGAGATGACCGCGACGAATATCACGCAAATGCTGAGTTGATAGACGGCGAACGCCCAGGCTTGCGGTGCCCAGTTCGAGATGGTGAAAAGCGTGATCGTCGCGCCGATCCCCACGAGAACATAGAAGAACAGACTCTCCGAACTGGGACGCCGCCACGCTTTGACGAGCGTTGGAAGCGCGGCGACTCCATCGGCCGCTATGGCGAAGAAGACCGCCAATGGGGCTTCATCCAGACCGATCCATGCCGCTAACGCCACCCCGGCTATCCCTGCGCAGATCACGTCGACAACACCCAGATGCGTGTAGTGACGCCGAGCGACGAGACTGGTCATGATCACGATCAGTGGCCCTGTCCCTGCCGCGAGCGTCATCAATGCGGGCAACCCGACCCCGGAATCGAGTTGGGCGAGAAACCCGATCAGAGGAGCCAACGCCCACAGACACCAAGTGACGAGGTTGGGTCGCACACTGCCCTTGGGAATCGCGACGGCATACCGAACGCTGCCGATCAGCCCCAACAGCGCACCCGCGAACACCCAATGTGGATTAAGCACGGTCGCTCTCCTCAGGGAGTGCGGCACGGTCCCAAGGCGCCTGTCGGCCGGTGAAAACCGAAGTGAATGGGGGTGCCGTGCTCGGGAGTGTCATCGCCGCCAAGGCTATCCCGGCATCACCGGCCGATGGATCACCACCCGGGTCTGCCCCTAGTTTGGTTGTCACTCGGGGTTTAGTGTTTTCAGCCCGCCATGGCGGGCTCGTGGTGGACTGTTTCATATTCAACGGGGGTGAGTTTGCCGAGGCCGCGTTGACGCCTTCTGCGGTTGTATTTCGCTTCGATCCAGTAGACGATCGCGTGGCGGAGTTCGGCCCGG
>JBEBTS010000139.1:0-5727 GCA_040393665.1 Conexibacter woesei
CGTCCTGGTCGGGACCTTCGTCGCCGACACCGGCGCCTACGCGGTCGGCCGGATGTTCGGCACCCACAAGCTGGCCCCGAGCCTCTCCCCGAACAAGACGATCGAGGGCCTGGTCGGCGGCGTGCTGCTCGGCATGCTCGGCGTCTGGTGCGCCGGCCTCTACCAGGACTGGCTCTCCGGGACCGAGGCGCTGATCCTCGGCGCCGCCGTCGCGATCGTCGCCCCGATCGGGGATCTGTTCGAGTCCCTGCTCAAGCGGGATCTCGGAGCGAAGGACACCGGTACCCTGTTCGGACCCCACGGCGGCCTGCTGGACCGGCTGGACGCGGTGTTCTTCACCGTGGTCGTGGGCTACTACGTCTCGATCGCCCTCGTCTACTGAGGCGATCGGGCCACCAACCCAGGAAGCAGAGGCAGACCAACCGATGAAGCGCGTGACCGTGCTGGGATCCTCCGGTTCGATCGGAATCCAGGCCCTCGAGATCATCACCGCCTCGGACGAGCTGTCCGTGGCCGGTCTGGCCGTGGGCACGGACTGGGAGACGGCGGTCGCCCAGGCGCGCGGCTGCGGCGTGCGGACCATCGCGATCGCCGACCCCGAGGCGGCCGAGCGGGCCCGGTCCCAGTTCGACGGGACGGTGCTCTCCGGGGAGTCCGCCGCGGTCGAGCTGATCGGCGCCACCTCGCCGGACTTCGTGCTGAACGGCGTGGTCGGGGCGGCCGGGCTCGGCCCCACCATCGCGGCGCTCTCGGCCGGGATCGACGTCGGGCTGGCGAACAAGGAGAGCCTGGTCATCGGCGGCGAGCTGGTGATGGAGCTCTCCCGCGCGTCCGGGGCGAAGCTGCTGCCGGTCGACTCGGAGCACTCGGCCCTGTTCCAGCTGCTCGACGGCGAGGACCCGGACGCGGTCGAGCGCATGGTGCTGACCGCCTCGGGCGGGCCGTTCCGCGGCCGCAAGGAGCTCGGCGGGATCACGGTCGAGGAGGCCCTCGACCACCCGACCTGGGCGATGGGCGGCAGGATCACCATCGACTCGGCGACCCTGATGAACAAGGGCTTCGAGATGATCGAGGCCCACCACCTCTTCGGCATCGGGTGGGACCGGATCGCGGTCGTGGTCCATCCCCAGTCGATCGTCCACTCGATGATCGACCTGCGGGACGGCGCGACCCTGGCCCACCTCGGCCACCCGGACATGCGGGTGCCGATCGCCTACGCCCTGACCTGGCCCCGCCGGGCCGAGGTGCCGGTCGAGCGGCTGGACCTGGCCCGGGTCGGCTCGCTCACCTTCGAGGAGCCCGACCCGGAGACCTTCCGTTGCCTCTCGCTGGCCCGCCAGGCCGGGGAGGAAGGCGGGATCCTCCCCTGCATCCTCAACGCCGCCGACGAGGTCGCGGTGGCCGCCTTCCTCGAAGGCCGGATCGAGTTCGTCGAGATCGCCGAGGTGATCGCCCGGACGATGGAGGACATCGGCTCCGGGCCCGCCCGCGACTTCAACGAGCTCTTCGCCGTGGACGAAGCGGCCCGGGAACGCTCCGATGAGCTGATCGCGGGGTTGAGTACGGAGTGAGCTTCCTTCTCGCCTTCCTGGCCTTCAGCGCCCTGATCATCCTGCATGAGGCGGGCCACTTCGTCGCGGCCAAGGCGGTCGGGATGCGGGTCGAGAAGTTCTACCTGTTCTTCCCGCCCAAGCTGCTCGCGATCAAGCGGGGCGAGACCGAGTACGGGGTGGGGGCCATCCCGCTCGGCGGGTTCGTGCGGATCACCGGGATGAACCCCGACGAGGAGCTGCCCCCGGACATCGCCCCCCGCGGCTACTACCGTCAGCCCGTGTGGAAGCGGATCGTCGTGATCGGGGCGGGGCCCGCGGTCAACCTGGTGATCGCCTTCCTGATCCTGTTCGTGCTGGCGCTCGGCATGCAGCAGGTCAGCTCCGAGGTCGACCAGGTGTCGCCGGGCAGCCCGGCCGCCGGCAAGCTGCAGCCCGGGGACCGGATCGTCTCCGTCGACGGGGTGTCGGGCGACCAGGAGAAGATGGCCGAGCAGATCGCCTCCCACCACTGCGCGGGCCAGCCGGTGGACGGCTGCCGGGCCGAGACCGCCGCGGTGGTCGAGGTGGAGCGCGACGGCAAGCCAAAGCAACTGGAGATCACCCCCGTCTACGACGAGGCCGCGGAGCGCACCAGGCTCGGGTTCGCCTTCGGGCTCGAACCGGCCAACCCCGGGGTGCTCTCCGCCGCCGGCACCTCGCTCGACTTCATGTGGTTCGTCACCTCGAAGACGGTCACCACCCTGGCGCAGATCTACCAGGCCGACCAGCGCAAGGAGCTGTCCGGGGTCGCCGGCAGCTACGAGGTGACCCGGCAGGCGATCGACGTCGGGGCACGGCAGGCCTTCACGCTGATCGCGCTGATCAGCCTCTCGCTCGGCGTGATCAACCTGTTCCCGTTCCTGCCGCTCGACGGCGGCCACATCTTCTGGAGCGTCGTCGAGAAGGTCCGCGGGCGGCCGGTCCCGTTCGCGGTGATGGAACGGGCCGGATTCATCGGGTTCGCCCTCGTCATCGGCCTGTTCCTGCTGGGGCTGAGCAACGACATCACGAGACTGACCGGCGAAGGCTTCAATCTCAGGTAGATTTCGGCTCGCAGCGTCTTTGAGGAGAGACCGACAGGAGGAATGCAGGTGCAGACGTCCCAGACTTTGACCGAGTTCAGTGGGGGACCCGGTGTCGAGCCCGAGTTTCCCAATCTCTACGAGACCTTCCTGGCGACCGTCTCCCGGAAGGGTGACCGACTCGCCATCCGCGCCGAGGAGGAGGGCGTCGACGTCTCCTGGAACGAGCTGGCCGCCCGGGTGCGGCGGATCGCCGGCGGGCTGAGCTCGATCGGGCTCCGGCGCGGCGACCGGATCGGGATGCTGCTCGGCTACCGGTCCGAGTTCATCCCCTGCGACCTGGCGGCCGTCTCGCTCGGGGCGCTTCCGTTCTCGATCTACCAGACCCTCGCCCCGGACCAGATCCGGTACGTGCTCGAGGATTCCGGGGCCAGCGTGGTGATCGTCGAGACGGCCTACCTGGAGAACCTGAAGGAGGCGATCCACGACCTGGACACGGTCCGGGAGATCGTGGTGATCGACGGCGAGGGAGGGACCACCACCCTGGAGAGGCTGGAGGCGGCCGACCCGGACTTCGATCCCGCTCCGATCGCCGCCGAGGTCGGGCTGGAGGATCCCCTGACCCTGATCTACACCTCGGGCACCACCGGCCCGCCGAAGGGCGTCCTGCTGACGCAGGGCAACCTGATGCGGATGCTCTCCGCGGTCACCCACGGCATCATCGAGCTGCCGCTGGACGACGGCCGGGTGATCTCCTGGCTGCCCGCCGCCCACATCGCCGAACGGGCCGCGAACTACTACACGCCGATGATGCGGGGCCTGGAGATCCACATCTGCCCCGACCCGAAGCGGATCATCGAGTACCTGCCGAAGGTGAGGCCGACCTGGTTCTTCGCCGTGCCCCGGATCTGGGAGAAGCTGAAGGCCGGGCTGGAGGCGAACCTCGCCGGCCTGCCCGAGGAGCAGCGCCGACAGGCGACCGCCGGCCTCGAGGCCTCGATCCAGAAGGTGCGGCTGGAGCAGGCCGGCCAACCGGTCCCGGAGGAGCTGGCCGCCGGGGCGGCGCAGGCGGACGAGGCGCTGTTCTCGAAGCTGCGGTTCGCGCTGGGGCTCGATCAGTACATCGCGGTCTCGGTCAGCGCGGCGCCGATCCCGATCGAGGTGCTGGAGTTCTTCCACGCGATCGGGATCGAGATCGGCGAGCTGTGGGGCATGTCCGAGACCTGCGGCGTGATCACGATCAACCCGCCGGACCGGATCAAGCTGGGCACGGTCGGGCCACCCGTGCCGGGGGCGGACCTGCGGGTGGCGGAGGACGGCGAGCTGCTCTGCCGCAGCCCGTACGTGATGAAGGAGTACCTGAACAAGCCCGAGAAGACGGCGGAGGACATCACCGACGGCTGGCTCCACACCGGCGACATCGGCACGATCGACGAGGACGGATACGTCAGGATCGTCGATCGTAAGAAGGAGCTGATCATCAACGCGGCCGGCAAGAACATGTCGCCCTCGAACATCGAGGCCGAGATCAAGGTCGCCTCGCCGTTGATCAACAACTGCGTGGTGATCGGCGATGCCCGCCCCTACAACGTGGCGCTGATCGTGCTCGATCCAGACTTCGCCCCGATCTGGGCGGCCCAGAACGGGCTGGAGGGAGCGACCCTGGAGCAGCTGGCCGACGAGGAGAAGGTCCAGGCCGAGATCACGGTCGGGATCGAGCGGGCCAACGCCAAGCTCGCCCGGGTGGAGCAGATCAAGAAGTTCAGGATCGTCCCGGGGGAGTGGATGCCGGGCGGCGACGAGCTGACCCCGACCATGAAGCTGAAGCGTCGCCCGATCTCCGACAAGTACGAGCGGGACATCGAAGAGCTCTACTCCGAATCGACCGAGAGCGCGTGACCGCTTCGCCCCGCACTCTGGTGCAGATCGCGCTGACCCGGCTGCCTGAGCTGCAGGTGGCCTCCGGGCTGTTCCGGGAGACCGCCCGGATCGAGGGGGTCGAGGACGACGTGGCCGCCTCGACCTCGCTGCTCTCCGGCATCGTCGTCCTGCTCGGACTGACCCGCGCCGACGAGGCGGAGCTCGACCACCCGTTCTCGACCGGGGCCCTGAGGACCCGGATCCTGGGCGACCTGGGCCGGGACGAGACCACGATCGGGGAGCTAGGGCTGGCGCTGTGGGCGGAGACCCGCTCGGACGGCAACGCGATCGGGGAGATCGAGGGCCACGTCCGCCGGCAGGCCCGGGCCAACCTCGGACGGATCCCGGTCGAGCAGCTGGCATGGCTGGTGTCGGGGCTGACCGAGGCCTCCGTCCTCTCCGGGGACGGCGGCTCCGCGCTGTTGGAGCAGGCCGCCGGCGAGCTGGTCTCGCGGGTCCAGGGTGAGTCGGGGCTGGCCCACGACCTCCACCATCGGCTGCGCGGCAGCGCCGTCTCGGTCAGCGGCCAGTTCCACGTGCTGCACGCCTTCTGCCAGCTGACGCGGGCCGGGCACGACGGCCTGGTCGGAGACCGGGCGCAGCAGGCGGCCGCGTCGCTCGTCGCGCTCCAGCGCGAGGACGGCGGCTGGCCCGGTCTGGTCGACCCGGTGCGGGCCGAGCCGGCCGCCTGGTACCCGGCCCTGGCCGTGACCCATGTCGCCCTGGCACCGCTGGCCTTCCGGGCGGCCGCCCAGATCGGCCTGCAGGGAGACTTCGACAACGCGGTCGCCGGCGGCCTGGCCTGGGCCGGAGGCGGCAACCAGCTCGGTTTCGACCTCGTCCACGAGAAGGAGGGCCGGATCGACCGCGGCATCCTGCCGCGCCGCGAGCCCGGCGCGATCGGCCGCGGCCTCACCCTGGCCGGACGCCGCATCCGCGGCCGTCTGCCCGAGCCCGAGCCGGAGCGCCTGATCCTCGATCCGGCCGTCTCCAGCGACGATCTCGGCTGGGTCCTGGAGGCCTGGGCCGACCGCTAGGACCAGCGAGGCGGGCCATCGGTGGCCTCCGGCAGGCCATCAGCGAAGCTAGCCGGATCGTCAGCGAGGCCTGCCGGGTCGTCAGCGAGGCCCGCCGGGCCGCCGGGCGTGGGCCGGCCCTGGGTTCAGCGGGGCCTCGGGCGGGCCGTCAGCGGG
>JBEBTS010000140.1:0-5702 GCA_040393665.1 Conexibacter woesei
TGGTTCAACGCGGCCCGGCCGCGGACGCTCCCGGCCGCGATCGCGCCGGTCCTGGTCGGCACCGCCGCGGCCTTCGCCGCGCAGGGCGGGTCGCTGCCCCGGTGGGGCGGCTTCGTCGCCGCCCTGGTCGCGTCGATCCTGATCCAGATCGGCACCAACCTCGCCAACGACTACTCCGACGCCCGCCGCGGCGCCGACTCGGCCGACCGGCTCGGGCCGGTGCGGGTGACCTCGGCCGGCCTGGTGACCCCGCAACGGGTCCTGACCGCCACCTGGATCGCCTTCGCCCTGGCCGGGCTGCTCGGCATCTACCTGGCCTTCCTGGCCGGGCCGGTGATCATCGCGGTGGGCGTCGTCTCGATCGCCGCCGGGGTGCTCTACACGGGTGGCCCGCGGCCCTACGGGTACGCCGGGCTGGGCGAGGTGTTCGTCTTCCTGTTCTTCGGCCTGGTCTCGGTAAACGGCTCCTACTACGTCCAGCTGGAGACGCTGGCCTGGCTGCCGTTCGGGCTCTCGGTCGCAGTCGGCTTCCTCTCCACCGCGATCATCGTGGTCAACAACGTGCGGGACATGGACTCCGACCGTCGCGCCGGCAAGAACACGCTCGCCGTCCGGATCGGACGGGCGCGCACCCGCCGCCTGTACGTCACCTTGGTGGCACTGGCCTTCGTCGTCCTGGTCGTGACCGTCGCCCTCGAGCGTGGGCCGTGGCCGGCGCTGATCGGGCTGCTCGCCGCTCCGCTGGCCCTCAAGCCCGTCCGGGCCGTGACCACCCGAACCGACGGCCCCTCGCTGAACCAGGCGCTGGGAGACACGGGCGCCCTGCTCGGGGCCTTCTCCCTCCTGGTCACCGCCGGGCTGATCATCGGCAGCTGAGCGCCTCGAGGAGCTTCGGATGACCCCGATCGACGCGACCTCCGGGATCGAATCGATCGAGGTCATCCCGTTCTCCCTCCGCTTCCGCCGGCCGTACGTGACCGCGACCGGCAACCTCGACCGGCGGCAGTCGGTCCTGTTGCGGCTCCGGGACGAGGACGGGCTGACCGCGCTCGGCGAGGGCGTGCCGATGACCCTTCGCGGCGGGGACGGCCCGAGCCAGGTGGTGGATCAGCTCGCGGCGTGGGCGGAGGACCTGCAGCTGGTCCCGACCGCGCCGCCGGCCCGGACCGCGATCGCGATCGCGCTGGCCGACCTGGAAGCGAAGCGACGGGGTGTCCCGCTGTGGCGCCACCTCGACCCGTCCGCCGCCCCGCGCGCCCTCCGGTGCAACGCGACCATCACCGCCGGCCCCGCCACCGACGTCGTCGCGCAGTGCGAGGCGTGGGCGGGCGACGGCTTCGAGGTCTTCAAGCTGAAGGCCGGCCCGGACGAGGCCCTGAGGCTGGCCGCAGCGGTGCGATCGGCCCTCGGCCCCCAGGCGCGGATCCGGATCGACGCCAACGGCACCTGGGGCGACCGGGCCGCCCAGGTCCTGGAGCGGCTGGAGCCAGTGGGGATCGAGCTGGTGGAGGAACCGGTGACCGGGCTGGCCGAGCTCGCCGCGCTCCGGCGGGGCACCGGCATCCCGCTGGTCGCGGACGAGTCGGTCAACGACGCCGCCGAGGCGGCCGAGGCGGCCGCCCTGGGGGCATGCGACGCCGCGACCGTGAAGCTGAGCAAGATCGGCGGCCTGGACGCCTCCCTCGGAGGCCGTCTCCCCACCTACCTGTCGAGCGCCCTCGACGGCCCGGTCGGGATCGCCGCCGCCGCCCACGTCGGCCAGGCCCTGGACCCGGACCTCCCGTGGCCGGACGTGGCCCACGGCCTGGCGACCGAGCGGCTGTTCGCGGAGACGATCTGCGCCACCGGCCCGCTCACCGAGGGCGACCGGCTCGCCCCGCCGGCGAACGGACCGGGCCTGGGCGTCGAGCTGGACGAGGCCGCCCTCGCCCGCTGCCGCCTCGACTGAGCCCCGGGTCTGCCCCTTCGGGCCGAGCCATCTAGGCTGTCACGGTCAGTGGACGCGACGAACACGAATACCGCCCTTTGCTCGGTCTTTGCCGAGGAGCTGGCCCGGTGCGGGGTGAAGCTGGCGGTGGTCTCCCCCGGTTCCCGCTCGACCCCGTTGGCGCTCGCGCTCTTCCGTCAGGAGGGCATCGAGGTGGAGGTCGCGCTGGACGAACGGTCGGGCTCCTTCTTCGCCCTCGGCGCCGCACAGGCGACCGGCCTCCCGGTCGCCTTGGTCTGCACCTCCGGGACCGCCGCCGCGAACTACCACCCGGCGGTGACCGAGGCCGATCTCTCCGCGGTGCCGTTGATCGTCCTCACGGCCGACCGGCCGCCGGAGCTCCGCGACATCGGGGCCGGCCAGACGATCGACCAGATCAAGCTCTTCGGTGACGCCGTCCGCTGGTTCACCGAGGTCGGCAGCCACGCGGCCGACGACGCCGGGCTGCTCCACTTCCGCTCGATCGCCTGCCGCGCGTTCGCCGGCGCGGTCGGCGACCCCCGCCCCGGCCCGGTCCACCTGAACTTCCCGCTGCGTGACCCGCTCGCCCCGACCCCGGTCGAGGGCGCCGTGACCGCCACCCGCCCGCTCGCCCTCGAGGGCCGGCCCGACGGTCCGCTGACCGGAGTCGAGGCCGCCCCCCGCGGCGCCGTCCAGGCCACCGTCGACCGGGTAGCCGCGATGATCCGGTCAGCTGTCCGAATCCTGATGCTGGCCGGCCGCCAGACCGATCCCGCGCTCCGTGACCCGCTTGCCCGGTTCGCCGAGGCCTGCGGAGCCCCGGTGCTGGCGGAGCCGACCTCTCAGCTCCGGCTCGGGCCGCACGACCGCGCCGCCGTGATCACCGCCTACGAACGGATCTTCGCCCGCCGGGACGATTCGCTGGCCCCGGACCTGGTCATCCGGGTGGGCGAGCTGCCCACCTCGAAGCAGTTGCGGCTCTGGCTGGCCGGATCGGATGCGGCGCAGATCGTGATCGACCCCGTCCACGGCTGGTACGAGCCGACCCGGACCGCCGACCTGATCCTGCGCGCGGATCCGGCGGTCCTGCTCGGTCAGGTCGAGCCCGTGGATGCGCTCGAGCCAGAACGGTCCCGCGACTTCCGGGACCGCTGGATCGTCGCCGAGCGCGAGGCCCGGACGGAGATCGAACGGTCCTGGTCGGAGCCCGCGGGCATCAGCGCCGGCGCGGTCCACGCCCGCCTCGCGGAGCTCCAACCGGACGGCGGCCTGGTCTACACGGCGTCGAGCCTGCCGATCCGCGACCAGGAGGAGTCGGTGCCGTCACTGGAACGGGACCTGCTCTTCCTCGCCAACCGCGGCGCCAACGGGATCGACGGGCTGATCGCCTCCGGGCTCGGCGCCGCCCGCGCGACCGGCCGGCCGGCCACGATCGTCACCGGCGACCTCGGCTTCTTCCACGACGTCGGCAGCCTCGCGCTGGCCGCCGGCATCCGGACGTCGGTGCGGATCGTCGTCCTCGACAACGACGGCGGCGGCATCTTCGAGCGCCTGCCGCAGCGGCGGTCGATGGCGGCCGATGAGTTCGAGGCGCTGATGCGGACCCCGTCCGGCCTCCGGATCGAGGACGCCGCCCGCCTCTACCGCCTGCCGTTCCGGCGGGTCGACGACCTCGACCGGCTCGAGGAGGCCTTCGCCGCCGGCGAGCCCGGCGTCGCGGTCATCGAGATCCCGGTCGCCGGCTGAACCGGCCGTCGCGGCCGCTCAGCTCAGCAGCGGCAGCAGCGCGCCGAGCTTGATCTCGGTCTCGGCCAGCTCGGCTGCCGGGTCGGAGTCGGCGACCACGCCCACTCCGGCGAACAGGTGGGCCTCCCGGTCACGCAGCAGGGCGCTGCGCAGCGCCACGCAGAACTCGCCGTCGCCGGAGCCGTCCATCCATCCCACCGGGCCGGCGTACCAGCCCCGGTCGAGATCCTCGACCTCGGCCATCACCTTCTCCGCCTTCTTCCACGGCTCGCCGCCGACCGCCGGGGTCGGATGCAGCAGCGCCGCCAGCTCGATCGCGGTGCGGGGCTCCCCGAGTTGCGCGTAGACGGGCGTGCCGAGGTGCTGGATGTTCGCCACCTTGATGATCTCCGGCTCATCCGCGGCCTCGACCCAGATGCTGATCCGCCCCAGCGCCTTGACGATCCGCTGCACCACGAGATCCTGCTCCCCGCGGTCCTTGTGGCTCGACATCAGCTTCTGGGCGAGATGGTCATCGACCGCCGGGTCGGAGCTGCGCCGGGTCGAGCCGGCCAGCCCGACCGTGGCGACGCCCCTCCCGGCGCACCGCACCAGCAGCTCGGGGCTCGCACCGACGAAGGCGGCCTCGCCCGTGCCGACACAGAAGTTGAAGCAGGATGGGAACCCGATCCGCAGTGCCCCGAAGATCGCCGCCGGATCGTGGGCGGAGCCGGACCGGACCACCACCTCGCGGGCGAGGACGACCTTCTCGATCTCGCCGGACCGGATCCGGTCGACCGCGGCCGCCACCGACCGCTCGAACTCCTCGGGAGACCTCGCCCCGGTGATCTCGGCGCCGACCGCCGGGTGGGGGTCGATCAGCCCGAGCTCGGCCTCGACCAGCGAGCCGGCCCGGCCGAGCAGCCTGGCCACGACCTCATCCGGATCCTCGGCCGGGGTCACCAGCGCGTTGACGGTGAGGGACGCCTCTCCCCCTTCCGACCGGATCGCGAGCTCCGGCAGGCTCATCTCGGCGGGCTCGAACGAGGACCAGGTGGGGCTCCCGCCGCCCTCCGCGGCGAAGGCGAACCCGCCGGTCCACACCGTCGCCGCGGCACCGTCGCCCTCCCCGTCCGGGGCGGTGGCGTCGACCACGATCGCGTCGCCGGAGAGGTGGGCGCACTCGGCCGCGACCTCACGGAACCGGTCCTGGCCGCGCGCCCGGACAACGTGGGCCCGGCCGATCGCCGCCAGCGCGAACTCCCGGTCCGGCTGATCCCAGCAGAACCAGGGCTCTCCCCCGCGTCGGGACCCGAAGGCGACCGCCGCGGGGTCGGCGCAGACGACGGGCACGGTCACCGAGACGACCGTCTCCCGTCCCCGCCGGGTAGCCCGGCGGACTGCGCCTTCCAGAAGCTCTGCGAGGCCGGCCCGGTCGACGACGGGCGCGGCCATCTACTCGCCGCCGCGCGCCAGGGCCACTTCGCCGGTCCGCACCATCTCCAGGAGGCCGTGCGGACGGAGCATGCTCTCGAATGCCTCGATCTTGTCGTGGGATCCGGTGACCTCGACGATCAGCGCCCGACGGGACACGTCGACGATCTTCGCCCGGAAGATCTCCGCGAACTGGACGATCTCCGCCCGGTTCTCCACCGCGGCCGACACCTTGAACAGGGCCAGCTCGCGGGCGACCGTCTCGTCCGGCTCCATGTCACGGATCTTGAGCACGTTCACCAGCTTGTGGAGCTGCTTGGTCACCTGGTCGATCGGGTGGACCGCACCGTCGAGGGTGAGCGTGATCCGCGAGGTCTCGGGATCGGAGGTCGGCCCCACGGCGAGGGTGTCGATGTTGAAGCCGCGCCGGGAGAAGAGGCCGGCGACCCGGGCGAGCACGCCCGGCCGGTTCTCCACCTGGATCGAGAGGACGTGCTTGCGGCCGGAGAGGGTCCGGTTGACCTGCAGGTCCTCGAGCCTGATCATGTCGTTCGCAGCCATCAGCCCACCATGTCCCTTGCCGCGTTCCCGGCGG
>JBEBTS010000141.1:0-5694 GCA_040393665.1 Conexibacter woesei
CCGCATCCGGGTACCGGATCGGTTGACATGGATCGCGAGTTCGACAGCAGAGAAGAACGGCGCCGGGAGGAAGAACGCCCGCTGCGGGAGGCCGGCGAGGGCGAGTCCGAGGGCTTCGAGGAAGCGGAGAAGGCCCTGATCAAGCAGGCCGAGGAGCCGCTGTCCGGGAGGAACCCGAAGTACGACCAGGGGTTGCCCGAGGCCGAGCCGGATCCCGCCGAGTACGGCGAGGCGGACGACATCCGCTCCTCCGAGGAGGTCGACCGCGACTGACGCCTGACCACGCCGCGGTCAGGATCCGAAGACCGCCCGGCCCTTCTTCTTCGCCTTGGCCTTCTTCGCCTTGGCCTTGGCCTTCTTCAGCTTCGCCTTCCTCGCCTTTGCCCTGGCTTTGGCCTTGGCCCTGGCCGCCTTTCGGCGCTTCTTCTGGGCCTTCTTCCTGGCCTGGTTGATCCGCTTGACGTAGGTCGTCTCCTGGCGGGCGACGGCGCCGGTCAGGTTGCCGAACGCGTCGTTGACCTCGGTCAGATGCATCCCCCACGCCCGGCCCATCGGCTCACCGACCCGCGGCCGCGCGTCAGCCTCGGTCGAGATGTCATGCGCCCTGAGCCAGCTCACGCCGTCGTCCGTCCTCTCGCACGAAGCGGTGTACAGGCCCGGATAGCTCGCGTAAGGCGCGCCGACCCCGCTCAGCTTCGGCAGCAGGGGGCCGTAGATGCCGGGAAAGGGCGCGGTCTCGTAGACCGGCTTCAGGTTGCCGTCGGACCCGTCCAGCTCGGCCGGGTTGACGCAGATCACCTCATGGGTCGCAGCGGAGAACCGCGGGTCGATCCGCGGTCCACCGACCCGGCCGAAGAACGTGTCCGCCGGCGGCGCCTCCTCCAGGAACTCCGAGTAGCCGATGACGCACCCGGTCTCGCCGGGCTTGACGCAGGTGGGAACGTGGTCGAAGTCGCCGCCGACCCGCTTGCCCTTGGCGACGACTACGTCGCCCCCGATCAGCAGCGCCGACACCAGCCTCTTGCGAAGCCTCGGGTCGCGGTCGAAGGTCTCCGCCACCAGGCGCTTGAGGTGGGCGGTCCCCTGCGAGTGGCCGATCAGGACGACGCCCCGCCCCGCGTTGTGACGCTCCAAGTACTCGTCCCAGGCGGCGCGGACGCTCGCGTACCCGATGCCGAGGACCCCGGGAGAGCTTTCCCCGGAGAGCATGGCCGGGATGGTGAACTGACGGTAGATCGGGGCGAACACGCGGCACCCCGGCGCGAACCCCGCGGCCTGCTGGCGGGCGATGCCCTCCAGCTCGGGGTCCCGGTCGAGGTTCGCGTTGGGGCCACGCTGGCCGCTCACCGTGGGATAGACGTAGAAGCAGTCCACCTTCCGCTTCAGCGCGGGCATCGGCTTCGGCTTGTGGACGCTGCTGGATCCGTTGCTGAGGACCCTCTTGGTCGTCAGGCTCACCGCACACGGGTCATCGGCCTTACCGGGCTTGCAGAGCCAATCGAACTCGGGCTCGGCCGCCCCCGCGCCCGGAAGCGCGAAGCCGAGGCAGATGAGCAAGGCGACGACGATGACGCTGGCGAAGCCGGTCTTACCGCGCAAGATGAACCTCTCCCTCCGATCGGTTGACCGGCAAGCTAACACGGAGCCAGGCCCCCTGCCCTAGCCTCGCCAGTCCACCTCCGTGGAATCGACGATCTCCGCCCCCATGTTCGTCTCCATCATGCGGAGCGCGGCGACACCGAGCTCGGGGTCGAGGTCGAGCACGCAGTCGCGGAGCACCACGACGTCGTAGTGCCGGACGTGGGCGTCGAGCGCCGTGTAGAGGACGCACTGCTCGGTCACCTGACCGGCCAGCAGCACGCGGTCGACGGCCCACTCATGGAGGAGATGCGCCAGCGGGGTGCCGTAGAAGGCGGAGTGCTGCCCCTTGTGCATGAAGCAGTCGGGCTCGGCCGGCTCCAGCGGACGGACCAGATCGGGGCGTCGGCCGGCCAGCGCGTCTTGGAAGATCGTCTCGCGGGAGCCGGAGAAACGGTCGTCGATGTCGTTGGCGAACACGACCGGCACGCCGGCATCGCGGCAGCGCCGCCGACACTCCTCGATCCCGGCGACGACGGCCTCCGCCCCTTCGGCGACCGCTTCCGCGCCGGTGAAGTCGTACGGGGAGAGCATGTCGACTATCAGCAGGACCGACTTGCCCATTCGGCTCACTCGGGCTGAGGCTTCAGCAGGACCTTGATCGCGCCGTCCTGCTTCTTCTGGAAGGTCTCATATGCCTGGGGAGCCTCGGAGAGAGGCAGCCGATGCGTCGCGAAATCCTCGACCCCGAGCACGTCCGCGTCGTCGAGCAGCGGCAGGATGTCGTCCACCCAGTTCTTGACGTTCGCCTGGCCCATCCGCAGCTGGATCTGCTTGTCGAACATGGTCAGCATCGGCAGCGGGTCGACCATGCCGCCGTAGACCCCGCTGATCGAGATGGTGCCGCCGCGCCTGACCAGGTCGATCGCGGTGAGGAGGGCGTTGAGCCGGTCCATCCCGCCGCTCTTCATCAGCTTCTCGGCGAGGCCGTCCGGCAACAGCCCGGTCGCGTCGTGAGCGAACTTGGCGACGGGGCTGCCGTGGGCCTCCATGCCGACGGCGTCGATCACGGAGTCCGGTCCGCGGCCACCGGTGGACTCCCGGATCGCGCCGGCCAGATCGTCGCGCCGGGACAGGTCGAAGGTCTCCACCCCGCGGCTCCGGGCACGGGCGAGGCGTTCCGGCACGAGATCGACGGCCATGACCTTCTCGACACCGCGGGCCAAGGCGATGCGACAGCACATCTCGCCGATCGGCCCGAGCCCGAGGACGGTCAGGCTGCCGCCCTTCGGGACGTTCGCGTACTCGACGGCCTGCCAGGCGGTCGGCAGCACGTCGGAGAGGTATATGAAGCGTTCGTCCGAGGTGCCCTCCGGCACTCGGATCGGCCCGTAGTCGGCGTGGGGAACCCGCAGCAGCTCGGCCTGCCCGCCGGGAACCTGGCCGTAGAGCTTCGTGTAGCCGAGCAGGGCGGCGCCGGAGCCCTGGTCCCGGACCTGCGTCGTCTCGCACTGGCTCTGCAGGCCTCGATCGCACATGAAGCAGTGGCCGCAGGAGATGTTGAAGGGGATCACGACGCGGTCGCCGACGGCGATGTCGGTGACCTGCGCCCCGACCTCCTGCACGATTCCCATCGGTTCGTGCCCGAGGATGTCGCCCTCGCTCATGAACGGACCCATGACCTCGTAAAGATGGAGGTCGGAGCCGCAGATCGCGGTGGTGGTGACCGCGATGATCGCGTCGGTCGGTTCACGGATCTGAGGGTCTGGCACTTCCTCGACCCGGACGTCCCGCTTGCCATGCCAGGTGACGGCTTTCATCGAACGGCCTTCCGGTGGATTCTGAAGTGGCTCCCACCTACCCGGTAATCGGGCCGGCAAACCGCGGCGGCCCGCTCAACCGAGCAGCGCCGCCAGGGACAGGAGGTCTTCGGTCATCAACTTCCGCTTGGCCGACCGGTCGGCGTCGTCTCTCGCCCTGAGGATCGCCGATGGGTGGATCGTCGCCATCGCCAGCGGGGCGAGCTCGGTCTCGACCAAGTCGCCGTGCATCTTGGTGACCCGGAAGGCGGCGCCGAACAGCTCCTGCGCCGCGGTCGCGCCCAGCGCCACTATCGCCTCCGGCCGGATCAGATCCAGCTCCCGGTCGAGCCACGGTCGGCACGCGCGGACCTCGCTGCGGTCCGGCTTGTCGTGGAGGCGACGCTTGCCCGAGCCCTCGTACTTGAAGCGCTTGACCGCATTGGTCAGGTAGGCCTCCTCGCGGTCTATCCCGGCCGCCTCCAGCCTCGCGTTCAGCTCACGGCCCGCCGGGCCCACGAAAGGACGGCCGGCCCGGTCCTCCTGATCGCCGGGCTGCTCCCCGATCAGCACCAGCCGGGCCCTCGCTCTCCCCTCCCCGAAGACGGCGTGGTTGTCGGCCCGGGAGATGGGGCAGCCGCGGCAGTCGTCGACCGCCGCGGCCAGGGCCTTCAGGGATCTCGCCCTCGGCGGGATGAAGGGCGTCGCGTCCATCGGCTCGCCCGGCACGATCAGCCCTCGTGGAACCTGGGCAGCAGCTCGTCCTCGTAGAGACCGAAGAACTCCGGCGGGGTCGGCCCGACCTGGTGGACGTAGACGTGTGAGTAGCCGGCGTCGAGGTAGGAGCGGATCTCCTCCTCGTGTCGGTCCGGGTCGGGTCCGCACACGATCGACTCCGCGATCTCTTCCCGACTGACGTTGGCGGACGCCTCCTCGAAGTGGGAAGGCAGGGGCAGCTCGACGAAGAGGTTGCCGGGAACCCCGGCATTCGGCCACCACTCCATGGCGGTGTCGAGGGCGGCGTCCTCCGTCTCGGCCCAGCACACGTGGACCTGCGCGTAGGTCGGCTTGCCCTCGCCGCCGGCCTCGCGGAAGCCCCGGATGAGCGACGGGTCCGGGGCCAGCCCGACCAGCCCGTCGCCGAGCTCGCCGGCGAGCGCCGTCGCCCGCTCGCCCGCGGTCGCCACCAGGATCGGAGGAAGCTCCTCCGGCAGCGAGTAGATCCGTGCGTTCTCCACCTCGTAGTGCCGTCCGCGATGGCTGGTGAGACCGCCCTCCCAGAGCTCGCGGATCAGGCGGATCGCCTCCTCCAGCCGTTCCTGGCGGATCTGGACCGAGGGCCAGCGGTCCCCGAGGATGTGCTCGTTCAGGTTCTCGCCGCTGCCGAGCCCGAGCGAGAACCGGCCCGGCATCAGGCAGGCGGTGGTCGCCGCCGCCTGGGCGACGATCGCGGGATGGATCCGGGTCGTCGGGCAGGTCACGCCGGTCATCACCTCGATCCGTTCGGTGACCTGGGCCACGGCGCCGAGGACCGCCCACACGAACGGCGCGTTGCCCTGGCGGTCGACCCAGGGGTGGTAGTGATCGGAGATCGAGAGGAAGTCGAAGCCGGCGGACTCGGCGGCGGCGGACAACCCGACCAACGCCTCCGGCCGCTGCTCCTCGCTCGAGAGGGTGAAACCGATCTTCGCCATGCCTCGGTCTTACCCGAAGCTCGGTGCGTCAACCCTCTCTGATCGGCGCCCGCCGACTGAAGATCTCCTCAGCCAGAGTGGTTTCGTCGCGGGGCCCGAGGGTACGGGAGAGGCGAAGCGGCCGTTCGCACCGACGGCCGGAACAGACCATTCGAGAGGAACACCATGGCCACATCTGCGAGAGAGATCATGACTCAGGACGCGAAATGCATCGGCGAGAACGACACCATCACCGAAGCCGCGAGGGAGATGGCCAATCTCGGCGTCGGCTCGATGCCGATCTGCGGCGAGGACAACCGGCTCAAGGGCATGCTGACCGACCGCGACATCGTCGTGAAGGTGCTGGCTGAGGGCCGGGATCCCGGGCAGGTCCGGGCGGGAGAGCTGGGCGACGGCAAGCCGGTGACCATCGGGGCCGACGACGGCATCGACCTGGCGATCCGGACGATGAAGGACCATCACGTCCGCCGGCTCCCGGTGATCGACGGCCACGACCTGATCGGCATCGTCAGCCAGGGCGACGTCGCCTCGGCCGCATCCGACGACCAGGTCGGCAGCCTGGTCCAGGCGATCTCGGAAGCCGCCTGAACCGGCTCCGCGTCAGACCGTCTTCACATAGGCGG
>JBEBTS010000142.1:0-5638 GCA_040393665.1 Conexibacter woesei
CGCGCCCGGTTTGCCTGGGGTTGCGCACGCGGTTTGCCTGGGGTTGTGCGTGCGGTTTGCCGGGGGTTGTGTGCTCGATTCGCCTGGGGTTGCGCAGGCGGTTCGCCCGGGTGGGCGCCTGTGGAGGGGAGGGGAGCGGGCGTCCGTCGGGGCGGCGTGTCAGGCTTTGGCCATGGTCGACGCGTCCGATGCCGCCCTCGCCTTCCTGACGGCGGTGGTGGTGAGCTGGGCGATGGTGAAGCCGGCCGAGTGGTTCGCGCGCCGCACGGGCGCGATCGACACCCCCGGCCCGCGCAGCCAACACACCGTGCCCACGCCGCGGATGTCCGGCCTGGCGATCCTGATCGGGATCGAGGTCGCCGGCTGGATCTGGCTGCCGGCGAACGACCAGGTCGTGGCCATCCTCCTGGGAGCGGTGGCGATCGCCCTGGTCGGGATGATCGACGACATCTTCGACCTGCCCGCCCTGGTCAAGCTGCTCGGCCAGGTGGTGGCCGCGGCGATCCCGGTCAGCGCCGGCGTCCGGCCCGACGTGCTCACCCTGCCCTTCCTCGGCGGCTTCGAGCTGGGCTGGATCGCCTGGCCGCTCACGATCATCGGGATCGTCGCCGTGGTCAACATCGTCAACCTGATCGACGGGATCGACGGCCTCGCCGCCGGGGTCACGGCGATCGCGGCCATGGCGATGGCGGTGATCGCCCTGTCGCTGGACCGCTACGAGGCCGGCGTCCTGGCCGCGGTCACGGCCGGCGGCGCCCTCGGCTTCCTCCGGCACGGCTTCCCGCCCGCCTCCAGCTTCATGGGGGACACCGGGTCCAACCTGCTCGGCTACATGCTCGCCGTGGCCTCGGTCCAGGGCGCCCTGAAGACCAACGCGGTGGTCGCCCTGGCCTTCCCGCTGGTGATCCTCGCGGTCCCGATCCTGGACACCGCGTTCGTGGTCGCCAAGCGGATCAAGTACCGCCAGCCGATCTACCAGGCGGACCGATGGCACTTCCACCACCGGATGGCGAACAAGGGCTTCTCCCAGCGCCGCACGCTGGCCTATCTGTACGGGTGGACCCTCGTCCTGGCCCTGCTCGCCCTCGCCCTCAGGTTCGTGCCTTACAGCGACGATCGCGGCAACTTCGAGCTCGGCTGGACCCTGCTGATGGCGGCCGTGATCCTGTCCGCGGTCGCGGTCTCCGTCTACCTGGTCTACGTCCTCGAGATCATCAAGCTCCGCCGGGATTCCCCCGGCGACCCGACCGATCCCGAGGCGTAGCTCGGATTTGGCTCTGTAAAAGGGCTCGTGACGGTTGACACCAACGGCACCGGACCGCAGAAACGGGCCGCATCAGATATAGTCGCGGCCCCTTGACGACGTTCGCCATAGAAAGACCCCTCCGGGGCCACGCTGGTGGACGCGGTATCGATTTGCTCAAGTACGCCGACCTTGTCCTGATCCTCATCGCCCTGCCGGTCTTCGTGATCGCGGGGCTGCCGCTGCTTGGTTATGCGGGGGCCGTGATCGGGTGGGGCGGACAGCGGGCGATTCAGTACTTCGTCGAGGCCAAGGCCGCGAAGACCGAGGACCCCAAGGGCTTCTTCCGGCTGATGGCCGGCTCGCTGATCGGCCGCTCCTGGTTTCTCGTCATCTCAATCTTCGTCGTCGGCCTGATCGAGCGCCCCGCGGGCCTCGCCGCAGCCGTGACCGCGGCGATCGTCTTCACGGCTTACCTGGCGATCTCCGTGCTCACTCGTCCGACGTCCTCAACGGTGGAAGGCCAATGACCCGCAAGCTCTCCCGCACCTCCAGCCGGATCTCCCTCACGGTCTGGCTCGCTCTCGTCTCGCTCTTCACCCTTCCCGCCGTGGCCTTCGCCAGCGAGGAAGGCGGCCTCGACCCCGCCGCGGAGTTCGACCTGCCGCCGTGGATCTCGATCAACCTCTTCGGGATCGACATGTCGATCAACAAGGCGGTCTTCTACATCCTGCTCGCCGCCGTCCTGACCATGGTCGTCGTGACCGTGCTCGCCCGCCGCATGACGGTCCGGCTGAACAGCAAGCCCCAGACCGTGGTCGAGATCGGCTACAGCCTGATGAAGGACAACATCTCGGACGGCAACCTGGACCCGAAGATGTCGGCCAAGTGGTTCCCCTTCCTCGGCACGCTCTTCCTCTTCATCTGGTTCTCGAACATGGTCGGCTACCTGCCGATGCCGACCAACACCGAGCACACGCTCGCGGTCGGCGGGCTCGAGATCCCATCCTTCGCGCTCTACGCCGCGACCGCCAACATCTCGGTGCCGCTCATCCTCTCGCTGGTGGTCTGGTTCAGCTACCACATCGAGGGCATCCGGGCCAAGGGCCTCTTCAAGTACATCCGCAGCTGGGTCCCGGCCGGCGTCGAGGGCTTCATGGTCGGCCCGATCCTCGCGATCGAGACCCTGTCGCACCTGGTGCGGATCCTCTCGCTCTCGCTCCGTCTTTACGCCAACATCCTGGCCGGACACCTCCTCCTGCTCTTCATGGCGGGTGGCCTGGTGGTCCTGCTGGAGATGGGCTTCCTCGGGTCGACGATCCTGGGCCTCGCCACCGGCACCCTGGCCGTCGCCTTCTTCCTCTTCGAAATCGGGCTTGTGGCTACGCTCCAGGCCTTCATTTTCGCCACCCTGTCCGCCATATACCTCGACGGCGCCGTCGCCGAGGAACACTAAGGAGAAACAAGAACAGTGGATCCCTCAATCATCCTCGCCCAGGTTGACATGGCCGAGACCGCCGGTCGCGCCATGGGCCTCGGCCTCGGCACCGGCCTCGCCGCCCTCGGCACCGGTATCGGCCTCGGCTTCATCTTCGGCAAGACCATCGAAGCTGTCTCGCGTCAGCCCGAGCTCAAGTCCGAGATTCAGAGCATCCAGTGGCTGGGCTTCGCCCTTACCGAGGCGACGGTCTTCTACGGCTTCATCGCCGGCCTGATCGCTTTCTTCGTCTAGACCGATGACCGGCGATCTGCTCAGCGCAGTAGCGCCGCTCGTGGTGGCGGCAGCGGAGGGCTCCGACGAAGGGATGAGCCCCCTGGTGAAGGTGGTTCCGGGTCTGATGATCTGGACCCTCCTCGCCTTCGTTGTCGCCATGATCGTGCTGCGCAAGTACGCGTGGCCCCCGATCAGCAAGATTCTCGAAGAGCGTCAGGCGCTGATCAACGACTCCATCGATTCGGCCGAGAAGACCCGTGAAGAGGCCGACAAGCTGTTGGCCGACTACCGCCAGCGGCTGGCCGAGGCCCGCGAGCAGGCCGACGAGATCGTCGCCCGTGCCCGCAAGGCCGCGGAGAACACCAAGGCCGAAGCGGCCGCGGAAGGACAGGCCAAGCGCGAGGAGCTGCTCGAGGCCGCGCGCAAGGACATCGAGGCCGAGACCCGGCGCTCGCTGGACGACATCCGCAAGGAAGTCGCCAACCTGACCGTGCTCGCCACCGAGCAGGTCACCCGCAAGTCCCTCGACGACGCGCAGCAGAAGGCGCTGGTCGAAGAGGCGCTGCGCGAGGTCGACTTCTCGGCTCTCGCAGGAGACCGAAGCAACTGATGGAAGCACTGGCCCGGGTATATGCCGAGTCTCTCTTTGGCGTCGCCAAGGGGAAGGGGACCCAGGACGTCGTGCGCGAGCAGCTCGCGCAGATCACCGACGCCCTGCGCCAGGACAAGGAGCTGGAGATCTTCTTCTTCAGCCCCTACTTCTCCTCGCAGGAGAAGCTGGACGGTCTCCACCGGGCGGTCAGCGACGCTGATCCCCAGCTCCTCAACTTTCTCGAGCTGCTGGTCGAGAAGCACCGGATGCCGGCGATCTTCCGGATCCGCCAGCGGTTCGAGGAACTGTGGAAGCAGGACAACAAGATGATCGAAGTGACCGTGACCAGCGCGGTCGAACTCGACCCCGCGGTGGCCAAGCAGGTCGGCGCCGAGGTCGAACGTCAGACCGGCAAGACAGTCGAGCTGACCAGCCGCGTCGATGAAGGCATCATCGGCGGGCTAGTGCTTCAGGTCGGGAACATGGTTCTCGACACCAGTATTCGCAATAACTTGGAGAAACTCCGCCAGAGCGTGGCTCAGGCGGGCTAAGGAGGATCGGAACCCGATGCAGATCAAGCCAGACGAGATTGCCAGCATTCTGCGGCAGCGCATCGAGGGGATTGACCCCGGCAGTGCGGACCTTTCCGAGGTCGGCACCGTGCTCTCCGTCGCCGACGGAATCGCCCGTGTCCACGGGCTCGACAACTGCATGGCGATGGAGATGCTGGAGCTGCCCCACGGGGTGACCGGCCTCGCGCTCAACCTCGAGCAGGACAACGTCGGCGCCGTGCTCTTCGGCGAGTGGGACAAGATCGTCGAGGGCGACACGGTGAAGCGCACCGGCCGCCTGCTCGAGATCCCCGTCGGCGAGGAGTTCCTCGGCCGCATGGTCGACCCGCTCGGCCGTCCGCTCGACGGCAAGGGCGACATCAACAGCGGCAAGTCCCGCCCGGCCGAGTTCAAGGCCCCCGGCGTCATCGCCCGCCAGCCCGTGCGTGAGCCGATGCAGACCGGCATCAAGGCGATCGACGGCATGATCCCGGTCGGCCGGGGCCAGCGCGAGCTGATCATCGGCGACCGCCAGACCGGCAAGACCACGGTCGGCGTCGACACGATCATCAACAACAAGGACAGCGGCGTCATCTCCGTGTACGTGGCCATCGGCCAGCGGATGTCGACGATCGTCCAGGTGCGCGAGGTCCTCGAGGCCGCCGGCGCCATGGACAACACGATCATCGTCGCCGCGCCCGCCGACGAGGCCGCGCCGATCAAGTTCATCGCGCCGTACGCCGGCACCGCGATGGCCGAGTACTTCCTCTACAAGGGCGGCCACGCGCTGTGCGTCTACGACGACCTCACCAAGCACGCGTACGCCTACCGCCAGATGTCGCTGCTGCTGCGGCGCCCGCCGGGCCGTGAGGCTTACCCGGGCGACGTCTTCTACCTGCACTCGCGCCTGCTGGAGCGGGCGGTCAAGCTGAGCGACGCCGAGGGCGGGGGATCCCTGACCTCGCTGCCGATCATCGAGACCCAGGCGAACGACGTCTCCGCCTACATCCCGACCAACGTGATCTCGATCACCGACGGTCAGATCTTCCTGGAGTCGGACCTGTTCAACTCCGGCGTCCGCCCCGCGATCAACGTCGGCATCTCGGTCTCCCGAGTCGGCGGTGACGCCCAGACCAAGGCCATGAAGAAGGTCGCCGGCAAGATGAAGGGCGAGCTCTCCCAGTACCGCGACCTCGCCGCCTTCGCGCAGTTCGGCTCCGAGCTCGACGCCGAGACCCAGCGCACGCTGGCTCGCGGTGAGCGTCTGGTCGAGCTGCTCAAGCAGAACGAGCGGAACGCCCTCCCGGTCGCCGATCAGGTCGCCTCGATCTACTCGGGCACCGGCGGCTTCCTGGACCGGATCAAGACCGAGCGGGTCGGCCGGTTCCTCGACGACCTGCTGCAGCGTCTCAACTCCGAGCAGAAGGACCTCTTCGCCCGGATCAACGAGACCGGTCAGTTCCCGGAGGAGGACGAGCAGGCCCTCGCCGACGCGATCAGCGAGTTCGTCGACGACTTCGGTCCCGACTTCGACGACC
>JBEBTS010000143.1:0-5622 GCA_040393665.1 Conexibacter woesei
CGGGGGCGAGTCCGACTACCCGTTCCCCGGGGAGGTGCGCGATCTCGCCCAGGAGTCGATGTACGAGTACGGCAGCCGGGTCGGGGTCTGGCGCCTGCTGGACCTGCTCGCCGACTACGAGCTGCCGGCCACGTTCTCGGCCTGCGCCCGGGCGTTCGAGCTCAATCCGGAGGTGGCCGCGGCCGGACGGGAGGCGGGTCACGACCTGCTCTGCCACGGTTGGCGCTGGGAGGAGCACTGGCAGCTCACCCGCGAGGAGGAGGCGGAGCACATCCGGCGGGCGATCTCGTCCTTCGAGCAGACCTGGGGCGAGCGGCCGCGGGGCTACTACTGCCGCTACGGGCCCTCCGTCAACACCCGGGAGCTGATCGTCGAGGAAGGCGGCTTCCTCTACGACTCGGACGCCTACAACGACGACTACCCGTACTACACCGAGGTCGCCGGCAACGAGCACCTGGTGGTTCCCTACACCCTCACCTACAACGACTTCCAGGCCCCGAAGACGATCGCGAACTTCCTCGATCTCTGCAAGCGGGGCTTCGACGAGTACCGCCGGGAGGCGGAGCGGGGCCACCCGAAGATGATGTCGATCGGCCTGCATCCGCGGGCCATGGGTCACGCCGCCAGGGTGAACGCGCTGCGGGAGCTCCTCGAGTACATGATCGACTCGGGCGACGCCTGGTTCGCCCGCCGGATCGATATCGCCGAGTGGTGGCGGGACAACCACGAGGAGTTCACCTCCGATGATCATGGCGAATAGGATCCAGGCGCCCTTCGAGGGACCCTCGGCCCGCGGCACGAGCGAGCTGTTCGAGCGGCGCTGGAAGACCGTCTGGTCGGCGATGGAACGGCGCGGGATCGGCGCGATCGCCGTCTACGGCCGGGGCAGCGTCGGTTGCTTCGGAGCGCTCCAGTTCCTGACCGGCCACTTCGCCGGGCCGAAGGGCGCCTACGGAGTCATGCGGGTGGGTCGGCCGCCGGTGCTGGTGGCGGCCTCGCCGCTGGAGGAGATGCAGCTCCTCGCCGCGGACAAGGCTCCCGGCGTGACGGTCGCGAAGGCTCGCGGGGAATCGTCCGCCGATGCGGCCGGACGGCTGCTCGCCGAGGGTGGCGACGAGGCCCTGGGCCTGGTGTCGCCGCCGGGCGGGCTGTTGAGCAACGACCTCTCCCGGCTGCGCCGGGCGGTCGGATCCCGTGAGCTCGTCGACGCCACCCCCCTGGTCGATCGGGCGCGAGCCACGAAGAGCCGCGAAGACGTCCTCTCCCTCATGGAGGCGGTCGAGGGCGCCGACGCGGCGATCGGAGCGTTCGCCAATCGCTTCGAGGTCGGCATCAGCGAGCGGGAGGCCGCGGCGGCGATCGACGCCGAGCTGAGCCGCTGGGGCGCGTTGACCCGTCTGGTCTTCGTCAGCGCCGGCACCTTCTACGGTCGTCCTCCGGGCGCTCGTCCGCTCCGGGCAGGGGAGCCGATCAGCGTCCTGGTCGAGTTCGCCGCCCCGACCGGCCACTGGGTCGAGGTCGGGGTGATCGCCGCCGCCGGCGACCTGCCGCCCGATTCCCAGGAAGTCGCCGAGGCCTGCATCCGGGCCCTGCGTGAGGGCGGCCGGAGCTTGAACCCGGGAACCAGCTGCGGCGATGTCGCCGACGCGATGGAGGGCCCGCTCAGAGCGGCGGGCGGAGAACCGGTGTCCGGCCTCGGCCACGGCACCGGCATAGACGAGGAGCAGCCCATGATCGTTCCGGAATCGCCCGAGAAGATCGGGAGCGGGAGCGCGTTCGCGCTGCACCCTTCCTGCCGAAAGGCGGACCGCGAGAGCGGCTCGCCCGTCTCGGCGATCGTCGCCGACACCATGTTGGTCGGCGACTCGTACTCGTCCGCGATCGGCATCGAAGGGGCCAGGCCCCTGTCTTCCCTGCCGTTCGAGATCCTGGAGGTGAGCTGAGATGGAGTCCGCGACGGCGCGTGTGATCGTGCCCCTCGAGGAGGTCCGGGCCGCGGTGGTCGAGGCCCTGCTCCGGCGAGGCGCCGACGAGGAGGCCGCCGGGCTGACCGCCGACCTGCTGTTGCGAGCCGACCTGCGTGGGCAGCCCTCGCACGGGCTGCTGCGCCTGCCCACGATCTGCGACCGGCTCGACGCCGGCCTGATCGACGCGAACGCGAGCCTGGACGTCACCCGACCGGTTCCGGGAGTCGTGCTGGTGGACGGCCGGCGCGGCTTCGGCCACGTGGTCGCGTGGCAGGTCACCGACCTGATGATGGAGATCATCGAGGAGACCGGCGTCTGCATCGCGTCGGTGACCAACGCGAACCACATCGGCATGGCCGGCATCTACGCCGAGCACGCCGCCGCCAACGGCAACGTCATGATCGTCACCTCGATCTCGGAGACCCTGGTCCGGCCCCACGGAGGCGTGGACCCGCTGCTCGGCACCAACCCGATCGGGATCGGCGTGCCGGCCGAGCCCGATCCGTTCGTGCTCGACATGTCGACCTCGGCTTCCTCGATCGGCCGGCTGATCGAGTACCGCGACGGAGGCCGGCGCATCCCCGAGGACTGGGCGGTCGACGCCGACGGCCGGCCCACCGACGATCCGGCGGCCGGCCTGGACGGTGCGATCAACCCGTACGGCGGGGCGAAGGGCTACGGGCTGGCGCTCGCGGTCGCGCTCCTCGCCGGTGGCTTGACCGGCGCCGCCCTGGGTCAGGACGTGACCGGCACCCTGGACGCGGAGGACATCTGCAACAAGGGCGACCTCTTCATCATGGCCGCCCCCCGGTTCTTCGCCGACGGCGACCAGCTGGCGCGCCGCGCCACGGCCTACCTGGACCAGATCCGGATGTCCCAGCCGGCCCCCGGCAACGATCGGGTGCTGATCCCCGGAGATCGGGGACGGGCTCGCGAGGCGGAGGCCCGTGAGAACGGACTCAACTTGAGGACGACGCTCTGGGAGGAGGTGCAGGCGCTGTGAACGTCGAAGCCGATGCCCTCTCTTCCTGGCTGATCGGGCCGTACGGGCGGATCGAGTTCGGGCGGGGCGCCGCCGCCGGAGCCGGCGACGCGGCGCTGCAGTTCGGCCGCAGGTGCCTGGTCTGCCTGGACGAGGCGATGGCCGAGATCGGGATCGCCGACCCGGTGATCGAGTCGATCCGGCAGGCGGGCTGCGAGGTCGAGGTGTTCGACGAGGGCCTGCCCGAGGTGCCGGTCTCGGTGGTCGCGCGCTGCGCCGAGCGGGGCCGGGAGTTCGGCCCGGACGTGATCGTCGCGGTCGGAGGCGGCAGCAGCATCGACCTGGCGAAGGCGGCCTCGGCCGTGATCGCCCACGGCGGCGAGCCGAGCGACTACTACGGGGAGTTCAACGTCCCGGGGCCGAGCGTCCCGGTGATCGCGGTCCCGACCACGGCCGGAACGGGGTCCGAGGTGACCCCGGTGGCGGTCGTCGGCGACGACGAGATCTACCTGAAGGTGGGCATCGCCTCCCGGCACCTGGTGCCGGCCTGGGCGATCCTCGACACGGAGCTGACCGTCACCTGCCCTGCCTCGGTCACGGCCCACGCCGGCATCGACGCGCTCTCGCACGCGGTCGAGGCGTTCACCGCCGCGTCGTTCGAGCGGATGTCCGGCGCCCCCGCGAGCCAGCGGGTCTTCACCGGCAAGAACCCCGTCTCGGACGCTCTCGCCCGGGAGGCGATCCGACTGACCGGCGAGAACCTCCGGCGCTGCCACGAGGTGCCGGGCGACATCGACGCCCGCGAGGGAATGCTCCAGGCCAGCCTGTTCGCCGGCCTCGCGTTCGGGGCGGCCGGAACCGCCCTGATCCACGCCATGCAGTACCCGCTGGGCGCGCTCACGAAGAGCCCCCACGGCCTGGTCAACGCGATCCTGATGCCGGCCGTCGTCGAGTTCAACCTCGATTCGCGACGCGAGGAGTACGCGACGGTGGCGAGCCTGCTCCGCGGCGAGCCCACGGTGGCGGAGGCCTTGCCTGAGATCCTGCGGGACCTGAATCGTGACCTCGGCGTACCGGATGGTCTGGCCGCCATCGGAGTCGGCCGAGGCGACTTGACCCGCATGGCGGAGCTGACCATGGGCGTAGGACGCCTGTTGCGGCTCAACCCGCGCGAGGTCAAGGGCCCGGAGGAGATCGAAGCGGTTCTCTCCCGGGCGATCTAAATGGAGGCCAGCGTGAATGGAAAGGAAACCATGGAAGTGAAATCTGGGGGAGTCAAGTCCGCGCAGCGCACGGTGCGGGTCATCGAGGCGCTGCTGGAGAGCGACGAGCCGCTGACGATGAGCGAGATCGTGCGTCGGGTCGAGCTGCCGAAGAGCAGCGCCCACGCCCTGTTGGTCACGCTCGAGAACGAAGGGGTCTTGATCCGCCACCCCAAGCTGGAGACGTACGCGATCTCGGCGCGGTGGATCGAATCCCTCTCGGACGGGATCGAGCGGGCCAAGACCGGGACCACCAAGGACCTGCGGGACAAGGCACATCCGCTCATGGTCGACCTCTCCCGGCGCATCGGCATGATCTGCAACCTGGGCATGCTCGACGGCCACGCGATGGTCTACATCGACAAGGTCGACGCGTCGGACAGCCCGGTGCGGCTGAGCACCGCGATCGGCGCCGCGGTGCCGGCCCACTCCACGGCCCTCGGCAAGGCCCTGCTCGCCAAGATGCCGCCGGACGAGCTCGCCGACTGGCTCGATCACCACCGGTTCGAGGCGCTGACCCACGAGACCCTAATGACCCCGGACGCGATCCGGGCCGACATCGAGCAGACGATCGCCCGCGGCTACGCCATGGAGCGCGAGGAGTACCACGTCGGCATCACCTGCGTCGCCGCCGCGGTGACCAACCACCGCGGGCAACCGATCGCCGCGGTCAGCCTCACGTCGCTGACCGGCGTCGTCGAGTCGACCGGGGTCGACGTCGTCGGCAAGGCGGTCTGCGCGATGGCCAACGAGCTCTCGGAGCTGATCGGCTGATGCGCGCCCAGATGCCCCTGACCTTTGTCCCAAGCAGTTCGTTCATGTCCATAGCAGGAGAGAGAGGGAAACCAGATGTATGAAGTGAGAAGCGCGGGCCGCGGAACGCGGCATGTCCGTCGCATCGTGTTGCTCGTCCTAGGAGTTGCCCTGGCCGGCTTTGCGTGGGCCGGATGCGGTGGCTCCGATGGCGACGACGACGGTGCGAAGTCGAACGCCAACCCGGGAGTGACCACGGCCGACGTCAAGTTCGGCATGCAGCCGTTCGGCGACCACACGATCTATGTCGCCGGCATGACCAACGGTTGGTTCGAGGAGGCGGGGATCAACATCCAGCCGCAGCCGCTGGGCCGTGAGGTGCCACCGGGCGAGGCGACGCAGATGCTGCTGAGCGGCGAGCTGGACCTGGTCACCGAGTACACGCCGCTGGCGGTGCAGGAGATGGGCCAGGTGCCGGACGTCAAGGTGGCCGCCTTCGACAGCATCAACTTCGGCACGTTCGTCTTCGCCAATCCGGACCTCGACCTGAAGCCGCTCGAGGAGCGTCTGGCCGACGGCCAGTCCTTCGAGGAGGCGATGCAGGAGATCGGTGACGAGATGCGCGGCAAGCGGCACGCCGTCGAGGCGAGCGGCTTCC
>JBEBTS010000144.1:0-5583 GCA_040393665.1 Conexibacter woesei
TGCGGAGGAGGCGAGGCATGCGTCCCATCCTCGCACGGGCCCCACACGGCCGCCGCAAAGCCCGCTAGCCTTGCCGCAACGACAAATCCGGGGGGTCCCCGTTGGAGGGGCTGAGAGGACGCTGACTGGCGTCGACCCGACGAACCTGATCTGGCTCATACCAGCGAAGGGAGCGATAGATGAACGACACTCAGATGTCCTCTGCCCGCCGTGGCGCGATCACGCCCGAGATGGAGCGCGTGGCCGAACGGGAGGAGCTGAAGCCGGAGACGATCCGGGACGAGGTGGCGCGCGGCCGCATGGTGATCCCGGCGAACCCGGGCCACCGGGCGCTCGACCCGATGGCGATCGGGCTGAAGGCCCGGGTCAAGATCAACGCCAACATCGGTAGCTCGCCGACCAACTCGGACATCCAGGAGGAGGTCGAGAAGCTGGCGGTCTCGGTGAGCTGGGGAGCCGACACGGTGATGGACCTCTCGACCGGCAAGCGGATCGTCGAGACCCGTGCGGCGATCATCGAGGCGTCCTCGGTGCCGATCGGGACGGTGCCGATCTACGAGGCGGTCGAGTCGGTGAAGAAGCCGGAGGACCTGACCCGGGAGCACCTGGTCGGCACGATCCGCCGGCAGGCCGAGCAGGGAGTGGACTACATGACCATCCACGCCGGCCTGTTGCTGGAGCACCTGCCGCTCTGCCAGCACCGGGTGACCGGGATCGTCTCCCGCGGTGGTGGCCTCCTGGCCCGGTGGATGGTCGAGCACCGCGCCGAGAACCCGCTCTACGAGGCCTTCGACGAGATCCTCGAGATCTGCCGGGCCCACGACGTGACGATCTCGCTCGGCGACGGGCTCCGCCCCGGTTCGATCGCGGACGCCTCCGACGCCGCCCAGTTCGCCGAGCTGGACACCCTGGGCGAGCTGACCGAGCGGGCCTGGGCGCGGGACGTGCAGGTGATGGTCGAGGGACCGGGCCACGTCCCGCTCGACCAGCTCCAGGCGAACGTGGAGCGCCAACAGCGGGTCTGCCACGAGGCGCCGTTCTACACGCTGGGCCCGCTGGTCACCGACATCGCTCCCGGCTACGACCACATCACCTCGGCGATCGGGGCGGCGGTGATCGGCTGGCACGGGACCTCGATGCTCTGTTACGTCACCCCCAAGGAGCATCTCGGGCTGCCGAACCAGGAGGACGTCAAGCAGGGCCTGATCGCCTACCGGATCGCCGCCCACGCGGCCGATCTCGCCCGCGGCAACCGGCGGGCGGCCCAGTGGGACCGGAAGCTCTCCGAGGCCCGCTTCGCCTTCGACTGGAACGAGCAGTTCCGGCTCGCCCTCGACCCGGAGACGGCTCGCTCCATGCACGACGAGACCCTGGCCGACGACTACTTCAAGTCGGCCGAGTTCTGCTCGATGTGCGGGCCGAAGTTCTGCCCGATGCACAACTTCCGGGACGTCGACTGGGACGAGGTCCGGCGGGTCGTGGCCGAGCGACGGGAGGCTCGCTCCGGTCAGCCCGAGGCCGTGTCCGGCAGAGCGGGGTCCGGCTCCCCGTGAGCGGGACCCGGCTCGACGTAAGGCAGAAGGACGAAGGAGAGGTAGGCGATCGCGATGCCGATCCCGGTGCATAGCAGCCGGTCGTCCACCGCCTCCGCAGCCGACATGCCGGTGTGGCTGTCCAGCATCACGATGAAGACCGTGATCGCCGTCGTGAAGAACGCGTACTGGAGGCTGAGGAGGCCGTAGGAGAGCGCGGCCGCGATCGTCAGGACGATGATCGTCGGCACCGCCGACCCGCCCAGCAGGTCGATTAGAACGGTGGCGATCACGACCCCGATCGCCGTTCCGCCGGCGCGCATGAGCAACCGGCCGTAGGTGACGTCACGTTCGGGTTTCATCGCGAACAGGATGGTCAGCGGCACCCAGAACCCGTGGTCGTGCAGCCCGAGAGCACGGTAGGCCAGCACGCCGGCTCCGAGGGCGAGGCCGAGCCGCACCGCGTGACGCGCCGGGGCGGAGGATCTCGCGAGGCCCGACCGGAGGCGAGCCGCGACCTCCGCTCGACCGAGCGGGCCGTCGCCTGCCGGCGGCCGACGGTCGCGGACCATCCAAACCACCGCCGACCAGACCACCTGGGACATCGCGCCCACGGCCACCCAGAGGAACGCCGGGGGAATGTCGTCGAGCGGCAGGAAGAGGCCCTGCGCGATCAGCAGGGCCAGGCTGATCAAGGTCCCGAGGGAAGCGGACCAGGCCGAGAAGGCCACCATGAATCCCCCGACCGCACCGACCACGATCAGTAGCACGACGGCGGCGACGGCCGACCCGCTGCTCAGGATCCCGACTGCGGCCGCGGCGGCGATCAGCACCGCCGTCACCGCCTGCCAACGGGCCCGCTGCGCGGCGGGCGCGTCGAACGCGGTGAAGCCGCAGATCAGGGCTCCGCCGGCCATCGCCCCCTTCGTCGGCGCCCCGAGGCCCAACTCGATCGTGAGCATCACGGCGACCGGGATCGCGGTCAAGGCGCCGCGCTGAAGCAGCGGATCCACCGTCAAAGAAAGGACTCCGCTGACGGATCGGGCCGCATCGCCGGGATCATATTCACGGCGTTGAGCCAACGAGGATACGCAAGCGATCTCGCAGTCCCAGGACCTAGACTCCCGCGCCATGGCTTCCACCTTCACCCCCGCCCATCGCGGCGGCTCCGGCACGCCGCTCGTGCTGCTGCACGGCTTCACCGGGACCTGGCATGCATGGGAGCCGATCATCGGTCGGTTGGAGGCGCGACACGAGGTCTTCGCTCCCACCCTGCCGTGGCACGCGGGCGGCCCGGAGCTGGACGGGCCGCCCGGCCTCGCGGCCCTGCTCGACGGGCTCGAGCGCACGCTCGACGAGGCCGGCATCGAGACCGCCCACCTGGTCGGCAACTCGCTCGGCGGCTACGCCGTCCTGGCCCTGGCGGCCCGGGGCCGAGCCAGGACGGTGACGACCCTCGCCCCCGCCGGGGGCTGGGCCGCCGGCGACCCGGCTCTCTCCCAGACCATGGACTTCTTCCAGGACGCGCAGCGGATGATCCTCGCGGCCGTGCCGAACGTCGACGCGATGGTGGCGACGGCGGAGGGCCGGGCGCGGGCGATGCAGTTCCTGACCGAGCACCCCGAGGTGATGAGCCCCGAGCTGGTCACCAGGATGGTCCTCGGGGCCGCGGGCTGCACCGACGCGATCGCGCTGGCGGAGATGGGGCGCAACGAGGACTGGGCCCTCGAGGCGTCCGCGATCGACTGCCCGGTCCGCATGATCTGGGGGACCGATGACCGCATCCTCGCCTGGCCCACCGCCGCGACCCGCTACCGCAACGACCTCCCCACCGCCGACTGGATCGAGCTGGACGGGGTGGGACACTGCCCCCAGCTGGACGTCCCCCTGGAGACCGCGCAGCTGATCCTCGACTTCACCGGCGGGTGAGCCGTCGAGGGATCGGGGCCGAGCCCGGCCCGGGCCACGGCAGGCCCACCGGATCTGGCTCATCCATCCCAAAAGCAGCCGCTCTCGACTTCGATGTCGTACGCTTGCGGCAATGAATCCGTCCAGCCGAAGGAATCGGCTCCCAACGCCATTCTGGGGAGTGCTCGCGACCGTCGTCGCGATGGCCCTGTGCTGCGGCACGGCGCAGGCCGACACCCGGGCCGTCGGGCCGGACGGAAACCTGTGGTCGGCCGACCCCGAGAGCGGCCTGCTCCGGATCACCCCGGACGGGGACACGGACCGATTCGACATCAACGGCGTCTCCGAGTCGATCGCCGGCGGCCCGGGAGAGGACCTGACGCTCGTCACCCGGCCTCGCACCTCGCTGGGTGGGGCCACGACCGTGTGGCGGATCGGGACCGACGGCAGCCCTCGCCCGGAGTCGTTCGTCCTGAGGTCCGAGATGGACCTCGTCGATGGGAGCAGCCGCGACCTGCGGGTCGGCGGCGGAGGCACCACCTGGATCTCGCAGGGTTGGGCTCCCTGCCGGGGCAACGCGGCCGGCAACCTGACTTCGATCGACGCCACCGGCTCGCTCGGCTTCTGGCCCGGCGCCCTGAAGCTCAACCAGCTCGGCGCCTATCCGCAAGGGCCGATCGCCGTCGACGGCGCCGACCGGGCCTGGGTCGAGGCGTACTACCCGTACGACGAGCGATGCGTGGGGAGCAGGCCGACCGAGTGGTCCGGCGCGATGACCCACCTGATCATCGAGGACGGGAAGATCCTCCACACGAGATGCAAATGGGGCACCCCGGTCACGATCGTCGCCACGGACGGTGCCGCCTGGTGCTTCGGCGGCGACCGGTACTTCCGGATGGACGTCGACGGGGCGGTCACCGAGTACGACTACCCGGGCGGCTGGTCCGATCCCGACCACGCCCGTCCCGGGCCTGACGGCAGCATCTGGTTCGCCATGCACACGGCGGTCGGCGAGAACGGCGCGTACGTCCATGACTGGGAGATCGCCTCGATCACTCCCGAGGGCGAGCTCGTGACCTACCCCGGCTTCGACCAGGAACTGACCCAGAAGGCCGACCGCCTCAACGGATACATCACCCTCTTCGACTGGCGGTTCACCGGGGACGGCCGGATCTGGCTGCTCGAGCAGTACCGATCCAAGGGCAACCCGCTGGCCGGCATCATCGCCGTGCCCGAGGGGCAGAGCCAGGGCCTGCTCCCCTCACGGGCGTCCTCCTTCCCCCAGCCGGAGGTCGACAAGCCCCTCCCCGACCCGCGGCCGCAGAAGGTCGTCCCCGACCCGACCCCGTCCCTGCCGACCGCGGCACCGCCCGGGCTCAGGGTCTCGATCACCAAGTCCGGAGGCCTCTCCCGGGCTCGGCTGCGCCGCACCCGGACGATCCCGGTCACCGTGCACACGTCGGCGAGAGCGCGCGTCACGGTCAGGGCTTCGATCACCGACCGGCACGCCCGCCTCACCAGGCTGCGCAGCAAGCGATCCCGCAACCGGGTTCCGCACAGCCTGGGCCGGGCCACGATCCGCCCGGTCAGCGGCATCGCCACCGTCAACATCAAGCTGAGCCGGAAACAGGCGAAGCGGCTGTCCAGCCGCCCCGGGAAGATCACGCTCCAGGCCACCGCGGTCAGGGCGAGCGGCATGGCCGGGTTCACCCGGAGGCTCCGCCTCCGCTGAGCCGACGCGGCGACCCGGGGACGGATCGCCGCGTGACCCGGACGGTCAGGCCTGACGCCGCTCCAGCAGCTCGTCGAGCTGGGCGTAGCCCTGGACGACCCCGGTCTCCATCCCCGACTGGAGCATGCCGTCGCGCAGCTCCTTCGACTCGAAGGTCGAGGTGGTGACGATGCGGGTGCGTCCGTCCCCGAGGTCCTCGAAGTCGGACCGGTCGATCGCGGGCGGGATCGGGGGCTCCATGACGAAACTGAAGGTCTGGACGATGTGCTCCGGCGGCTCGATCTCGAGGAACTCGCCGAAGAAGACGTACTCGTTGCCGGCCTCGTCCGAGTGGATGTAACGATAGGAGCCGCCCACCCGGACGTCGTACTCCTCGACCCGCATGGTCAGGTTCCGCGGCCCGAGCCACTC
>JBEBTS010000145.1:0-5476 GCA_040393665.1 Conexibacter woesei
CCCGCCTCACGGTGGATCGGGGCGAGGGCGAGCATCATCACCATGGTGGTGCAGTTCGGGTTGGCGATGATGCCCTTGTGGTCCTTCGCCGCCTCGGGATTGACCTCGGCGACGACCAGCGGCACGTCCTCGTGCATGCGCCAGTAGCTGGTGTTGTCGACGACGACCGCGCCGGCCTCGACGAACCGCGGGGCCCACTCGGCGCTGATCGAGCCGCCGGCCGAGGAGATCAGGATGTCGATGTCCTTGATCGACTCGTCGCTGGGCACGACGCACTCGATCACCGAGTCGCCGACCTCGATCGTCTTGCCGGCCGAGCGCTCGGACGCGAAGGGGACGATCTCGCGGGCGGGGAAGCCGCGCTCCGCGAGGATCCCGAGGATGGTGGTGCCAACCGCGCCGGTCGCACCGAGAACCCCGACCCTGTAACCGTCGGACCCGGTCATGAGGGGCTCACCTGACGGCTCTCGCCGGTCGGGTCCTCGACCAGGATCTGATCCTCTCCGAGGTCGAAGGCGCCGTGGAGCGAACGCACGGCCTCCGGAACCCGCTCGGCCTGGATCACGCAGGAGATGCGGATCGAGGAGGTGGAGATCATCTCGATGTTGATCTCCTTCTCGCCGAGCACCTCGAAGACCTTGGCGGCGACGCCCGGATGGCTGCGCATGCCGGCCCCGATGATCGAGACCTTGCCGATCTGGTCGTCGGTGCGCACTTCCTGGCTGATGTCGCCGAGGCGCGCGATCGCGTCGGTCGCGGTGGTCAGGTCACCCATCTCGACGGTGAAGGACAGGTCCGCGAGGGCGCCCTCGTGGACGGGCTCGTTCTGGATGATCACGTCGACGTTGACGTTGGCGTCAGCGAGGGCGGTGAAGATGCGGCCGGCGATTCCGGGCTCGTCCTTCACTCCGATGACGGCGACGCGGGCCTCGTCGGTCGAGTGCGTGACGGCTGTGATTATCGGTCGTTCCATGGTCTCGCTTTCGGGAAGTACGAGGGTACCGGGGAGGTCCTCGAAGCTGCTCCGGCAGTGGATCGGGATGCTGTAGTTACGGGCGTACTCGACCGACCGGAGCTGGAGCACCCCGGCCCCGGAGGCGGCCATGTCCAGCATCTCCTCGAAGGAGACGACCGGCAGCTTGCGGGCGTCGGGGACGATGCGCGGGTCGGCGCTGAAGATGCCGGTCACGTCGGTGTAGATCTCGCAGACCGAGGCGCCGAGCGCGGCGGCCAGGGCGACCGCGGTCGTGTCGGAGCCGCCACGGCCGAGCGTGGTCACGTCCCGGCTGTCGGTGGAGACTCCCTGGAAGCCGGCCACGAGGACGATCTTGTCCTCGTCCAAGCCCTCCTGGATCCGGTCGGCCCGGACGTCGATGATCTTCGCCTTGGTGTGGGAGGAATCGGTGACGATGCCGGCCTGCGACCCGGTCAGGGAGACCGCCTTGTGGCCCATGTCCTTGATCGCCATCGCGGCGAGGGCACAGGAGATCCGCTCGCCGGTGGAGAGCAGCATGTCCATCTCGCGCGGATCGGGCCGCTCGGAGATCTCGTAGGCCGAGTCGACCAGCTCGTCGGTCGTCTTGCCACGGGCGGAAAGCACCGCCACGACGCTGTTGCCGGCCTCGCGGGCGGCAACCATGCGGCGGGCCGCACGCTTGATCTCATCCGGGCCGGCCACCGAGGTGCCGCCGAACTTCATTACCACGATGTCGTCGCGTTCCGGCATCGCCCCTGAGCATACGGATACCGACCCGGAGGCGTCCCCGCCCCGGCCGGGCGGGATGTGAGCGACGTCACACATCGAATGTATCGCGCCGATATATCTAAGCGATATGAACCCGGTGCCGACCGCAGACGAGCTGAGCCCGACCGCGACCGTGATCCTCGGATTCCTCAGCCAGGGCGAGATGTCCGGCTACGAGATCAAGGCCGAGGTCGACGTCTCGACCCGCTTCTTCTGGGCCGCCAGCTACGGCCAGATCTACCCGGAGCTGAAGCGGCTCAGCGAAGCCGGCCTGATCGCGGGCTCGGACCAGCCCCAGGGCGGGCGCAAGCGGACGGTCTACCGGCTGACGGACTCGGGCCTCGCCGCGTTGCGGGACTGGCTGCGCCGGCCGCCGGAGATGCTGGAGCTGCGCCACGAGGGCATGCTCAAGGTCTTCTTCGCCGACGCGCTGCCGGCCGGAGAGCGGGCCTCGACCCTGCGGGCGATGGTCGCCCAGCACCGCGAGCACGCCGCCCAGCTCGAGCTGACCAAGGAGTCGCTGGAGGCCGAAGGCGAACGGGACGAGAGCTCCTGGTGCGACCTGGTCCTCCGGTTCGGGCTGGACTTCAACGAGTGGGTGATCGACTGGTGCGAACGAGAGATCGCCGCCGCGGAGGAGGAGTCCGGCAATGCTTGATCGACTCGCCCGGATCGCCGACCGGCGCCCCCGCCGGATCGTCCTGATCGCGGCGCTGCTCTTCCTGCTGTCCGGGGCCATCGGGGGCTCGGTCGCCGAGCACATGGGCCCCTACGGAGCCGAGGACGACCGCAGCGAGAGCATCCAGGCCGACCGCGCCCTCCGGGCCGCCGGCTACCGCCCGGCGGACACCACCGTGCTCGTCCGCGGGGTCGACGTCCGCGGCTCGGCCGAGGACCGCCGCGAGGTGGCCTCGATCCGCCGGGAGATCCTGGCCCAGCCCGGGGTCCAGGCCGCGACCGGGTTCGCCCAGACCGGCTCCCCCGAGTTCGTCTCCCGGGACGGCGACCAGACCTTCTTCGCGGTCTCGCTCGAGGAGACAGAGGACAAGCAGCTCCAAGAGGACGCCTCCGGCCTGGCCGACGCGCTCGACCACCGAGGCACCGTCCTCGTCGGCGGCGTGCCGATGGCACACGAGCAGGTCAACACCCAGGTCGAGACGGACCTCCAGCGGGCCGAGATCATGGTCTTCCCGCTGCTCCTGCTGCTCTCGCTGCTCTTCTTCCGCAGCCTGGTCGCCGCGCTGCTGCCGCTGATGGTCGGTGCCCTGGCGATCGTCGGCACCTTCCTCGCCCTGAGGATCGCCACCGAGATCGGCACGATCTCCTTCTTCGCCCTGAACCTCACGACGGGGCTCGGGCTGGGGTTGGCGATCGACTACAGCCTGTTCATCGTGTCCCGCTACCGGGAGGAGATCGCGGTCTCCGGCCCCGGCCTGCCGGCCCTGCGCCGCACGATGGCGACCGCGGGGCGGTCCGTCCTGTTCTCGTCGCTGACCGTGGCCGCCTCGATGGCCGCCCTGCTGATCTTCCCCCAGCGCTTCCTCTACTCGATGGGCCTGGGCGGGGTGCTGGTCTCGCTGCTGGCCGCGCTGGTCGCGCTGACGGTCCTGCCCGCGGTCCTCACCCTGCTCGGCACCCGGGTCAACTCGCTCTCCCCGAAGTTCCTCCAACGCCGGGCGAGCAAGGAGGCGACGCGGCAGGAGGACGGGTTCTGGTACCGCCTCTCCCGCTTCGTGATGGCCCGGCCCGGCCCGATCGCGGCCGTCACCGCGGCCGCCCTGCTGCTGGTCGCGGTGCCCGCCCTGCGCATGAACTTCGTCTCCGTCGACGCGGAGATCCTGCCGCCCGGGGACAGCGCCCGGGTGGTCCAGGAGGCGCTCGACCGCGACTTCGCCGCCGGTGACACCGAGACGATCCGGATCGTCGTCGAAGGCGACCGGTCGGCCGCCCGCGAGGTGGCCGCGGAGGCGAAGGGGGCCGCCGGCGTGGCGGCCGTGGCCGCGCCGCAGACCCTCGATCCCGGGCTCCACCTGATCGAGGCCCGATCCGAGGGCGGCTACACGGAGCCGGTCACGGAACGCGCGGTCGATGCGATCCGCGCCCTGCCGGCACCCCCGGGAGCCGAGGTCAAGGTGACCGGCGGCACCGCCTCCTTCACCGACTTCCAGCAGAGCCTGCTCGATCACCTGCCGCTGGCCCTGCTGATCATCGTCGGGGCGACCCTGGTCGTACTCTTCCTGATGACCGGCTCGGTGGTCCTGCCGGTCAAGTCGCTGCTGATGAACGTGCTCAACCTGGGTGCCGTCTTCGGGCTGCTCGTCCTGATCTTCCAGGACGGGAACCTGGCCGGGCCGCTGAACTTCGGCTCGGTCGGCGGGATCGACCAGTCGACCCCGATCCTGGTGCTGGCGATCACCTTCGGCCTCTCCACCGACTACGCGGTCTTCCTGCTCTCCCGGATCAAGGAGGCCCGCGACTCCGGCTTCTCCGACTCCGAGTCGGTCGCGGTCGGCCTGGAGCGGACCGGCCGGATCGTGACCGCGGCCGCCCTGCTCTTCGCCCTGGCCGTCGGCGCGTTCGCCTCGTCCGAGATCGTCTTCATCAAGGAGCTCGGGGTCGGGACCGCCCTGGCCGTCCTGATCGACGCCACGGTCATCCGCGCCCTGCTGGTGCCCTCGCTGATGGAGCTGCTGGGGCGTCGCAACTGGTGGGCGCCGGGACCGCTCCGGCGCCTCCACGACCGCTGGGGGATCTCGGAGTACGGCCCGATCCCCGAGACTGCGGTCACCCCACCCCCTCCCTCCCGACCCGACCGAAAGAGCCCCTGATGACGACCCACCGCACCGACTTCCAGAACGACACCGCCGCCGAGCCGCTGGGCGAGGGCCGCTACCGGGTCGCGCTCAACGACCGGTGGTGGATCGGTCCCGGCCCCAACGGCGGGTACGTCGCCGCCCTGATGCTGGAGGCGATGACCCAGGCGGTCGCCCCGGGACAGCCGACCCGGTCGCTGACCGTGCACTTCCTGCGGCGGCCGGAGATCGGTCCGGCCGAGGTCCAGGTGACGGTCGAGCGGGCGGGTCGCGCCACCACCTTCATCTCCTCCCGCCTGATCCAGAACGGGTCGATCCAGGCAAAGGCGATGGCGGTCTTCTCGGGCTCCCGTCCCGGGCCGGAGTTCAACCACTCGCAGATGCCGCAGGCCCCACCCCCGGAGGAGGGCGAGGAGTTCGACACCCAGCAGGCGCCGGTCGCGGTGTTCAGCCAGTACCGGGCGATCATGCTCAGCGGGATCCCGTACGCGGGCGAGGGCCGCGCCGAGACCTCGGGCTGGATCCGGCTCAAGGACGACCAGCCGATGACCCCGGTGCTGGCCGCGGCGATGCTCGACGTCTGGTTCCCGGCGCCGTTCGTCGCCCTGACCGAGCCGGCGCTGGCCCCCACCCTCGAGTACACGGTCCACTTCCCGACCGAGCTCCCGGTGCCCGGGCACGAGGAGCCGGACTGGACCCTGATCCGGCTGACGGCCGATCAGGCCCGGGACGGCCACTTCAGCGAGGACGGCGAGCTGTGGAGCCGGGATGGCCGGCTGCTGGCCCGCTGCCGCCAGATGGCCCTGCTCCGCGACCCCAGCTAGGGGGAGCCGCGGCCGGCGGCGGTCGCGGCTCCGCTCAACCGAGCGTGCGGCGGCCGGTCATCGCCCGGCCGAGGGTGACCTCGTCGGCGTGCTCG
>JBEBTS010000146.1:0-5460 GCA_040393665.1 Conexibacter woesei
GAGATCGGGGACGACATCATCGAGGCCGAGCTGCGCAGCTCCGGTGCGGTTCCTCCGCCTTCGGCGGTCGCGGCGGCGGGCGGCCTGCCGGAAGACCTGTCCGTCGGCCAGGCCGTCGAGCACTACCTCCAGCGTCATTTCGCCAGCTATGGTGCCGATTTGCCGCCGCCCGGCCTCTATCAGCGCATTCTCGCCGAGGTCGAATATCCGCTGGTGCTCGCATCGATGACCGCCACCCGCGGCAACCAGATTCGGGCTGCCGAGCTTCTGGGGGTCAACCGCAACACGTTGCGCAAGAAGATCCGCGAACTCGGCGTCAACGTGTACCGGGTTTCGAAGGGATAGGGCGGCGGTCTTTGCCCCGTTGCGCCGGGTCCCGACGTCGGTCATCCTCATCCAGCCGCTTCACGGCACCTTCTCCCCACTGGGGAAGAAGCAGGCGCCGCCGGGCGGGCCGGCGCGGGAGCCGGTGGAGGCGGGGTCGGGGCGGGCGCCGCGGGGCGGGCCGGGGCCACCGGCGGCGGGGCCGGAGGGGGAGCTGCCGGCGGCCGGTCCGAGCGGGAAGGTGCCGGTCGCGAAGCCCGGGTCCGCGGGCGCTTCGGGGCGGATCCGGACCGAGCCCGAGGCCCGGGCGGCCGGCCCCGCCCGCTCCGGCGACGATGCGGCCGACCGCCGGGCTTTCCCCGCTCCGTCGACCGACCTGCCTTCCTCCTCTCGGCCGGCCGTCCCGCCCTCGGTTCGGGCGTGGGCGCGGACGGTGGGGCGGAGCTTCCGGTCTCGCCGGGTGCGAACCCCACATCTCCTGGAATTGCAGGGGGTTCCGGGGTGCGGAGCAGGCCGGGGAGGAAGGTGATCGCGATCAGGGCGAGGCCGATCGCGGCCGCCGTCCGGATCGCCTGGTCCCGGTCGATTCGGATTCCCTTCATGCCTGCCAAAGGCCGTGGAGCCCGACTCTCTCCCCCCTGCGGAAGGCCCCGCCGGGCGGCCTCCGCTCCCAGCCGGGGCGCGGCGGAGGCCCGATCCCCGGTATAGTCCCGCGTCGATTTTGACTGACACAACCCGCCAATACGAACTTGTCCTGATGCTCGACCCCGAGGTCGAGGAAGCCGAACGCGAGAAGCTGGTCACCGAGACCCGTTCCGCGATCGAGGCGTCGGGCACGCTCAAGCACGAAGACAACTGGGGCATCCGCGAGATGGCCTACGAGATCGACCGCAAGAGCGAATCCGACTACCGCCTCTTCCGCTTCGACGCGCCGCGCGAGCTGCTGGGTCAGCTGGACCACACCCTGAAGATCTCCGACGGCGTCATGCGCTTCCGGGTCTTCAAGGTCGATCCGGAGGATCCGGTCCTGCCGGCTCCCCCCGCCACCGCTGTCGTCATGGCCCCCACCGGGGACGACGACGAGCGCCGCGGCCGCGGCCGTTACCGCGACGAGTAGCGCACCCTCCGGCCTCGGCCGGATCCGGGTACCGAGCGCTTGAAGCCGCCCCCATGCGAGGGCGGCTTTCGCGTGCCCGGACCCGTCCGCGACGCCGGTCGCGCGCGGACTTCACCCAAATTGCGGCGGTTTGCCCCGGCGGGGGGAGAGATTCGGCCGTCCGCGCCTGAATACCTCCACCGGCGTCGCTAGATTCTGGTCCTGACCTGCGGGGCCACCGTCCCGCGATGTACGAAAAGAACGATAAGGAGCAAACACCCAATGGCTGAGAACATCAACAGGGTCACGATCACGGGCAACCTGACCGCCGATCCCGAGTTGCGTCAGACCCCGGGCGGCACCCCCGTCTGCTCGCTGCGGGTGGCCGTCAACGGCCGCCGCAAGGACCAGTCCGGGCAGTGGGTCGACAAGCCCAACTACTTCAACGTCGTGGTCTGGGGAGCCCAGGGCCAGAACTGCGCCAACTACCTCTCGCGCGGCCGTCCGGTGGCGGTCGACGGCCGGCTCGACTGGCGTGAGTGGGAGGCCAAGGACGGCGGCAAGCGGCAGACGATCGAGATCGTCGCCGAGACCGTCCAGTTCCTCGGGTCGCGCGACGGCTCCGGTGGAGGCCAGGGCCACGCCAACCAGGGCGGCGGCTTCACCCCCGCGTCCGACGTCCCCACCGACACGGGGGACTTCGCCCCGGCCGGCGGCGGCGCCCCGGACGACGACATCCCGTTCTAGGCCCAAGCCCTTCCGGGGCCGAACCCGGAGTTTTGTGCGCATATGACGCAAAACTCCGGGTTCGACCCGAGTCGGTCTCCGCAGTTTGCGGGAAACGCGGCCCCGGTCTTCCGGCGCCAAAGCCACGGTTGTCACCAAATCGCTAGGATTGCTGGTCCTGAAAGCCCGGCCTCCCGGGTGAGATGAATGCCCGGACCGCCGGGCTAGAACTACGTAAGGCACCGGAAAGCAAGTGGCTAAGACACGAGAAGCAGGATCAGCGCGTCGCGGACGCCGCTTTAGCGAGCGCGTACGTCCCCGCAAGTACACAAAGATTACGGCCGAGAACATCGACTACAAGGACCTCACGCTCCTTCGTCGGTTCATCTCGGACAAGGGCAAGACCCGGTCCCGTCGGGTCACGGGCCTTTCCCGCAAGCACCAGGCACAGCTCGGAGTCGCGGTCAAGCGCGCCCGTGAGGTGGCCCTCCTCCCGTACGTGGGTGAGAAGTAATGGCGCAGGCCATTCTGCTCGCTGACGTCGAGGGACTGGGCGAGAACGGCACCGCCGTCGAGGTCTCCCCCGGATACCTCCGCAACTTCCTGCAGCCCCGCGGGCTGGCCCAGCCGGCCACCCCGGGCGCGCTGGAGGAGGCGATCCGTCGCAAGGAGGCCGCCGAGAAGGCCGAGCGCGAGGCGATCGCCCGGGCCACGGAGAACGCGCAGCTGCTCTCCCGGACCGTGCTCACGATCCATCATCGGGCCGGCGAAGACGGCAAGCTCTACGGCTCGGTCACCAACAAGGAGATCGCCGAGGCGATCCGCGATGCCCGTGGCATCAAGGTCGACCGGCGCAAGATCCAGCTGGCGGCTCCGATCCATCAGGTCGGCACCTACATGATCGATGTCGAAGTGGCGGGCGGCGCGATCGCTTCGGTCAAGACGATCGTCGCGGAAGAGAAATAGCCACCCCGGCTTCTCAGGTTCCACCACAGAACATCGAGGCCGAGGAGACCGTCCTCGGCGCGATGCTCGTCAGCGAGCCCGCCGTCAACCGGGTCGTCGATGACGTAAAGCTGAAGCCCGGCGATTTCTATCTGGATCGCCACCGGTCGATATATGGGGTGATGGTCGAGCTGTACGGCTCGGATCGCCCCTGCGACCAGTTGACGGTGAACGAGGCGCTGGCCGAGGCCGGGTTGCTGGAGGAGGTCGGCGGCAAGAACTACGTGTTCGAGCTGTCGGCCAAGGTCTCCGCCCCGGGCAACGTCCGCCATCACGCCGAGATCATCAAGGAGCACTCGCTGCTCCGGCGGCTGCTCGACACCAGCCACCAGATCGGCACCTGGGTCAACGAGCGCGAGGCGCCGGCGGCCGAGCTGTCCGAGCGGGCCGAGGCCCTGCTGTTCAACGTCGCCCACAAGGAGCAGGCGGGCGACTTCCGACAGCTCAACGAGGTCCTGGACGACGAGGTCGACCGCCTCCACCGGCTCGCCACCGGCGAGCTCAAGTCCTCCGGCACCAAGACCGGCTTCTCCCGCCTGGACGAGATGACCGGCGGCCTCCAGCCCTCGAACCTGGTGATCGTCGCCGCCCGTCCCTCGGTCGGCAAGAGCGCCTTCGTCGCCAACGTCGCCGAGAACGTGGCGGTGCGCGAGGGCAAGTCGGTCGCCTTCTTCTCGCTGGAGATGTCGGAGATCGAGCTGGCCCAGCGCTTCATCGCGTCCCAGTCCGGGATCCCCGGCGACCGGCTGCGCAAGGGCCGGATCAGCACCGACGAGAAGAGCCGCGAGTGGCGCAAGGTGATCGACGCCTGCAACCGGCTCGACCAGGCTCCGCTGTTCATCGACGTCACCTCCGACCTCGGGCTGCTAGACCTGCGGGCCAAGGCCCGCCGCCTGCACGCCCAGGAGGAGAAGCGGAACGGCGTCGGCCTCTCGATGATCATCGTCGACTACCTCCAGCTGATGCGGATGGACGAGACCAAGAGCAGCATGGTCGAGAAGGTCGGCCAGGTCAGCCGTGGGCTCAAGCTGCTCGCGAACGAGCTCGAGCTGCCGGTGGTCGCCCTCTCGCAGCTGAGTCGCGCCAACGAGTCCCGGCCGGACAAGCGGCCGGTGCTCTCCGACCTCCGTGACTCGGGGAACATCGAGCAGGACGCCGACCTGGTCGCCTTCCTCTACCGCGAGGACGTCTACAAGCGCGACGAGCAGGAACGCGACGGCACGGCCGAGGTGATCATCGCCAAGCACCGTAACGGCCCCGTCGGGACGGCCCCGATGGCCTTCATGGCGACGATCCCGAAGTTCGTCGAGCCGACCGTGGAGCATCCGGCCGGCGAGGGCTCGCCGCAGGCGGTCCGGGCCGAGGCCGAGGCCGGGTACTGATGGAGGTCTACTCGATCAACGGCGCCGGCGGCGGGCTCTCCTGCCCGTTCGGCAAGTGCGACGGCGGCGGCTGGATCCTCGGCGAGGACGGGGTCTCCGCGACCAAGTGCGCCTGCCTCCAGCCCCGGCTGGACCGGGCCCGCTCGGCCGGGATGAACTCGGTGATCCCCCGCCGTTACCGCGGGGTCTCCTTCGACCGTCCGCCGGTGACCGAGATCGACCAGTCGGTGGTCCGGCCGATCCGCGAGTGGGTCGCCTCGCTGGAGCAGAACCTGGAGGATGGCCGCGGCCTCTGGCTGATGGGCGACACCGGCACCGGCAAGACGACCCTGGCGATGCTGGTCTCCAAGGAGATCCTGAAGCGAGGCCACTCGGCCGCGATCTACTCCCTGCCGAAGCTGCTCGCCCGGATCCGCTCGACCTACGACGCCGAGCGGGGCGAGGAGTCCTACGTCGACTTCTTCGAACGGCTGTGCGAGGTCGACATGCTCCACCTCGAGGACCTCGGGACCGAGAAGCGGACCGAGTGGGTGCTGGAGCAGCTCTACGCCCTGATCAACGAGCGGTACGAGCGGGAGCGCTCGATCATGGTCACCACCAACCTCGACCAGAGCAAGCTCGAGGAGCAGCTCGGCGAGCGGATCGTCTCCCGGCTGGTCGAGATCTGCGGCGACCCGCTCATGCTGAACGGAACCGATCACCGGATGGTCGTCAAGCCGCCCGACGCCTGAGGCGTCCACGGCTCCGGTTTTCGGGAAGTCGCCTAGACTGCTCTCTTCATGCCTGGTTTGGTCATAGTCGGAACCCAGTGGGGAGATGAGGGCAAGGGCAAGATCACCGATCTGCTCGCCCAGGACGCTTCCGCGATCGTTCGATTCCAGGGCGGCAACAACGCCGGCCACACGATCGTCCGCGACGGCGAGGAGT
>JBEBTS010000147.1:0-5452 GCA_040393665.1 Conexibacter woesei
CGCTAGGTGAAGTACGGGAAGAACGAGCGATGCATGGAAGCGCACGGTAACAGGCGCACTGACGAGCGGCGTCGATCGCCGGAGAGAAGTCAGGTCCCTACGACCTCGTCCAGGGTCAGCCCGCTGATCACCGACCGTCGCTGACCGGCGACCGGACTCGACCCTGCCCAGGCATGTGCGTCGGGCTGCTTCGATAGCCACCATCTTGATCGCTCACCTTGACCGGTGTGGCGGTGCAGGACGAATCCGCCTCGCAGCTTGTCGCCCCGCAGGAGGAACTCGGCGTGCCCTCGATCGAGGGCGGCGGGCCACGGGACGAGGCCTTCGCGTTCGTAGGTGCCCCGGTCCCAGATGATCACGCCGCCGTTCGGGATCGGACCCTCGAACCGTGCGTCTGCGTGGGTGTGGTCCGCGACCTCGGTCGCATCGCGGCGATCCGCCGGGTCGAGCGAAGGTCCCTTGGGCAGCGCCCACGATCGGATCACCCCGTCGACCTCCAGTCGCAGGTCGAAGTGCCGCCAAGAGGAGAGGTGCTCCTGCACGACGAACGATCCGGAGCTGATGCCTCGTACTCGGAAGTGCTCGTAGCCTTCGGCCTCGACCGGCTTCAGCTCGACCGCGTCAACCCGGGCGGCCGGTGGACCCTCGTGCAGAAACGAGACCAGCTCGTCGAGCTCTCGTTTCGCTCCTTCCGCATGGATCAGCACGCTGCCGTCGTCCGCGTTGCGTACCCATCCAGCCAAGCCCAGCATGCGAGCCCGCAGCTCGGTCGTGTCACGAAAGCCGACCCCTTGCACCCTGCCGACCACGACCCCTCGGAGTGCGGCTGGAGGCGCGGCGTGACTCATGTGCGAAGACTAGCCCGGTGACTGCTGGACTGCTATCGGTCGTAGACGTCTCGCCGGTGCCCGAGCGTGACGACGACGATGAGCAGGACATCGTCTTCGATCGTGTAGATGACGCGGTAGCTGCCAACCCTGACCCGGAAGGCGTCGCGGCCTTTGAGCTTCTTGGCGTTTGGCGGCCGCGGATCGTCCGCGAGCAGCGAGATTGCCCCTTGGACTCTCCCTCGGAGCTGAGGGTCGAGCTTGCGCAGCGATCGGACCGCCGCCGGCCGCAGCTCGATCCGGTAGCGGTTCAATCCCAGCCCAGGTCGGCCTTGGCCTCGTCCCAGGGGATGTTTGGGCCTTCCTCAACCATGGCCGCGTCGAAGGCGGCCACATCTTCGACCTCCTCCAGTGCGTCCATCATCTGCTCGTAGCGCTCGGGGCTGACCATGACCGCGGCCCGCTTGCCGCGTCGTTCGAGGAACACGGCCTCGGTTTGGGAGAGCTCGACCGCATCCGACAGCGACTCCCTGGCCTTGCTGATGCTGAAGGTCGTCATGCCTGAATTGTACAGTTGGCGCGACGGTTTGTACAGATATTTCGGTCGTGCCGGCCGGCGGTGACCCTGAGGAGTGGTCAGCTCCCGCCCTGGCCCATCAGCGAAGCGAGCTCGTGATCGGCGGCGAGGATCTCGTTCTCGTTGTCGACGTGGACCACGATCGGCTCGTAGTCGGCCAGCTCGGCCTGGTCGTAGGTCCCGTATGAGATGACGATGACCGTGTCGCCGCGCTCGACCAGGCGGGCCGCGGCGCCGTTCACCTTCATCTCCCGGCTGCCGCGCTCGCCCAGGATCACGTAGGTCTCGAAGCGGGAGCCGTTGTTCACGTCGACCACGCTGACCTGCTCGCCCGGCAGGATGTCCGCGGCCTCCAGCAGGTCGGGATCGACCGTCAGCGACCCGACGTAATTGAGATCGCAATCGGTCACCGAGGCTCGGTGGATCTTCGACTTCAGCATGGTTCTCAGCATGGTTCTTGCTTCGTTCTCTCTTTCAGCGACATCGCGGCAGCACGGGACCCTACCTTCCGAACGGAAGGCCGGCGCGTCTCAGGCGGTGGCCGGCGGCTGCTCGCCCCGAGCAGCCGCGCGACGCTCGTACATCCGCCGGTCGGCACGTCGCATCAGTTGGTCGAGGTCTGCCCCGACCCGGACCCGTCCGGTGGCCAGGCCGACGGTAACCGCGGCGCCCGGCTCGACCTCTCGGATCCCGCGCTCGACCCGTTCCTGGATCGCGTCCTCGTCCGGCGGTGAGCCGAATCCGAGGGTGACGAACTCGTCCCCGCCCCAGCGGGCGGTGAGCTCGCCTCCGGCAGCAGCCAGCGAACGGGCGACCGCACGCAGCACCTCGTCGCCGTGGTCGTGCCCGCGCAGGTCGTTGATCGACTTGAAGTAGTCGACATCCACGTACGCGCACCACGCCGGCCCACCGGCCTCATCGGCGCTCAGGGTGGCGCTCAACAGACCGTGCCGGTTGAGCACGCCGGTCAGCGGATCGTGCATCGCGTTCTCCTGAAGCTCCCGGTTCAGCTCGGCGACCCGCTTGCGCTCGATCCGGAACAGCCACAGGATCGCCGCCGCGACCACGGTTCCGAGCAGGATCAGCACGAAGCTGTCGAACACGAACTCCTTGGGCTGGTCGGCGGTTCCGATCGCGACGGCCCAGGAGGCGAGGCCGATCGCGGCGAAGAAGCAGAAGGTGGACCAGCGACGCAGCGAGACCCCGCTGGCGATCAGGATCACCACGAGGTAGCCGCAGGCCTGCCACCAGGGATCGACGTCCAGCAGGCCGCCGTAGATCGTGTTTCCGTAGGTCGCGAACAGCCCGGCCAGCATCGCCGCCTCGACCGAGGTGGTCGATTCGCCGCCCCTCTTCACCAGGTAGAGCACGGCCAAGCCGCACACGATCGCGACGACCGCGCATCCACCGAAGTAGCGGAGGGGGTGGAGGCTCTCCGGGTCGACCAGGGCAGCGAGCCCGATCACCGTCGTGACGGCACCGATCGTCGCCAGGGTGACGATGACCCTGATCAGGTGGTAGCGGTGGCTGACCCGCTCCGGAGCGTCGACATGAGCGGGGAGCTCCCGATCCATGGACCAAATATAGGCAGCGGCCGGCTCGGCCAATCGAACTCCTCGAGCTGGGCCTCTGTCGGCAGCACGCTCTCCACGCGGTCGAGCGAGCCTTGGGTTTCCCCTGATCGCCGGTTAGGTTGATCAGATGACGGTCAGATTGGACAACGTAGGCATCGTCGTCGAGGATCTCGCAGCGGCGATCGAGTTCTTCCGGGAGCTCGGCCTCGAGCTCGAAGGCAAGGCGATGGTGGAGGGGGAGTGGGCAGGACGCGTCACCGGCCTTGGCGACCAGCGGGTCGAGATCGCCATGATGCGCACGCCGGACGGTCACGGCCGGCTCGAGCTCTCGCGCTTCCTCGAGCCCAACGTGGTCGACGATCACCGCAACGCCCCGGTGAACTCCCTGGGCTACCTCCGCGCCATGTTCGCAGTCGATGACATCGACGACACGGTCACTCGCCTCCGCAAGCACGGCGGACAGCTCGTGAGCAGTGAAGTGATCCAGTACGAGAACGCCTATCGGCTCTGCTACCTCCGCGGTCCCGAGGGAATCCTCATCGGACTTGCTGAGGAGCTCGGGTGAGAGTCGAACACGCCAAGTTCCGCGCGTGTCCTAGAGCAGAACACGCCCGACAGGATTCGAACCTGCGCTATCTCCTCGACTTCCGCACTGGCAGGACGTACTATGGAATCGTGGCATCTGTTGTGAAACCTGAGGCAGATCGAGGGCTGACTCAAGATCAGCGAGATTCGCTGCGTCGGCTGGCCAAAGCTCATGGTGGTAGCAACGTGCGGATCTTCGGATCCCGCGCCCGCGGCGAAGCTGGTCCTGCCAGCGATGTGGACCTACTGGTCGACATGGCTGCGGAATGCAGCCTTCTGGATCTGATCGCGATCAAACACGATGTCGAGGATGAGCTGGGGGTCGAAGTCGACGTTGTGACTGAGGCAGGACTCTCCCGTCACCTGAAGGACCAGGTGCTTCGCGAGGCGGTCCCCGTCTGAAAACGCAGCGCGTCTACCTGGAGCACATGCTTGACGCGATCGACAGGGTTTTGGAATACACGGACTCTGGCGAGACGGTCTTCCGGAATGATCACAAGACGCAGGACGCCGTGCTCCGAAATCTCGAAACGCTCGGCGAAGCCGCCAAACGCGTAGACGAAGACACCCGATCCCTCGCGCCAAACATGCCCTGGCGCGAGATCACAGGTTTCCGAGACGTCTTAGCTCATGACTACCTTGAGATCGACCTCGACCTAGTTTGGAACGTCGTGGATTCCGAGCTGCCCGCTCTCCGCGAGTCGGTTCTTGACCTGCTACTACGGCTAGATGCGTAGCGCCCTGGTCCTAGTCCGTTTTGAGCGGCACTTTGATCTTCCCCCGAAGGGTTGACACGCAAGTCTGGGATCGGCCGGCAACGAGGGGGAAGCAATGCTCCCGAGGTACCAACCGGAAGGGTGTCGTCAGGTGCTTCAGCCAGCTGGAGCACAAAGGAACAATCTCCACACTTGCCATCAGACAATCCGATTCCTCGGCTGAATCTCGGTACCAAGGTGAACACCATCCGATTGAATCCAACCGATTTCTTCATCTGGCGACTCAAGCCAAAGCCAGGTCACTTGCTCGGACCGGTCTGACTCGTTGATGACGTTTACCCAGATCGAAGCTGATTCTCGACCCCGCTTCTCTCCAAGGTCACGCCACGGCCCGTTAGCGCCGTATGCGGCGATCAAGACTTGTGCGCTCAAGCCAGCCTCCCAGTTCATGGACGAATAACGGCAAAATAACTGCTGCCATCAGCGTCTACTCCTGCGCGAAAACCAGATTCCTCAGCGCAAGGGAAAAAATCGAACGCGCCCGACAGGATTCGAACCTGTGACCTTCGGTTTCGTAGACCGACGCTCTATCCAGCTGAGCTACGGGCGCGGGTTTGGGCTGGTGGCCCAGAGCGGAGGATTCTACGGATTGTCGGCCCGGTGCGGCGGCACGGCGGGTCGGGTGGCTGGGGATCTTGCTCGACAGGCTTGGTGATGCGCCGGGATCGGCGACGGCGGTGGGCCGGGCGAAGGGCCGCGTTGGCCCGACCGGTTGAGCTTCCTGGGGCCGCTCGTCGGCGGAGGCGTATCGTCGGTCTATGTTCTCCCTGACCCAGCTGGACCATCCGATCGTGCAGGCGCCGATGGCGGGAGGGACGTCCACCCCCGAGCTGGCACGGGCGGTGTGCGAGGCGGGCGGTCTCGGCTTTCTCGCTGCCGGCTACCGGAGCCCAGCCGATCTCCAGGCGGACATCAAGGGCTTCCGCGGCTCGACCGACCGGCCGTTCGGGGTCAACGTCTTCTCGCCGGCCGGGCCGGCGGCGCCACCTGAAACGGTTGAGCGGTACGCCTCGAGATTCGCCGAGGGAACCGAGCTCGGCACTCCCCGCCATGACGACGACGGCTACGCGGAGAAGCTGGACCTGCTGACCACGCTCCGAGTCCCGATCGTCT
>JBEBTS010000148.1:0-5349 GCA_040393665.1 Conexibacter woesei
TCACCGCGATCTTCATCCTCGGGGCGAGCTTCATCATGCCGCTGTTCGCGCCGGGCTTCACGGCCGCCACGGAGAGCCTGATGGTGGTGCTCTCGCAGATCATCTTCCCGATCCTGATCCTGCTCGGGGTGACCGGCGTGGTGGTCGGCATCCTCAACAGCTATGACCGCTTCGGCGCCTTCGCGATCTCGCCGTTCTTCTGGAACGTGACGATCATCGCGGTGGTGGTCGCCACCGTCCCGCTGTTCCCCGAGGACAAGCAGATCTACGCCTACGCGGTGGGCGTGCTGGCGGGCACCCTGGTCCAGCTCCTGATCCCGACCTGGGACCTCCGCAACACCCCGTTCAAGTTCACCCTCAAGGTCGACTTCCGGGATCCCAACGTCCGTCGGGTGCTGCTGCTGATGATCCCGGTGACCCTCAGCCTGGGGTTGATCAACTTCAACCTGCTGATCAACAGCTTCTTCGGCTCGCTGGTCAGCGACGAGGCGCCGGCTGCGATCGACAAGGCCTTCCGCATCTACCAGCTGCCGCAGGGCATCTTCTCGGTGGCGATCGCCACGGTCCTGTTCCCGACCCTGGCGCGGTTCGCGACCCGCAAGGACTGGGACAGCCTCCGTCAGACCCTCGGCAAGGGCATGCGCCAGATCGTCTTCGTGCTGGTCCCGGCGACCGCGGCGATCCTGGTGCTCTCCGAGCCGATGATCCGGATCGTCTTCGAACGGGGCGAGTTCGGCCCGGATCAGACCGAGCTGGTCTCGACCGCGCTCTTCTGGTTCGCCTTCTCCCTGCCGACCAACGGGATGTTCCTGCTGCTCAGCCGGACCTTCTTCGGCCTGCAGAAGCCGTGGATCCCGACCTGGATCGCGGCCGGCAACCTCGCCGTCACCGCGGTCGCGTCGGCCCTGCTCTACAAGCCGTTCGGGGTGGCAGGGATCGTCGGGGCGACCGCGATCGCGACGGCCGTCTCGGTGCTGCTCCAGACGATGCTGCTGCGTCCGCGGGTCGGCGGCATCGAGCTCGGCCGGCTGGTCGACTCGACCGTCCGGATCGCGATCGGCTCGATCGCCCTGGCGATCGTCTCCTATGAGGTCTGGGACCTGCTCGACCATCTGCTCGGTCGCGGCCTGGTCGGCCAGATCGTGTCGCTCGGCGTCGGGCTCGGCCTGGGCGGGATCACCTACGTCGCCTGCTGCCGGGTGCTGCGGGTGCCGGAGCTGGAGCAGATCATGGCTCTGGTGCGACGCCGGTCATGAGCCTCGGGGCCTATCTCGTCGGCTGCCTGGGACTGGCGGCCGGTTCGATCGCGGTCCTGGCGATCGCGGTCGTCGCCCGAAGGTCGCTGGTCGCCGGCTGGTCCGGTCCGGTCGCCTGGGTCGCCACCGGGATCCTCGCCGCGGGTGCGGCCCTGACGCCCGCCCTGGCGCTCGGCACGTTCGGGCTGCTCGAGGGGTGGACCTGGCTGCTGGTGACCGTCGCTCTGGCCGCCGCCCTCTGGCGGTGGCGGGAAAGGCTGCCCCGGGCCGGGGCGGACCCGCTGCTGGTCGAGACCGGGACCTCTCCGGCGCTCAACGCCGCCGGGATCGCGATCGCCGCCGCGGCGGTCGGGGTCTTCGTGGCCGGGGTCGGCTTCAAGCTCGGCACGGGCATGACCGGCTTCGACACCACCTGGTACCACGGCCCGTTCGCGGCCGGCTTCGCCCAGGCCGGCGAGACCTTCTCGCTGCATCAGCTCGCACCGCAGTTCCTCAGCTGGTTCTACCCGCAGAACTCGGAGCTGGTGCATGGCCTCGGCATGCTCTCCTTCGGCAACGACTTCCTCTCGCCGCTGATCAACCTCGTCTGGCTCGGCGGCTGCCTGACGGCCGCGTGGTGCGTCGGCCGGCCCTACGGCGCGGCCCCGCTCTCGCTCGCCGGCGTGGCCCTGATCCTGGGCTCGATGGCGATGTCGGACCAGGCCGGGGAGGCCCGCAACGACATCGTCGGCACCTTCTTCGTGCTCGGCGGGCTGGCGGTGCTGATCAACGCCGCCGCCGGCGGCAGGCGGGTCACGATCGGGCCGGTGGTGATCATCGCCCTCGCGGCGGGACTCGCCGCCGGGACCAAGGTCAACTTCATCCCCGCGGCGGTCGCTCTGCTCGCCGGCGCCGTCTGGCTCGCTCCGTCGACCGACCGGGCGCGGGCCGGCCTGGTCGGAGTCGGCGCGGCCCTCCTGGGCGGCGGCTACTGGTACCTGCGCAACCTGATCCACAGCGGCAACCCGCTGCCGTGGATAGATCATCTAGGTCCGCTCTCCCTGCCGGGACCGCAGCAGGACGTCGGCGGGCGGGACGCCGGGTCGGTCTGGGGCTACCTGGGGAACCTGGACGTGATTCGGGACTGGTTCCTGCCGGGCCTCGGCGACGGCTTCGGCTCGGGCTGGCTCATCCTGGCGCTGATCTTCGCGGCCGGGATCGTCCTCTGCCTGGGACGCGGCTCGGGCCCGGCCCGCCGCACCGGCGCGGTGGTCGGCCTGGCGCTCGTGCTGGCCTGGCTGGTCGCGCCGACCTCCGCCTCGGGGCCGGACGGATCGCCCGCCGGGTTCGTCTCCGGTCTGCGATACCTGGCGCCGGCGCTCGCGGTCGGGATGGCGCTGGTCGGGAGCGGCTTCGGCCCACGCGGGCCCGGGGCTCGATGGCTGGCGATGGGCGCGCTGCTACTGCTGGCCCCGTTCACGATCGCCACCGGCGAGGGCTGGGCCTTCCGTCACTGGCTGATCGCGATCGTGGTCGGCCTCGGGTTCTGGGTGGCCGCGCTGGTCCTGGTGGCGGCCTGGCGACCCGTCCTGGCGCCCCGTTGGGCGCGCGCCTCGCAGGGGGTCGGGATCGTCGCCCTCGCCTTGGCGGCGCTGGTCCTGGTCGTCGCCGGCCAGCCGGTTCAGCGCTACTACTTCGAGCACCGCTACGCGTCGCCGGACTTCACCACTCCCGGCCTGGGCTCGACCTTCGTCTGGGCCCGCGACGTGACCGGCGAGCGGATCGGCACCACCGTGACCCGCCAGTACCCGCTGTTCGGGCTCGAGATCGGAAACCGGGTCCAGTTCATCGGGGTCGAGCGGTCGCATGGCGGCTTCGTCCGCCCGGAGACCTGCTCCGCCTTCCGGGAGGCCGTCAACCGCGGCGGATACCGATATCTCGTGACCGCGCACGACCGCGCCGGTGGGCGACGGGAGTATCCGCGGGAAGCGGGATGGACCGCCACCGATCGCGCTTCGCGCGAGGTCCTGCGGCACGAGGGCGCCGTCGTCTTCGAGCTGGACGGACCCCTCGACCCCGGCGCCTGCCCCTGACCGGCATACTCCTGAGTCCCCCAATGGAACTGATTCGCAACTTCTCGATCATCGCCCACATCGACCACGGCAAGTCGACCCTGGCCGACCGCATCCTCGAACTGACCGGGGCCGTCGACCCGCTCAAGATGCGGGCTCAGGTACTCGACTCGATGGACCTCGAACGGGAGCGAGGGATCACGATCAAGGCCCAGGCGGTGCGGACCGAGTTCACCGCGTCCGACGGCGAGACCTACCACTTCCACCTGATCGACACGCCCGGCCACGTCGACTTCTCCTATGAGGTCTCGCGATCGCTGGCCGCCTGCGAAGGGGCGCTGCTCGTGGTCGACGCGGCCCAGGGGGTCGAGGCGCAGACCGTGGCGAACACCTACCTGGCGATCGAGAACGGCCTGGAGCTGATCCCGATCATGAACAAGGTCGACCTTCCGGGCGCCGAGCCGGAGCGCGTCGCCCAGGAGATCTCCGACCTGATCGGCGTCGACCCGGACGAGATCCTGCGCATCTCCGCCAAGACCGGCGAAGGCGTGGTCGAGGTGCTCGAGTCGATCGTCGAGAACGTCCCGCCGCCGAGCGGCGACCCGGCCGGCCCGTCCCGCGCCCTGATCTTCGACTCCGAGTTCGACCAGTACCGGGGCGTGATCGCCTACGTGCGGATGATGGACGGCCGGTTCAAGAAGAACGGCCAGATCCTCGCCATGCAGAACGGCACCGAAGCCGAGCTGGACGACATCGGCTTCTTCCGCCCGATCATGACCTCGGTCGACGAGATCGACACGGGCGAGGTCGGCTACGTGATCACCGGAATCAAGGATGTGTCCAAGCTGCGGGTCGGCGACACGCTGACCGACCTGGAGAACCCGGCCACCGAGCCGCTGGCCGGGTATCGGGAAGTCAAGCCGATGGTCTTCTGCGGGCTCTTCCCGATCGACACCGAGCGCTACGAGGACATGCGTGACGCGCTCGACAAGATGGGGCTCAACGACGCCGCGCTGACCTGGGAGCCCGAGACCTCTGACGCGCTCGGCTTCGGCTTTCGCTGTGGCTTCCTCGGCCTCCTCCACATGGAGATCGTGCGCGAGCGGCTGGAACGCGAGTACGGGCTCGAGCTGATGGCGACGAGCCCCACGGTGCGCTACGACGTCCACCTCACCAACGGCGAGACGATCGAGGTCCGCAGCCCGACCGAGATGCCGGATCCCGCGAACATCGAGTCGATCGAGGAGCCGTACATCCGGGCCACCGTGATCACCCCGACCGAGTTCGTCGGGCCGGTGATGGAGCTCTGCCAGAACCGGCGCGGCACCCATGTGGGCATGGACTACCTCAGCCCGGCCCGGGTCCAGATCCGGTACGACCTGCCGCTGGCCGAGATCGTGCTCGACTTCTTCGACGTCCTCAAGTCCTCGACCAAGGGTTACGCCTCGCTCGACTACGAACCGATCGACAACCAGGTCTCGGACCTGGTCAAGGTGGACGTGCTGCTCGCCGGCGAGACGGTGGACGCCCTTTCGGTGATCGCGCACAAGGACTTCGCCTACGGCCAAGGCAAGAGCCTGGTCGCCCGGCTCCGCAAGACGATTCCTCGCCAGCAGTTCGACATCCCGGTCCAGGCGGCGGTCGGCGCCCGGATCCTCGCTCGCGAGACGGTCAAGGCGGTGCGCAAGGACGTCACCGCCGGCCTTTACGGCGGCGACATCAGCCGCAAGCGCAAGCTTCTGGAGAAGCAGAAGAAGGGCAAGAAGCGGATGAAGAACGTCGGCAGCGTCGAGGTTCCCCAGGAGGCCTTCCTGGCCGTCCTCGAGCTGGACGAGTAGACGGCCCGGTCAGGCGAACCGTACGTGGGAACGCTCACATGCGGGCGTTCCCGCGCACGGTTCGCCGCCGCGCCGGCGTGGATCAGGGCAGGACTGCGCGAGGCGGCGTAGGCCGGCGCGGCGCAGGGCCAGTGGCGCAGGGCGATGCGGCAGGCGGCGGCTCGGCGTCAGATGCCGCCCAGCGAGTCCGCCTGGCTGCGTCCG
>JBEBTS010000149.1:0-5331 GCA_040393665.1 Conexibacter woesei
CGGGATCGGGATCGCTGGGACCAGGGTTCGTCTCAGCCGAACACTCCCCGCGTCCACCGGTCGCGCAGGGCGATGAGGATGACGATCGCGACCACGAGCAGGATCAGCGAGAGGGTGATCGCCGCCTCCGGGTCGCTCTGCATCTCGATGTAGGTCGCGGTCGGCATGGTCCTGGTCACGCCCGGCAGGTTGCCGGCCAGGGTGATCGTCGCCCCGAACTCCCCCAGTGCCCGGGCGAAGCAGAGCACCGCGCCCGAGATCACCGCCGGCCGCACGATCGGCAGCACGACCAGGAGGAAGGCCTGGGTCGGGGTCGCTCCCAGGTCGAGCGCGACTTCGTCCAGGCTGCGGTCCATCGACCGCAGGGCGCCCTCCACCGCCAACACGAGGAACGGGAGCGCGACGAAGGACTGGGCGATCACGACCGCGGTGGTCGAGAACGGGATCGAGAGGCCGGTGAGGTCGTAGACCGGCCCACCGAGGACGCCGCGACGGCCGAGCAGCATCAGCAGCGCGACGCCACCGACCACCGGCGGCAGGACCAGCGGCACCAGGACCAGCGACCGGATCACCCGGTAGGACAGGGTCCTGGGCATACGGCCCAGCCAGTCCAGCCACCAGGCCAGCGGCACCCCGATCAACAGGCAGAAGACGGTCGCGACCGAAGCGGTGAACAGCGAGAGCCCGAGCGCCTCCAGGGTGGCCTCGCGGGTGAGGATCGACCCCAGGGACCCCCAGGGGACCCTCAGGAGCACCGCGACCAGCGGCAGCCCGAGGAAGAGCACCGCGATCGCGGCGGGCCAGGCCAGGGCCAGGGGCGGCCGGGTCTGGCCGTTCAAGCCGTGCTTCCCGGCATCGAGAGCGGACGGGCCCGGTCGGCGATCCTGGCCGGGCCCTTTGTCCCGGTCCTCAGGGAGCGCGGAATCCCCACTTCTCGAGCTCGGCCTGGCCGGTCTCGCTGAGCACCAGGTCGATGAACCCCTGACCGCCATCGAGGTTGGGGCCGTCCTTCACCAGGGTGATCGGGTAGGTGTTCACGAACTGGACGTCCTCCGGGATCTCGATCGACTCGACCCGGTCGCCGGCCGCCAACACGTCGGAGTGGTAGACCAGCCCGGCATCCACCTCGCCCAGCTCGACCTTGGTCAGCACCGACTTCACGTCGGCCTCGTAGCTGTCGATCGACGCCTCGACCCCGGCGTTCTTCAGGACCTGCGTCGCCGCGTTGCCACAGGGGACCTCGACGTCGCAGACCGCCACGGCGAGATCCCTGCGGGAGAGGTCCTCCAGGCTCTTCACCTCGCCGGGATTGCCCTTCGGCACCGCGATCTCCAACACGTTGCCGACGAAGGCCGTGGGATCGCCCTCCGCCATGCCGGCGTCGACGACCTTGTCCATGTTCGGCTCGTCCGCCGAGGCGAAGACGTCCACCGGCGCGCCCGAGTCGATCTGCGAGGCCAGCTCCGAGCTGGCGGCGAAGTTGAAGACCACCTCCGAGCCCTCGTGATCGGCCTCGTACTCCTTGCCGAGCGCGGTGAAGGCCTCGGTCAGAGAGGCGGCCGCGAACACGGTCACCTTGCCGCCGCCGTCCGAGCCCGAGTCGTCCGACCCGCAGGCGGCGACGCCCACCGCCAGCGCCGCCGCGGCCAGCACCGCCGCGATCCTCAGTTCACTGAATCTCCGAAACAACTTCCACCCCCACGTTGGTTGCTTTGGCAGTCGCCACGACGGCTCTGCCGACCTCGATGCCGAGCTCCTCGACGGCCTCGCTGCTGATCAGGGAGACGAGCCGGAACGGCCCGGCCTGGATGTCCACCTGGGCCATGACCCCATCGGCCTTGACCGCGGTGACGACCCCCCGCATCCGGTTACGGACCGAGAAGGTGGCGGCACCGCCCGACTCGACCTTCGACTCGGTGGCGATCGCGGCCAGCTCCCGGCCGTCGACCACCTTCACGCCTCCCTCCCCTTCCCGCAGGGAGAGGCGGCCGTCGGCCGCCCACCGTCGAATCGTGTCGTCGCTCACTCCCAGCAAGGCGGCCGCATCCGCGACCCTGAACTCCGTCTCAGACATGCCGCGACCGTATCACTTCCGCAGATACGGTCCTATCCGTATATTCCCGCCGTTTTTGCGGAGCGAACTAGGCGTTCGAGACCGAAAGCAAGAAAAGCCCGAAGCAGGTGAACGCGACCATGACGGCCAGCATCCAGTACTGGGAGCGGGCGGCGGCGCGGATGTCGGACCAGATCGCGATCGCCCGATCATGGGCGAGGATGAGGCCGGCGACGTGCCCGCCGACCAGCGCCCCGACCTGCACGTACCAGGTGACGTCGGTGCCGATCGCGTTGTAGTTGACCCCGTGCCCGGCGGTGCCGAAGAGGTCGGTGTGACCGGTGCCGAGCGGGTCGGACAGCAGATAGGTGAACTGTGCCTGCTCCTGGAAGAAGAAGAGGCTGAAGTAGTGGGCCAGCAGGTAGGCGAAGGCGATCGGGATCAGGGCGTGGCCGAAGGACCGCCAGAGAGTCGTCCGATCCGGCGCGCCGGGCACCCCGCCCATGCCGCGGACCCCGAAGAAGTAGACCAGGGCGACGATCCCGATCGAGAGCGCCATGAAGATCGAGCCGGAGATCCGGACCGACGCGGTCGCCCCGAGGCCGATGTCGGTGAGCCAGGTGATGACCTGCTCCACCCCGTCCTTGAAGACCCCCTCCTGGGCCCCGTCGAAGGTGGTCGTGCCGATCGAGGTGATGATCAGGGCGACCGAGCCGGGGACCGCCGCTTTGCCGACCTCGGACTTGAGATCCATGCCGGACACCCACCGGGTCGAGCCGGCGAGGAAGCGACGGACGCCGAGCCGGCCGTCCCGCATCTCCAGCTTGCCCAGCGAGCCGAACATCCCGAAGTAGACGGAGAAGGTCTCGCCGTTGCGGAACCATGTCTCCCGCCCGAACAGGCCGATCATGCCGAGCGTGTAGACCGAGTAGAAGACGGCCGCGCGGGCGACGGCGTCCGGCGAGACCCCGACCGCGACGCCGGAGCCCTGCCCGTAGATCAGCTCCATCCAGACGAACGCGGCCAGCCCGATCGCGGCCGGCCAGCGGCCGAGGCGGGCGGGGTACCGGAGGTGAGGCGGGGCCGATCCGGCCAGCCGCCGCCAGGCGGACCCGATCGGTGCGGCGATCGCGTTCCACGGGTTGAAGGCCGGGAAGACGTCGCCGAAGACGACCCCGATCAGCGGGAAGCCGAGCCAGGCGGTGACGAACAACAGGGTGAGGGCGACGTTGCGGTCGGGCGCCGAGGTGCCCTCGAACCCGGCGTAGATCGCCACGCCGAGCAGGAACAGCCCGATCGCGCCGCACAGGATCCGGACCGGCAGCGAACCGAGGACCGCCGAGAGCCGGGGCGCGACGGGACGGAAGGTGTCGCCTTCGTAGCGCGCCCGGCGCCAGCCGGCCGAGAGCGCGAAGAACGAGACGATCAAGACCACCGAGGCTCCCCAGGCGAAGAGCCAGGCCGGTATCGGAACATCCTGGCCCGCGGCCAGAGCGTGCGCTAGAGGGAGGTTCAGCAGGGCGCTACGGCACTTTCGGTCAGCGCGATGCCGTCAAGCAGGCGCCAGTTGGCCCGGAACGTCTCGGCGGCGGCCGCGACGAGCTCGTCCTCGGAGAAGTCGTTCCGGTGCTTCTCGATCATCTTGCGGGCCACCGCGGCGTGATGGACGTCCATCTCCTCGTGGACCGTGAAGTACAGGTTGCCGGGGGCGTCGATGATGCCGTAGTGGGCGGCCAGCCCCTCCGCCTTGGTCTTCGCGATCTCCGGCTGGCCGGACTCGACCGCGTACATCCGCGCGAGCTGGGTCCCGAAGCCGTCGGCCTTGGTCCAGGCCTCGACGCAGGCCAGGGTCTCCGGGTAGGGCTCGGCCCCGACCGTTCCGCCCACCGCGTTGACGAAGCCGTCCCACATGGCGATGTGCTCGGCCTCCTCCGCGGCGTGGCGCTTGAGCGCGGCCCGCTCGGACTCGGGGGCGGAGGAGACGAGGTCGGCGCTCATCCGGGCGATGGCCTCGGTGGCGTAGCGGTACTGGCCGGAGTAGTCGGCGAGCTCGTCCCGGGTCAGGTCGCCCGCGGACCACCGTCGGTAGAAGGGATGGTCGAGGACGTTGCACTCGGAGCGTGCCTGCTCGATGCGGTCCCACAGATTGCTGTTCACGACTTCTCTCCTCCTGGGAGGACTGGATCCGGAGCCTGTTCCGAACGGGATGGCTCAGGACGGCGGAGGACCGATCATAGCGTCCATCGCGTCCCGCGGAACTCTAGAATCCGGCCCATCCTCCCCCTTCGCGACGACATAGCCGTGCCCGACCTGCCCCCGGAAGCGACCTGGATCGGGACCGATCCCGGAAAGATGACGGTCGCCACCGCCAAGGGCCCGGTGCTGGTCCACATGTTCGACTTCAGCCAGCTCAACAGCGTGCGCACGCTGCCCTACCTGATCGAGTGGGACCGCAAGTACGGCCCGCTCGGCCTGAAGGTGATCGGGATCCAGGTTCCGCGCTTCCCGTTCGGCGTCGACGCGGACGCCGTCGAGGCCGGGCTGGGCCGGCTCGGGGTCGAGTTCCCGGTCGTGATCGACCGGGACCGGATCCTCCAGACCAGCTACGGGTTCGAGGGCTGGCCCAGCCTGTTCCTCTGGGGCCGGGGCGGGATCCTGCGCTGGTTCCACTTCGGGGAGGGCGAGTACCAGGCGACCGAGGAGGCGATCCAGGAAGCGCTCCAGGCGGCCGGCAAGGCCGCGCCGAAGCCGGGCCAGGAGATTCCCGAGGGGCTGCCGGAGGGGCTGCCCGAGCTGCCCGGCCTGATGAGCCCGGTGCGACCCACCGACAACCCCGGAGCCGAGGTCGTGCCGCCCGGCGAGGAGCTGATCCCCGGCGACGGGCGGCCCTTCACCAAGGCGGACGGCAGCGGCTTCGACATCGACTACCAGGACTCCGGGCACGCCGGGATCCACGTCACCGCCGGTGGTCGGGGCACCCTGATGGCCGCGATCGACGGCGATCCGCTCGAGCCGGTCCCGGTCGAGGGGCCGGGGCTCTACGCGCTGACCGAGCGGCCGGTGACCGGGCCGCACCGGATCTCGATCGAGCTCGAGGGCGAGCCCGAGATCTGGTCGGTCAGCTTCGCCCCGACCGTCAAGGGGTAGGCGTCAGGCTTGAACGACGGGGAGACCCTTACGGATCTCCTTGGGCAGCATGAAGCGGACCGACTCGTCGACCGTACGGAGCTCGGAGACGTCGGTGGCGCCGCGGTCGCGGAAGAGCTGGACCAGGTTCT
>JBEBTS010000150.1:0-5294 GCA_040393665.1 Conexibacter woesei
CGGCCGGTGGAAGCCAGCCGGCGGACGATCCCGAGTCGCTCATCACCCAGAACCCTTCATCGCTGGGGTGATCGCTCTTGCTCTGCTGGAGCGATCGCCCCGGCGATGAGGTGAGGCGGCTACTCGTTCAGCTCGGCGGCGGCGCGGATCGCGCAGCCGTAGAGGATGTCGTGCTCCGAGACCTCGACCTCGTCGAGGTCGAAGGCCCGCATGACCTCGATCAGGATGACCAGCCCGGCGACGATCGCCCGGGCCCGGTCCGGATGCAGTCCGATGACCAGCTTGCGATCAGCCAGCGGGATCGAGGCGAGGCGGGAGAGCCACCACTGGATCGTCTTCAGCGAGAGCCGGTGGCCCTCGACGGCGTCCGGATCGTAGGGGTCGAGCTCGAGGTCGATCGCGGCCATCGACGACGGGGTGCCGGCGACCGCCACGGCGGTGTCGATCGCGGCCAGCTCCTGCCCTTCCAGCGCTTCGCGAATCAGTCCGTTGATGTCGCCGGCAAGCGCCTCCAGGTCGGAGGTCGAGGGCGGGTCGCCGGTCAGCATGCGCTCGGTGTGGCGGACGACCCCGGCTTGCAGCGAGACATGGAAGCTCGGATTGGGTCCGGTGCCGGTGATCAGCTCGGTCGAGCCGCCGCCGATGTCGACGACCAGCAGGCTCTCGTCGCCCGAGCGCTCGGAGACGGCGCCGGTGTAGGTGAGCTGGGCCTCGTGGTCGCCGTCGATCACGTTCGCCCGCAGGTCGAATCGCTCGCGCAGCTCCGCCACGAAGGCGTCGCCGTTCTCGGCGTCCCGCACCGCCGAGGTGGCGATCACGGTCGTGGACTCGGCCGCCAGCTCGGAGATCAGCTCGACGTACTCCCGGACCGTCTCGCAGACGGCCTCGATCGCATCGGCCGAGAGCTGCCCCGAGTAGTCGACGCCGCGCCCGAGTCGGGTGACGCGGTTGCGCCGTTCCACCTCGGCGACCCGGCCGTGGCGGACGTCGGCGACCAGGAGCCTGGTCGAGTTGGTGCCGATGTCGATCACGGCGACGCGCCTCGATCGGGAAGAAGTGAAGGGGCTCGCGGCCAAGCCACAAGGATATTGGGCCGGCCGTGAAGACCTCGGGCCGGTGGCGGCCTGGCGCTAGTTTTGGTTGGGGACCAAAAAGCGAGAAAGGGCTTCTGATGGCAGACAGACTGAACGGATCGGTGGCGCTGGTGACCGGGGCCAGCAGCGGGATCGGCGAGGCGACGGCGAGAGCTCTGGCAGCGGAGGGCGCGAAGGTGGCGCTGCTCGCCCGGCGGGTGGACCGGATCGAGAAGCTCGCCCAGGAGATCGCCGGGCGCGGCCACACCGCGCTCGCCGTGGAGTGCGACGTGACCGACGAGGCTCAGGTGAAAGACGCCGTGACCCGGACCGTCGGGGACTTCGGGCGGCTCGATATCGTCGTGAACAACGCCGGGGTGATGCTGCTCGGCCCGATCCCGGGAGCGCCGGTCGAGGAGTGGGAGCGGATGATCGACATCAACCTCAAGGGCCTGCTCTACACGACCCATGCGGCTCTGCCTCACCTGCTGGACGCGGCCAAGGACTCTCCTCGCGGGGCGGCCGACCTGGTCAACATCAGCTCGGTCGCCGGCCGGGTGCCGCGGGCCGGGGCCGGGGTCTACAACCTGACCAAGCACGGCGTCGGGGCGGTCAGCGAGGCGTTGCGGCAGGAGGTCAGCTCCGAGGGGGTGCGGATCACGATCATCGAGCCCGGGGCCGTGGACACCGAGCTCACCGACCACATCCGGGACGGCGTCCGCGAGCAGGTCAAGGAACGGGTCGGCAAGGTCGAGCCGCTCCAGGCCCACGACATCGCCGATGCGATCGAGTACGCGGTCACCCGCCCGGCCCACGTCTCCCTGAACGAGATCCTGATCCGCCCGACCGGTCAGGGGTAGCCGCCGGGCGGTTGACCGTTGGCGACAAGGTCGCTGGGCGGTTTCGTAGCCCATCCCAAAACATGATGCGCATCAACTTCTGTTATAAGACGAGGTGAAGGTCGGCCCGAGGGGTCGATGGACGACCGGATCGGGGGTAACGGATGGCTGGCGTGTTCGAGCAGGTGACGGCGGGGTCGCCCACGTGGCAGTGGGCGGCTCGCAAGCTCACCGTCCTCGTCTGTTTCCTCTTCCTGGCCTTCATGGCCTCGATCTCCGCCGCCGCCACCGCGAAGGCGAAGCAGAACAAGCAGGCGAGCACCAAGCCGAACATCGTCCTGGTGCAGGTGGACGACGCGGTCCGCAGCGACATCCAGCACATGCCGAACGTGAGTCGGCTGCTGAAGCGGGGTGGCGCCACCCTCACCAACTACAACTCGCCCTACCCGCTCTGCGGCCCGGCCCGGGCGTCGCTGCTCACCGGCCAGCTCGCCCACAACAACCAGATGATGGGCAACTTCGAGGACAGCGACGGCGGCCACTTCGTCTTCCGGTCCCTGCCCGGGGACCTGAACCAGCGGAACTCGCTGGGGCGGTGGATGCAGCAGGCCGGTTACGCGACCGGGCTGGTCGGCAAGTACCTGAACGAGTACGGCGCGGTCGACCAGTACGAGGTGCCGCCGGGCTGGGATCGGTGGGTGGCGCTGCTCGACAACTCCACCTACGACTACTTCAACTACGGGTTCAACGTCGACGGACGGATCCGATTCCGCGGCGACGAGAACTACGCCAAGCAGCACATCCGCCTCGCCACCAAGGGCTACGAGAACCCGCCCCGGAGCTTCGCGCAGCTCCTGCTCTACTTCCGGACTGTCTACCGGCCGTGGGACTACTTCGGCACGCAGGTCTACCGGAACTACTCGGGCAACGTGACCGGCAACTTCGCCGTCCGGTTCGTCAAGCGGCGGGCTCGCCACAAGAAGCCGTTCTTCCTCTACTACGCGCCGCCCGAGCCGCACGCCGAGGACACGAACCACATCCAGGGGATCCGGGAGGGAGCGCCGGGACCGGACCCGCGGCCACCGCATCGCTACAAGGACACCTTCGACGACGTACCGCTGCCGCGCACCCCTTCGTTCAACGAGGCCGACGTCTCCGACAAGGCCAGCAACGTGCGCGACCTGCCGCTGCTCACCGAGGAGGAGATCGAGACGATCCAGGACAACTACCGGGGCCGTCTCGGAGCGCTGCGCAGCATCGACAACCAGGTCGGGAGGATCGCCGACGCCCTGAAGAAGCGCGGCAAGTACGACAACACGTACTTCATCTTCATGTCCGACAACGGGTACCTGCAGGGCGAGCATCGCCTGGCTGCGTCGAAGTTCATGCCGTTCGAGAACTCGGTGCGGATCCCGGCGATGGTCGCCGGCCCCGGGATCAAGGGCGGCCGTGAGGTGAGCCGACCGAGCATGGACGTCGACATGACCGCCACCCTGCTCAAGATGGCGGGAGCGAAGCCCGGCCGCACGATGGATGGCATCTCGCTGCTGCCGGCGCTCAAGGGAAAGAAGGCGCTGCCGGTCCGGGACATCCCGCTCGAGGCGCTGCGACCGCTCTTCAACTACACGACGCCGCTCACCGCCTACGACGTCCCCTACTACGGGGTGAAGACCTCCCGCTACAAGTACGTCAACTGGTCCTTCGGCGACAAGGAGCTCTACGACCTGAAGAACGACCCGGACGAGATGGAGAACCTCGCCGCCGACCCGGCCCGGGGCGAGCTCCTGACCGAGCTGGAAGCGGAGGCCGCCCGGCTGCGGACCTGTGTCGGCACCCAGTGTCGGTGATCGGGATGGCGGCCGGCTGGCCGTAAGCTGCCCGGATGCGCGAATCAGGGCTGGAGGGAGCACCGGTGTTCTGCTCGTGGAGCGGGGGCAAGGACTCGGCGCTAGCGCTGCATGAGGCGAAGGCCGCCGGGGCACTGCCCCGCCTACTGGTGACGATGATGACCGAGAGTGGCGACCGTTCGCGATCGCACGGATTGCGGCGGTCCGTCCTCCAGGCCCAGGCGGATGCGATGGGGATGCCGATCAGGTTCGGTGCCGCGTCCTGGCCGCACTACGAGCGAGGGTTCACGGGGCTGGTGGAGGAGGCCCACGAGCAGGGCGCGACGACCGGCGTCTTCGGCGACATCGACATCGAGGACCATCGTGAGTGGGTCGATCGGGTCTGCCGGCAAGCGGGAGCCTCGGCGTGCCTGCCGTTGTGGGGACGCGATCGCTCCCGAGTCGTGGAGCACCTGCTCGATGCCGGGTTCAAGGCGGTGATCGTGGCGGTCCGGGACGGTGTCCTGCCCGAGACCCTGCTCGGCCGCGCGATCGACGAGGCGGTGCTCGAGGAGATCGAGTCAGCCGGCGCCGACCCGGCCGGGGAGCACGGCGAGTACCACAGCCTGGTCGTGGACGGGCCGATCTTCGAGCGCCCGGTGGACGTGGTCCTGGGGGAGGCGAGCCTCCGCGACGGAGTCTGGTTCCTGGACGTGAGCGGGGTGTCCTGAGCGGGTTGGCGCTGGCCCTCTCTCGGCCCCTCAGCCGGATCCCGGCAGCGCCTGAGCGGCGCCCAGCACCCAGCCGCGCGACCAAGACCGAGGTGCTAGAATCAGCGGTCCGCCGCGGGGTGGAGCAGCCAGGTAGCTCGTCGGGCTCATAACCCGAAGGTCGCAGGTTCGAATCCTGCCCCCGCTATTCGAAAACCCCCTCTCCACAGGGGGTTTTCGTGTTTAAGGGGAAATGCGGACGTTGGGCGATCCGTGATCTATCCGTTATTCGCCCGGTGGCCCCTCAACCCCTCGTACCTATCGAGGCGGGAGCCGTAATAGCGCTGAGGCGTGGTCAAGTCAGACGTCGAAGTTGAGAGCGTCGGAGGATGATGAAAGTCGATGGAAGAGTCGTATCGCTCTACGGCTCGCTTCGCCGCACGATAGGCGGCCTTGTGCTTCGACTCCGCAGCAGGAACCGCAGCCTCGAACTCATCGATGGTCGTGAAGTACTCGTCACTGCGCCCGCTGAACTCAAAATATAACGGAAAGTCATCCAGCATCTCTTCGTCCGCGAGTAACCACAAAAGTCCATTGGCATAACCGGTCAGATAGGCAGAATCAAAGTAATTACCGTCCTTCCGACGGTCAGTAATTAACTTGTCGTACATGCGTAGCTGTTCGCGTACATAGCAGGTATGCCAGTAATCACCAAGCCCTCGGTTAGCTGTCTGGTGGTCAAAGGCATGCATCAGTCCATCTTGGTAGACAGCGCAATAGATTACTGATGGAAAGTCCGTCGGACGTATTCGTTCCATCATCTCACGGTGTATATGTCCGACGTAC
>JBEBTS010000151.1:0-5288 GCA_040393665.1 Conexibacter woesei
TCCGCGGCTACGCGCCCGAGGAGACCATCGCCGTCGGCGACTCGCTGGAGGACCTGGAGGTCGCGCCCTCGGTCGGGACCTTCTACATGGTCGCCAACGGCCCCGAGAAGGACCCCGGCGTGCGGGCCGCGCTCTCCCGCTACCCGAACGCCCGGGTCACCGAGGAGCGCAACGGCGCCGGCTTCTACGAGGCCGTCGTGACCGCGCTCATGGCCTAGCCCGGAATCCCCTTCCCGCGAGGCCCGTCCCGTAGTATCGGCCCATGGTCGATGACGCCCGCAAGGAGGAGCGATGAGCGGTGAAGCGACGGTCGCCGAAGAGGAGTACCTGCAGACGATCTTCTGGCTGATGGAGGCCGGCCTGCCGATCACCGGGGCGAACATGGCCCGGGCGATGCAGCTCTCGCCGCCCACCGTCCACGAGATGATCAAGCGCCTCGAGAAGGACGGCTACGTCACCCGCGGCGCCGACAAGATCCTCCACCTCACCCCGCAGGGCCTGGAGGAGGCGGAGAAGATCACCCGCCGCCACCGCATGATCGAGCGCTTCCTCACCGACGTCCTCGGGATCCCGTGGGACGAGGTCCACGAGGAGGCGGAACGGCTCGAGCACGCGATGTCACCGGTCCTGGAGGAACGGATGCGGGCCGCCATCGGGAACGCCAACACCTGCCCCCACGGCCACCCGATCGAAGGACGCCGCGAGGAGGGCGCCCCGCTGGCCGACGTGGCCGTCGGCGCCTCGGTGGTCATCCTCCGGTTCGAGAACGAGGCGGAGAGCCTGCTCCACTACCTCAAGGACATCCGGATCGAGCCGGGGCTCGAAGGCAAGGTCGCGGCCAAGGACGACGACGTGGTCGTGCTCGAATCCCCGGACGGACGGCACGAGATCACCCGCACGGTCGCGGAGACGGTCACGGTCAGAGCCGATCCCGCCCCGCCCCCACGCGCAGCCCTCCCCGAGCAACTGGTCATCTCCCCCGACCGCTACGGCCGCTGACCGACTCCACGGTCGGGTGCTGGTGGTCCGCGGGACTCGAGGTCACGCCGCAGGGCTCGTGGTCACGCCGCGCGGCCGGGTGGGCATCCCCGGGGCCGCATTCACTCACTTCGTTCGCTCCTGCGGGAGCTCCCCGGGGACGCCCACCCGACCCCACGGCTACTAGAACCAGGCCTGATGCAGCAGGGGCTCACCACCGGCGGCGACCGAACCTGGCGGCACCCGGAGGTGCACCTAGGGGTTGAAGTAGCCGTGGGGGTTGGGGGACCCTCCACACGGAGCTCCCGGACGAGCGAACGAAGTGAGCGGGTCCGGCCGTGGGAGGGTCCCCCAGCCCGCGCGGCGTGACCACGAGCCGGCGGTGTAGCCACCCGGCCGCGCGGCGTGACCACTAGCCCTGGTGTGACGGCCGGTCCCGCAGCTGGGCAGCCGCGGGACCGGGGGTCGGCTAGAGAACCGAGGCGATGCGGGCGATGCCTTCGTCCATGTGCTCGGGGAGGACCGAGGCGAACGAGAACCGGAGGTTCGACCAGCCGCCGTCCAGCATGAAGTCGGTGCCCGGGATGAACGGGGCCCCGGCCTCCTTGGCCCTGGCCGCCAGCGCGACCGTGTCGGACCCCTCGCCGAGGTCGGCCCAGAGGAAGTAGCCGCCGCCCGGGACCACGAACTCGGCGCTCGGCAGGTGCTTCTGGAGCGCCTCGATCAGCGCGTCGCGCCGGGCCTCCAGCTCCACCTTCACCGCGGCGATGTTGCGGTCCAGGGCGCCGGAGCGGCAGAGCTCCAGCACGATCGAGCCGGTCAGCATGTTCGGGGAGATGTAGATCTCGTTCGCCATCTTCGCCAGGGCGGCGATCCGGGCCGCGGGACCGGCCAGGTAGCCGACCCGGACGCCGGGGCTGACCGTCTTGGAGAAGGAGGAGCCGTGGATGACCTTGTCCGCCTCGTCCATGGAGAGCATGGTCGGGGGCGGGTCCTCGCCGAACGGGAGCTCCCGGTAGGGGTCGTCCTCGAAGATCATGAAGTCGTGCTCTGCGGCCAGCTTGACCAGCCGTTCCCGCTTCTCGGCCGAGAGCGTGCAGCCGGCCGGGTTGTGGAAGTTGGGGATGATGTGGGCGAGCTTGATCGGGCCGTGCTCCAGCGCCCGCTCGATCGCGTCCACGTCGATCCCGTCGGCCTCCAGGGCCACCGGGACGAACTCGACCCCGAGCTGCTCCAGCAGGAGCAGGGTGCGGTCGTAGCTGGGCTGCTCGACGACCACCCGGTCGCCGGGCCCGAGCAGGTGCCGGAACAGCATCGCCCCGGCCTCGAGCGAGCCGTTGGTGACCATCACCTGGTCGGCGTCGATCCCGTGACGGTCGGCGATCCAGGCGCAGAGCCCGGGATGGCCGATCCCGACGCCGTAGGACAGTGCTTTCTGCCAGTCGGTCTCCAGCGCCTTGGTGGTGGCCGTGCGTACGGCTTCCACCGGGATCAGGTCAGGGCTGGGGGCGCCGCGGGCGAAGCTGATGGTGTCGGGCATTGGGGGTGTGTTCCTATTTCGGGTTGATTGGAGCGGACCACCGATCATAGCGTCGGTTCGGGAGGCCCGGGAAACACCAAGGGCCGGTCGAGCCGGCCCTTGGTGCGGAGATGCTTGGTGGGACCTAGAGGCCGCGGAGCGTCTCGACCGCGATCTGGGCGGCCTCGGTCGGGCTCTCGCCGACCCGCACGCCCTTCGCCTCGAGGGCTTCCTGCTTGGCCTTGGCGGTGCCGGAGGAGCCGGAGATGATCGCGCCGGCGTGACCCATCTGCTTGCCCGGAGGGGCGGTGAAGCCGGCGATGTAGGCGACCACCGGCTTGCTGATGCTCTCGGCGATGAAGTCGGCGGCCCGCTCCTCGGCGTCGCCGCCGATCTCCCCGACCATGACGATCAGGTCGGTGTCCGGGTCGGCCTCGAACAGGGTCAGGATGTCGATGAAGTCGGAGCCGACGATCGGGTCGCCGCCGATGCCGACGATCGAGGAGTTGCCCTCGCCCGCCTGCTTCAGCTCGTTGCCGATCTGGTAGGTCAGGGTGCCCGACTTGGAGACCACGCCGATGCGGCCTTCGTCGAAGAACTGGGCCGGGATGATGCCGACGTTGGCCTTGTTCGGGGAGAGCACGCCGGGGCAGTTCGGCCCGATCAGCCGGACGCCCTTCTCGCGAGCCCGCCAGTAGGTCGGCAGCATGTCCATCACGGGGATGCCCTCGGTGATGGCGATGACCGTCTCGACCCCGGAGTCGATCGCCTCGTTGATGGCGTCGCCGGCGAAACGGGCCGGGACGAAGATCATCGAGGTGTTGGCGCCGGCCTGCTCGACCGACTCGGCGATCGAGTCGAACACCGGGATGCCCTCGACGTCGTTGCCGCCCTTGCCGGGGGTGACGCCGGCGACGACCTGGGTGCCGTAGGCGCGGTTGCGCAGCCCGTGGAAGCTGCCCTCACGACCGGTCAGCCCGGAGACGACCAGCTTTGTGTCGTTGTCAATGATGATGCTCATCGTCGATCCTCAGTTGGTGGAGCCGGCCAGCTCGACGACGCGCTTCGCCGCGCCGAGCATGGTCGCCTCGTGGTGGAGATTGGAGAGCCCGGCCTCGCCGAGGAGGGCGAGCCCCTCCTCCGAGTTGGTCCCGTCGAGCCGGACCACGAGCGGTAGCTCCAGCCCGATCTTGCGCGTCGCCTCGATGATGCCCTTGGCGACCTCGTCGCAACGGGTGATCCCGCCGAAGATGTTGAACAGGATCGCCTTGACCTCGGGGTTGGAGGTGATGACCTCGAGCGCGTCGATGATCGCCTCGGCCTTCGAGCCGCCGCCGGCGTCGAGGAAGTTGGCGGGGGCGCCGCCGGCCTGGGCGACCACGTCGAGCGTCGACATGCAGAGCCCGGCGCCGTTGCCGAGGATGCCGATGTTGCCGTCGAGCGAGACGTAGGTCAGGCCGCGTTCCTTGGCCATCTTCTCCTGCTCGTCCTGGTCCTCGCTCGCCTCGAGCCCTTCCAGCTCGGGGTGGCGGTAGATCGCGTTGCCGTCGATCGTGACCTTGGCGTCGAGCAGGACGACCTTGCCGTCCGCGTTCAGGATCAGGGGGTTGACCTCGATCAGGGTGGCGTCCTCCGCGATCGCGGCCTCGACCAGCTTGACCAGGATCGGTGCGACCTGATCCGCGGCCTCCGCCGGGATCTGCGCCTTGGCGACGATCGCGGCGGCCTGGTCCAGGCCGAGCCCGGCCAGCGGGTCGACGTGCTCCTTGACCAGGGCGTCCGGGTCGGACTCGGCGATCGCCTCGACGTCCATGCCGCCCATCCGGGAGAGCATGACCATCAGCTTCTTGGCCGAGCGGTCGAGGATGACCGAGGCGTAGAACTCGGCCTCGATCTGGGAGCCGGCCTCGACCCACAGCTCGTGGACCTTGAACGGACCCTCGCCGTGCGGGCCGGTGATGTCCATCCCGAGGATCGCGTCGGCGTGCTCGCGGGCCTCGGACGCGTCCTGGGCGATCTTGATGCCGCCGGCCTTGCCGCGGCCACCGATCAGGACCTGGGCCTTGACGGCTACGGGGTAGCCGTGCTTTTCAGCCGCTTCGACGGCTGCATCGACGGTGGCGGCGTGGCCGCCTTCGGGTACGGGGAGACCGTGGCGGGCAAACAGTTCCTTGCCCTGATATTCGAGAAGATCCATGACCTTTTAGGAGTAGACGGCAGGAGACTCCGGTCCCCGAATCGAGTTCAAGAGGGACGTCGAAGCCAACAGCGGACACTATCCGACATAATGGCCAACGCGCATGCCGCTTCCGAGCCTCAAGAACATTGAATGGGTCACCACCGACTGCTACGGCACCCTGATCGATTGGGAGAAGGGAATCGTCGAAGCCTGTTCCAAGGAGGCCGAGAAGGACGGGTTCAGCTTCGACCCCGAGCCCTTCCTCGCCCGGTTCTTCGAGGTCCAGGCGGAGATCATGTCCGGCTCCTACGAGCTCTACGCCGAGGTCCTGCGCCGCACGATCATCAAGGTCGCCGGCGAGATCGGCTGGGAGGTCGAACCCTCCCGGGCCCAGTTCCTGCCGGACAGCGTCGCCTACTGGATGCCGTTCCGCGAGTCGAACGCCGCCATGGACCGGCTCGCCAAGAAGTTCAACGTCGGCATCGTCTCCAACATCGACGACAAGATGCTGGGGATCTCGCGCCGCCACCTGCGGACCGAGCTCGACCTGGTGGTCACCGCCCAGCAGGTCCGCAGCTACAAGCCGGACGACGTCCACTTCAAGGAGTGCGC
>JBEBTS010000152.1:0-5183 GCA_040393665.1 Conexibacter woesei
GGGACGGACCCGGACGGGGTGCAGGACGTGGCCAACCGGGTGATCGAGGTGGTCGACGATCACAACGGGATCGTCATGGACTCGTCGGTCTCGGACGGCCCGACGGGCACCGCTCGGGCCGAGTTCAGCCTCTCCATCCCCTCGGACCAGGTGGAGTCGGCGATCTCGGACCTCTCCGGAATCGCGGACCTGCGGGAACGGACCCAGGAGACCGAGGACGTGACCGCACCGTTCAACACGACGTCAGACAAGCTGAAGACGAGCCGGGCGCGGATCCAGGGACTCCTCGGTGAGCTCGAGAACGCCTACACCGACGAGGATCGGCAGCGGATCGAACGCCGACTGCGGAACGAGCGCTGGGTCGCGCGGAACCTGCAGCAGAGGATGAACCGGCTGGAGAAGCGGGTCGAGATGACCCCGGTCTCGCTCTCGGTCGTGACCGACGAGGACGGCTCGGACGACTCGGGCTGGAGCGTTGCCGACGCCCTCGACGATGCCGGGCACGTGCTCGGGATCGCCGCCGGGGTCGCGTTGATCGCGCTGGCGATCTCGATCCCGATCGGGCTGATGGTCCTGATCGTCCTCGCGATCAACCGGGCCTGGGTCCGCCGCGCCCGCAACCGCGCCCTGAAGGGCGACTGACATCGGGGGCGAGGGGATGTGGCCTAGCTCCGCTCCCCGATCGCGCCGACGTAGGTGAGGACGGCGAGGACGCGACGATGGTCCTCCGGGGCGGGGGTGAGGTCGAGCTTGGAGAAGATGTTGGTGACGTGCTTCTCGACCGCCCGCTCGGTCACCACCATGGTCTCGGCGATCGCCTTGTTGGAGCGGCCCTCGGCCATCAGGCCGAGGACCTCGCGCTCGCGGAAGGTCAGGACCTCGAGCGGGTCCTCCCGCCGCCGCCGGCCGAGCAGGTGGGACACGACCTCGGGGTCGAGCGCCGAGCCGCCCGACCCCACCCGGCGGACGGAGTCGGTGAACCGCTCGATGTCGGCGACCCGGTCCTTGAGCAGGTAGCCGACGCTCTCGGCGCTGTCGGCGACCAGCTCCAGGGCGTAGCTCTCCTCCAGGTACTGGGAGAGCACCAGGACGCCGGTCCCGGGGTGGTTGGCGCGGATGTCGAGCGCCGCCTGGAGGCCATCGTCGGTGTTGCCGGGAGGCATCCGGATGTCCACCACCGCGACGTCCGGGGCGTGGGCGGCGACCTTGCGCAGCAGGTCGACCGCGTCGCCGGCCTCGCCGACCACCTCGAAGCCGTCGCCTTCCAGCACCCGCACCACGCCTTCGCGCAGCAGGACCGAATCGTCGGCCACCACGACGCGCATCGGGCCGTCGCCCTTGCGCTGGTTGTTCCTGTTCCGGCCGGAGGCCTCAGTCATCGCTTCCTTTCTCGTGCCGCGGGCTGCGGCCTGCCGTTTCCGGAGGGATCGCCGTCGAAGCAGGGGATGATCGCCATGACCACCGTGCCCTCGCCGGGCGGGCTGCTCACCGAGAGCTGACCGTCGAGCGCGGCGACCCGGTCGGACAGCCCGTTGAGGCCGGAGCCGTTGCCGGCATCGGCCCCGCCGGAACCGTCGTCGGCGATCCGGATCCGGACGATGCCGTTCGACCACCCGATCTCGACCTCGGCCCGCGACGCGCCGGCGTGCCGGGCGACGTTGGTCAGGGACTCCGAGACCACGTAGTAGGCGGCCGCCTCGACCGGGGGCGGCAGCCGGTCGCCGGGGGTCTCGGTGATCTCGACCGGCAGCGGCGCTCGGTGGGACAGCGCCAGCAGCGCCGCCGAGAGGCCGCGATCGGTGAGGATCGCCGGGTGGATCCCCCGGGCCAGCTCCCTCAGCTCGGCGAGGGTCGCCTCGAGCTCGGCGCTCGCGTCGGACAGGATGGCGGAGGCCTCGTCCGGGTCCGAGTCGACCCGGGCACGGGCCATCTGCAGCTTCAGCGCGAGCGAGACCAGGTTCTGCTGCGCCCCGTCGTGCAGGTTGCGCTCGAGCTCGCGGCGGGCCGCGTCGGTGGCCTCGACGATCCGGGTGCGGGAGGCGCGCAGCTCGGCCATCCGCGCCCGGACCTCGGCCTCCAGGCGCACGTTCTCCAGGGCGAGCGCCGCCCCGTGGCTGACCGCGTTGATCTTCTCCGGCTCGGCCAGGAGGTCGGCGTCGTGGATGATCGCCGCCACCTCGCGGCCCTCGGCCCGGACCTCGGCCGCGGCCCGGCCGGAACCCTCCTCGGGCAGCCGCATCGGCTCGCCCGCCGCCGAGACGTACCGGGACTCCTCCGGCAGCCAGAACGCGAGCTGGATCGACGGGTCGCCCAGGGCGTCGGCCATCGCGGCGCGCATCTTCGCCGGGTCGCTCTCCCCGGCGATCCGCTCCAGCATCCGGCCGAGCGCCTCGCCGCGGATCAGGCGGCTGCGGAACAGACCCACCAGGAACGAGACCGGGACCGCGATCAGGCTGAGCCCGATCACCACGCGCGCCACCCGCTCCGGGCCGTCGAGGCCGGCGATCGAGAACAGCGAGGCCAGGCCGAGCGCGCCCAGCAGCACCGTCGAGCTGCCCAGGACCGGCCCGAGCAGCCGCCGGCCGGGCGGCCCGGCCTGTTGGTACTTGGCGATGAAGCTGCGGATCAGCAGGAGGGCGAGGCCGACCGCGGCCACGTTGACGATGATCAGCAGGACGGTCAGGGTGGTCGGCGAGTCGACCACCATCAGCAGGTTCGCGGGGCTGTGGTCGTCGCCCAGGTCCCTCGGGTCGGCGAACAGGGTGGAGATGAACAGCAGCACGATGATGCCGGTGACCATGTCGGCCACGCGGCGGTCGAGCGGGGCCTCGATCCGGCCGGTCGGGAAGCGGAGCATCGTCTGGACCAGGATCAGCGCGAACAGGTCGGCGAAGCAGATGCCGAGGGTGAACAGGAGGGGGGAGCTCGAGTAGATCATCGACTGCGCCATCCAGGCGAAGCCGGTCACCAGCATCCAGCGGCCGTAGGGGTTGTCGGGCCGCCGCCACCAGGCGAAGATCCCGGTGCCCACCCAGGCCCAGCCGGCGGTGATCTGGAGGACGATCTCGAGGACCGGCGCGGTGACGTCCGCCTTGGAGAGCGCGATGAAGAGCGCGGACCCGATCCCACCCAGCAGGGCCAGGAAGGCCAGCAGGGAGAGCTTCATTCGCAGGCTGAGACCGCGCGGCATGACCTGATTGTCGCCCATGCCGCCAACGGCGAAGGTACGGATACCCCCACGGTGGGGATCGCCCGGAGTGTGGCTTCCCGCACCGTCAGACGCAGGGAATCCCTATTCCCCGGCCGGGTCCGCTGAGGCAGTCTGATCCCATGAATCAGAAGCGAAACCTCGCCGCCCGCGCCGGCCACTGGAGCGCCACCCACCGGAAGGCGGCGATCTGGGGCTGGCTGTCCTTCGTCGTGCTCGCCGTCGTGATCGGCGGCGCCGTCGGCACCAAGACCCTCTCCGACGCGGATCAGTCGGTCGGCGAGTCCGGCCGGGCCGAGGTCGCGATGGCCGACAACTTCCCCGAGTCCTCGAACGAGACCGTGCTGATCGAGAGCCGGGACGGTGCGGACAACGACTCGCCCGGCTTCCGTGACGCGGCGGCCGGACTGGCGACGGCGCTGTCGCACACACGGTTCGTCGACCAGATCGAGACGCCCTTCGCCGGCCCCGACGGTCCGGGCAACCCGTCCCTGCTCTCGCGGAACGGGAACTCGGCCATGGTCAGCTTCCGGATCAAGGGCGGCGCCGAGGAGGCGGGCGACCGGCTCGACGGCGCGCTCGCCGCGGTCGATCGCGCCCGTGAGCGATCCCCCGGATTCGAGTTCTCGCAGTTCGGCGACGCTTCCGCCGACCGTCAGGTGAACGAATCGATCGAGTCCGACTTCCAGAAGGCCGAGCTGACCTCCCTGCCGGTCACCCTGATCATCCTGGTGCTGGCGTTCGGCGCCCTGGTCGCGGCCGGGGTGCCGCTGCTGCTCGGCGTCACCGCCGTGGCCGGCGCGATCGGCATGACCGGGCTGGTCAGCCACCTGGTCCCGGTGTCCGACATGGTGACCTCGGTCATCCTCCTGATCGGTCTCGCGGTCGGGGTCGACTACTCGCTGTTCTACCTCCGTCGCGAACGGGAGGAACGGGCCTCCGGCCGGTCGGAGCGAGCCTCGCTCGAGGCCGCCGCGGCCACCTCTGGGCGCGCCGTGATCATCTCCGGCGTGACCGTGATGATCGCGATGGCCGGCATGTACCTGACCGGATCCTCGACCTTCTCCTCCTTCGCCACCGGCACGATCATCGTGGTCGCGGTGGCGGTGATCGGCTCCTTGACGGTGCTGCCGGCGATCCTCGCCTGGCTCGGCGACCGCGTCGAGCGCGGCCGGATCCCGTTCGTCCGGCGGCTATGGCAGGGACGCGACCCGGAGCGCACCATCGGGTCCCGGCTGGTCCGCGGGGTGCTCCGACGCCCGTTGGTCTCGACCCTCGTCGCGGGCGGATTCCTCGTCTTCCTGGCGATTCCGGCCTTCGGGCTCCACACGGTTACTCCCGGGGTCGAGTCGCTGCCGCAGAACCTCGACGTGATCAAGGCCTACAACAAGATGGACCGGGACTTCCCCGGCGGCCCGGAGCCGGCCCACGTCGTGATCGAGGCCGCGAACGTCAACGACCCGGCGGTGCGCGAGGGCATCGCCGCCCTGAAGGGCGAGGTCGAGGGAGACGATCGGTTCGGGCCCGTGCTCGCGACCGTCACCAGCCCGAACGACCGGGTCGCCGTGGTCGACGTGCCGCTGGCCGGCGCCGGGACCGACGACGAGTCGATCGCCGCGCTGGACAAGCTGCGCAGCGAGGTGATCCCGCGCTCGGTCGGGGCGGTCCCCGGAGCCGAGGTCAACGTGACCGGCATGACCGCGGGCTCCGAGGACTTCAACGACCTGATGCGCTCCCACGCGCCCTGGGTCTTCGTGTTCGTGCTGTCCGCGGCCTTCCTGCTGCTCCTGGTCGCCTTCCGGTCGGTCGTGATCCCGGCGACCTCGATCCTGCTGAACCTGCTCTCGGTCGGTGCCGCCTACGGCCTGATCGTGTGGATATTCCAGGAGGGTCACCTGGAGAGCCTGCTCGGCTTCCAGGCGACCGGCGGGATCACCGCCTGGCTGCCGCTGTTCCTGTTCGTCGTGCTGTTCGG
>JBEBTS010000153.1:0-5167 GCA_040393665.1 Conexibacter woesei
GCCGACAAGGACCACAAGGTCGCCGACCTCTACGGCACCTGGGTCGAGAAGTCGATGTACGGCAACAAGTACATGGGGGTCCAGCGCGCGACCTTCATCATCGACCGGGACGGCAAGATCGCCCGGGTCTTCCCCAAGGTCCAGCCGAAGAAGCACGACGACGTCGTGCTGAAGGCGCTGGTCGAGCTCAACACGACGGTCTGACCGATGGCTGACTGGGGCCGCGGTTCATACGAGCTGACCGCCTCCCAGCTGGCCCCGATCGCCGATCAGGTGATCGACGCGGTCGAGCCGGTCAACGGGCTGCGGCTGCTCGACATCGCCTGCGGCACCGGCAACGCGGCCCTGGTCGCCGCCCGCCGCGGCGCCTCGGTCGTCGGCCTCGACGCGGCCCCGCGGCTGCTCGCGGTGGCCGCCGAGCGCGCGGCCCAGGAGGGCCTCGACCCGGACTGGATCGAGGCCGACATGGCCGAGCTCCCGTTCCCGGAGGACAGCTTCGACCTGGTCACCTCCGTCTTCGGGACGATCTTCGGCGACCCCGAGCAGATCGCGGCCGAGATCGCCCGGGTCCTCTCCCCCTCCGGGCGCGTCGCGATCTCGTCCTGGACCCGCGAGGGGCCGATGGAGCGGATCGGCGAGCTGGCCCAGCGCCACGTGGCCGCCGCCCTCGGAACCGGCGACGGCGCCGAGGCGGCCTCCGACGAGGACCTGCCCGGCGGCGCGACGGCCAACCCGGCGGACGAGCCCTTCAACTGGGGCGATCCGGACCAGCTGCGCGAGCTGTTCGCCGACCACGGCCTCTCGGTCCACTGCGAGAAGCAGCGGATCGCCTTCGTCACCGCCTCGCCCGAGACCCAGAACGACGAGTGGTTCGACCATCACCCGATGTGGCTGGCGACCAAGCAGCTGATCGGGGATGACGCCTACGCGCAACTCCGCACCGAGTCCCTCGACCTGCTCCACGAGGTCAACGAGGACGCCTCCGCCATGCGCTTCACCTCCTCCTGGCTGCTGACCACCGGCAGCCCGGTCTGAACGGGTCCCGGGGAAGCGCCGGGAAGGTGGCCACCGAGCGGGAGAAGATGATCGCCGGCGAGCTCTACCGCTCGGGGGACCCGGAGCTGGTCGCCGACCGTCGCCGGTGCCAGGAGGTCCTGCGCGAGTTCAACGCGCGTCCCGAGCAGCGGCTCGACCGCTCGGAGCTGGCGGGGCTCTTCGCCGAGGTCGGGACCGACACCTACATCGAGCCGCCCTTCCTCTGCGACTACGGCTACAACATCTCGGTCGGCTCCCGCACGTTCATCAACTACCGGGCGATCATCCTCGACGTGGCCCCGGTGAGCATCGGCGACGAGGTGCTGATCGCGACCGGGGTCCAGATCCTCACCGCCGAGCATCCGCTCGACCCCGTCGCCCGGCGCGCCGGCGGCGAGCTGGCCCGTCCGATCACGATCGAGGACGGGGCCTGGCTCGGCGGGGGCGCGATCGTCTGCCCGGGCGTGACCGTCGGCGAGAGCTCGGTGATCGGGGCCGGCAGCGTGGTCACCGCCGACATCCCGTCCGGGGTGCTGGCGGTCGGCAACCCGTGCCGAGTGGTGCGGGAGCTCTGACCCGGCCCGCCGGGCGGCCGCGACGGCCGCGCGGTCAGGCGGCCAGGACGAAGACCAGGAAGGTCACGTAGAGCAGCGCCCAGACGGCGATCGAGACCTTGCCGAACTCGCCCTTCCGGCGCAGCGCCCAGTAGGCGACCATGCCGCCGAGCAGCCCGAGGATCATCGAGACCGCGGCGAACTTGTCCAGCGACCAGTCGATGAAGACCATGCCGACGAAGACCGGGATGGTGGACTGGAAGACCATCGCCCCGGTGATGTTGCCCAGGGCCAGCGAGTCCTTGCCCTCGCGGACCCAGAAGTAGCTGTTGGCCTTCTCCGGCAGCTCGGTCGCGAGCGGGGCCAGGATCAGCGAGAGGACGATCGCGGAGACGCCGAGCGACTCGGCGATGTGGATCAGCTCGTGGACGAACAGGTGGGCTCCGCCGATCATGGCTCCGAGACCGATCAGGAGCTGGAGCCCGATCAGGCCGTTGGGCGGGGCGCTGCCGGTCCGGTCGGCACGGCGGTCCATCACCAGCGGGCTCATCTCGTGGCTCTCGGTGGCATCCCCGCCGTTGCGGATGGTCATCACGACGTAGCCCAGGTAGGCGATGAGGCAGGCGATCCCGGCGGCGATCTCGACCCAGTTGGGCACGTCGACCACGCCGATCACCAGCGCCAGCGTGAAGAAGCCCATGAAGAAGAGCAGGTCCCGGTCCAGGGTCTCGACGTGGACGTCGAGGTGCTTGCCGGTCGGGCGGCGCTTCACGTAGGAGATCGCGGCCAGGCCGACCAGGGCCATCGCCACCGTCGCCAGCAGGAAGGGCGCGCCGACGATCGCCCCGACCGCGACCTCGTCGCTGCCGGCGACGCCGCCGATGATCGCGACGATCGGGATCAGGGTCTCCGGCATCGCGGTCCCGACCGCGGCGAGGATCGAGCCGACGGCACCTTCGCCGAGGTTGAGCTTGTGGCCCAGCCACTCGATCGAGTTGGTGAACAGCAGGGCTCCGGCGAGGATGATCGCGAAGCTGACGAGAAGGAGGATTACGCTCATTCGGGGTTGCTCTGCAGTTGGCTCTCTCCGGTCAGGCTGAACCGGATTCGGGTTGGCGGAAGTGCATTATCGGGGTCATCGAGCGCCAGCGTCAGGTCGAGCCTGCGCAGCACGCCGTCGGCCGTCCCCGAGTAGAGGTCGAAGTCGGCCGCCACGAGGTTGCGGCTCAGGTCCGCGCCGGGCAGTCCGAGCCGGCCGGCGGAGGTCTGCTCGGAGCCTTCGAGCGCGTCTGCCAGCGCCGCCGTGTCGAGCTCGCCCGAGATGTGGTCGGTCTCCACTCCCCCGACTTCGGCGGTGCCTTCGTCCTCGAGTCCGGTGGCCAGGTCGCGGAAGCCCTCGTTCGAGTCGCCGAGCGCGCCGCGGATCTCGTCCAGGGCCGCCGCGGGGACCTCTAGGCCCCGTTCCTCCAGCACCCGGTCCTCGTAGCCGAGCGACTGGACCAGGACGGTCGCCTCGGGCATCGCGGAGTCGAGGCGCTCCGGGGCGAGGGTGCGCTTCAGCACGGTCTCCGGGTCCGGCCGGTCCTGCCCGCAGCCGGCGATCAGGGCCCCGGCGGAGGCCAGCAGGAGAATCGCGATGCTCAGGATTGCCCGGTTCAAGTCGGGGCAGGCTATACGCTCGCGGGTCCATGCCACCGCGGACGATCCTCTACACGGGCAAGGGCGGAGTCGGCAAGACGTCCGTCGCCGCGGCGACGGCCAGGCGCTGCGCTGCGCTCGGGAGTCGCACCGTGATCCTCTCGACCGATCCGGCGCACAGCCTCTCCGACGCGGTCGGGACGGAGCTGGGCCCGGACCCGACCCCGATCGACGACGGCCTGTGGGGCCAGGAGGTGATCGCGGGGGCCGAGATGCGCCGCCACTGGGACCGGGCCTCAGCCTGGATGTCGGGGCTGCTGCTCAGCCAGGGGGTTGACCGGATCCGGGCCGAGGAGCTGACCGTGCCTCCCGGCCTGGACGAGCTGTTCTCCCTGCTGCGGATCAAGCACCACTGGGACGACGGCGAGTTCGACACGGTGATCGTCGACTGCGCGCCCAGCGGCGAGACGCTGCGCCTGCTCGGGTATCCCGAAGTAGCGAGCTGGTGGATGCGCAAGGCCTTCCCCTGGAACCGCAGCCTGCTCGGCGCCGCGGCGCCGCTGGCCCGGGCGCTGGAGATCCCGCTGCCGGACCCGGAGCTGATGGACGAGGTCGAGCACCTGATCGCCAACCTGCTGGCGATGGACGCGATCCTCCGCGACCACGAGCACTGCTCGATCCGGCTGGTGATGAATCCCGACCGGATGGTGATCAACGAGGCCCGCCGCACCTTCACCCACCTCGGCCTGTTCGGCTACCAGACCGATGCCGTGATCGTGAATCGCCTGTTCCCGGACGAGGTGGACGGGACCTACTTCGACGGCTGGCGTCGACAGCAGGAGGAGCATGTCCGCACCGTCGAGGAGGGGTTCTCGCCGGTGCCGATGCTGACCGCCCGCTACTTCGCCCAGGAGGTGATCGGGACCGCGATGCACGAGCGGCTGGCCGATGAGCTCTACGGCGACGCCGATCCCGCCGCGCTGCTCCACCCCGGCCTCGCCCGGGAGATATCGACCGAGGGCGATCGCACCGTCATCCGCATCCGCGTGCCCTTCGCCGAGAAGGACGAGGTCCGTCTGCAGCAGGCCGGCGACGAGCTGCTGGTCTCGGTCGGCGAGGTCCGGCGGACTATCATGCTGCCCTCAGGCCTGGCCCGGCGCAGCCCGGACCGGGCCGCATTCGAAAACGGGATCCTGGAGATCTCCTTCGAGGACACCCATGACGCAGAACCACGGACAACCGCGGAGTGAGCCCGACCTCGAGCCCGGGGCCGACCGGTTCTGGGGCCAGGTCTCGCAGACGCGCGCCGGCCGCAGCCAGGCCGACCCGGAGGACGATCCGGCCACCGAGGAGGCCGGGACCGGATCCGAAGGCGCCGACGGCGAGGCGCCCGGCACCGAGAGCGGCGAGCCCGGCCACCGGCACGGCCACGGCGAGGAATGCCTCGAGTGGTGCCCGATCTGCCGCTCGGCCGAGCTGATCAGGACCGCCGTCCCACCGGAGCTGCGCGATCAGGCGGAGGCCTTCCAACGCGAGGCGGTCAACATATTCCGAGCCTTCCTGACCGCCTACTCGGAGCGAACCGGGACCCCCACCACCCCTGACCCACCCCCATCGGCGGAGGACCCTACCCCCGCCCCCGAAGAGTCACAGGTCACGGACATCCCCCTGGACTGACGAAGCCAGTGGCGCGGCCCACCCGGTCCACCACCGCTGGAGCAGATGGCGAGTCGGGGGCTCCGGATCTCGTTCCGGATACCCGTGAAGCGGATCCGGAGCCCCCAACGCGCCATACGAGCCCAAGCGCGTCTCGGCCGACCTCATCCGCTGTCGAAGCGGGCCGGGGGGGGGGGGGTTGGGGGGGGGGGGGGCCCCCCCCAAAAACCCCGCCCCCCCGGCGGACCCCCCACACACCCGACCCCCCCCCCCCCCGAAGAACC